>JBKCUM010000065.1:0-15682 GCA_046318395.1 Rubrivivax sp.
GTTGGTGCAGCGCCTGGGCACCCGGTTTGAAGCCGCGGCCTACGCCGGCCGCGAGCACCTGCTGCCCACCGACGACCACGGCCTCATCGCCCGCCTGGCCCGGGCCGAGGCCGCGCGGCCGGCGCACCGCGACGCGGCGGCGCTGAAAGCCTGGTCAGACCGCTTGGCGGCGTTGCGGGCCGAGTTGCGCGCGGCCTCGCTGCAGGTGCTGCGCCGCTGCCGTTTGGTCAGCATGACCACCACCCGCGCCGTGGCCACGCTGAAGACCCTGCGCGAGTTGGCCGCCGATGGCGAGCCGCCCTTCGACCTGGTGGTGTTCGACGAAGCCAGCCAGGTCAGCCTGGCCCAGGCGCTGGTGCTGATGCCGCTGGGCCAGGCCCGTTTGTTCGCTGGCGACCCGCAGCAGCTGGGCCCGGTGCAGCGCGCCGACGACCGCGGCGCGCGCTGGTGGTTGGGGCGCTCGGCGTTTTCGGCCATGCCGCGCTGTGGGCCTTCGGTGGCCTTGCTGGACGAGCAGTCGCGCATGGCCGCACCCATCGGCGAGCTGGTCAGCCAGCTGTTCTACGACGGCGCCTTGCGCGTGGCGGCCGACGCTGCGGCCTCGCCGACCTGGTTGGCGGCCCGGCGGCGCGCGCTGGGCGCGCTGGACGCCGACACCCACGTGCACGTGTGCCCGGTGCGCAACGAGGGCGGCTGGTCGGCGGCCGAACGGGGGCCGGTGCGCGCCGAGTCGGCCGCGGCCGTGGCCGACTTGGTGGCGCAGGCCCTGGGCCTGGATGCGGCGGCCCGCGAGCCTGGGGCCGAAGTGCCCCCGGCCTGGGCGCCGGAAGACATCGTGGTGCTGACGCCGTTCCGCGCGCAGCGGGCGCGCATCCGCCACCAGCTGCGGCTGCGCGGCGTGCCCGACCGCGTGAAGGTCAGCACCGTGCACCGGGCCCAGGGCAGCGAAGCGCCGCTGGTGCTGTTCGACCCGGTGGACGGCCAGCAGCCCTTTTTGCAGACCGAAGAAGCGCGCCGGCTGGTGAATGTGGCCTTCAGCCGCGCCAAGGCCAAGCTGCTGGTGTGGCTGTCGGCGGCCGACGCGCGCAACCCGGTGCTGGCGCCGCTGGTGCAGCGTCTGCGCCTGGCCGGTGACACGCGGCCGGCCACATCGCTGCTGGACCTGGCGGGGCAGCCCGACTTCCCGGCCAACGCGCTGGGGCGGCGTGTCAGCGCCGGGCGCCACACCGGCGAGGTGGTGCGCATCAGCGCCGACGGCCAGAGTTTCTGGCTGGTCAACGAACGCAGCGGGGCCGAGCAGTTGATCGACGTGGCGTTCTGGCGGCAACGTGCGGCGGCGGGGCCTGGGCCCGGCGCCTGAACGGCAGCGTCCTGGCACGCGACGGCCCCGCGTGCCGGCGTGCGGGCAAGAAAAAACCGCGCCGAGGCGCGGTTTTCTGGGGGGCAGGCCCGTGGGCCTGTCAGCTTGCCATTCAGGCGGCGCGCTTGCCCTTGGTGGCGGCTTGCGTGGCCTTCACGGCGGTGCTGGTCACGGCCTGGAAGTTGGCTTCGGCCACTTCGGCGGCTTGCTTGGCGGCCTTGTGCACGCTTTCGTAGGCGTTGTTGGCGGCGGCCACGGCCGACTTCACCAGGGCCACGGCGTTTTCGGTGCCGGCCGGGGCGTTCTTCACGGCGTTGTCCACCACGGACAGCACCTTCTTCTGGGCTTCGGCCACGTTGGCTTCGGTGACCTTGGTCACTTCGGCGCCGGTGCCCGACAGGATGTCGTACAGGTGGCGGCTGTAGGCGGCGGCCTTCTCGGCGGCGGGTTGCAGCAGGCTGGCTTGCAGGGCCAGCAGCTCTTGCGCGTCCTTCACCGACAGGGCGGCTTTGGTGGTTTCAGCGGCTTCGCCCAGGGTGGTGCGGGCCACTTGCAGGTTCAGCTCGACCAGCTTTTCCACGCCTTCGAAAGCCTTGTTCGTCAGACCGAACAGGGTTTCCAGGTTGGACTTGTGGGCGGCCATCAGTTGTTCAGGGGTGAAAGTCATGGTGCAGATCTCCGTGGGTGAAGCAAAAAAGCCGGGGTTTGGAACCTGGGGGCTTGGGGTGCAGCACTTTTGTTGCACTGCAGCATGACTCGAAGTATGGGGACGCCCGACCAGCATTGCAAGCGAATTTTGTTGCGGTGCAGCAAAGTAGGGGTGACTTTCTAGAATCCCCGGCGATGCGTGCCTTCCACTCCGACCAGTTCGTGCTGCCTTTGCCGCCCGGCCACAGCTTCCCCATGGCCAAGTACCGGTTGCTGCGCGAGGCGGTGGAACGTGAACTGCCGGCCGTCCGCCTGACCGAAGCCCCGCCGGCCAGCGAAGGTGAACTGGCGCTGGCCCACACGCCGGACTGGATCACCGCGGTGTTCGAAGGCACGACCAGCGCGGCCCAGCAGCGCGAGATCGGCTTCCCCTGGAGCCCGGCCATGGTGGAACGCTCCCGGCGCAGCGTGGGCGCCACCATCGCGGCGGCGCGCACGGCGCTGTTCGGCGACGGGGCCGGTGGCGCGCCCGGGGGGGTGGCCGCCAACCTGGCCGGTGGCACGCACCACGCCTACGCCCACAAGGGCTCGGGCTACTGCGTGTTCAACGACGTGGCCGTGGCCGCGCGTTTGATGCAGGCCGAGTGGAACCGCGCGCGGCGGCGGGGCCTGCGGGTGCTGGTCATCGACCTGGACGTGCACCAGGGCAACGGCACGGCGGCCATCTTCGCCGACGACCCCACGGTGTTCACGCTCAGCCTGCACGGCGAGAAAAACTTCCCGTTCCGCAAGGAAGCCAGCCGGCTGGACGTGGACCTGCCCGACGGCTGCACCGACGAACCCTACCTTCAGGCGCTGGACACCGCGCTGGCCCAGGTGTGGCAGGCCCACGGTGCCGAACCACCCGGCCTGGCGTTCTACCTGGCCGGCGCCGACCCGCACGAGGGCGACCGCCTGGGGCGCTTGAAGATCAGCGGCGAAGGCCTGGCCGAACGCGACCGGCGGGTGCTGTCGGCGCTGCAAGCCCGGCGCATTCCGGTGGCGATCAGCATGGCCGGGGGCTACGGCCGCGACATCACCACGACCGTGGCGGTGCAGCGACGCACCCTGGAAACCGCGCTGCAGCATTGGCAGGGCTGGCGGGCAGAATCGGCGGCATGAGCCTTTCCGCCACTGTCGCCAACGCCACCGCGCCTGCCGCGCCGCGGCCCCAGCCGCGCGCCCGTTCGCACTACCACCACTTCAGCCGCCTCGACAGCCGCTGGATGGACAACGACGTCTACGGCCACGTCAACAACGTCGTCTATTACAGCTTCTTCGACACGGCGGTGAACCGCTACCTCATCGAAGCCGGGGCGCTGGACATCCACCAAGGCGCCACCATCGGCCTGGTGGTGGAAACGCAGTGCAACTACTTCGCGCCGCTGGCGTTTCCGCAGCGCATCGAGGCCGGTTTGCGCGTGGCCCAGCAAGGCAGCTCCAGCGTGCGTTACGAGGTGGGCCTGTTCGCCGAAGGTGAGCCACTCACCGCCGCGGCCGGGCACTTCGTGCACGTGTACGTGGACCGCGAAACCCGTCGCCCCGCCCCGTTGCCCGCGGCCTTGCTGGCCGCGTTGGCGCCGCTGCGCGACCCGGCCTGAACCGCACCGCCCGGCACCCCCTTCCGGCTCTGCCTTGCGGCTTCTGGCAAGGCCCACCTTGGACACCCACATCGACCTCCAGCACCGCCATGAGCACCCGCCCCACCATCACCCCCGACACCACGGCCGCCGTGGACGCTGCCATCACCAGCCGCCACAGCATGCGCGCCTACCTGCCCACGCCGGTGCCGCGTGAAACGGTGGAAGACATCCTGCGGGTGGCTGCACGTGCGCCCTCGGGCACCAACACGCAACCCTGGCAGGTGCATGTGTTGACCGGTGAAACGCTGAAGCGTGTGACGGGCCGCATCATCGCCGCCTACGACGACCCCGAAGAGCGTGCCCGCCACAGCGAGGAGTACCCGTACTACCCCACGCAGTGGGTGTCGCCGTACATCGACCGCCGCCGCAAGGTGGGCTGGGACCTGTACGGCCTGCTGGGCATCGGCAAGGCCGACAAGGACCGCATGCACGCCCAGCACCGCCGCAACTTCAGCTTCTTCGACGCGCCCGTGGGCCTGGTGTTCACCATCGGCCGTGTGATGCAACAAGGCAGCTGGCTGGACTACGGCATGTTCCTGCAGAACGTGATGGTGGCCGCCCGCGCCCGCGGCCTGGACACCTGCCCGCAGGCGGCCTTCACGCAGTTCCACCGCATCTTCAACGAAGAGCTGCAGCTGCCTGAAGACCAGATGGTGGTCTGCGGCATGGCGCTGGGCGTTGCCGACATGTCGGCGGTGGAGAACACCTTGGTGACCGACCGCGAGCCCGTGGCCGGTTTCAGCAAATTCTGGGGTTGAAGCCATGCGCGTTGTTCTGCAAGCCGCGCGGGCGGCCCTGAGTCTGGCTGCGCTGGCGGCCACCCCCGCTGCCCAGGCGGCCGAGATCACCGGCGCCGGCCTGTCGGCCTGGTGGGCCGTGCCTTTTGCCGGCGTGTTGTTGTCCATCGCTTTGCTGCCGCTGCTGCTGCCCCACGTGTGGCACGCGCACTTCGGCAAGATCGCCGCGGTGTGGGGCCTGGCTTTCCTGCTGCCCTGGGCGGCCACGGCCGGGCCGGGTGCGGCCGCGGGCGTGGTGGCCCATACGCTGGTGGGCGAGTACCTGCCGTTCATCGTGTTGATCGGCGCGTTGTTCACCACCGCCGGCGGCATCTTCGTGCGCGGCAACCTGCACGGCAGCCCAATGACCAACGTGGGCCTGATGGCCGTGGGCGCCGCGCTGGCCAGTGTGATGGGCACCACGGGCGCGTCGATGTTGATGATCCGCCCGCTGATCCGCGCCAACGACAACCGCAAGCACGTGGCCCATGTGGTGGTGTTCTTCATCTTCATCGTCAGCAACGCCGGTGGTTCGCTGACGCCGCTGGGCGACCCGCCGCTGTTCCTGGGCTTTCTGAAGGGCGTGGACTTCTTCTGGACGGTGAAGCACATCTTCCCGGAGACCTTGTTTCTGCTGGGTTCGCTGCTGGCCATCTTCTACGCCATCGACCACTACTGGTACAGCAAGGAAGGCGTGTTGAAGGTGGACCCGACGCCCGACAACGCCGAGGGTTTCGGCCTGGAAGGTGCTGTCAACTTCGTCCTGCTGGGCGTGGTGGTGGCCCTGGTGTTGATGAGTGGCGTGTGGAAGCCCGGCATCAGCTTCAACGTGCTGGGCACGACCATGGAACTGCAGCAGCTGGTGCGCGAATGCGGCCTGCTGGTGGTGACGGCCTTGTCGCTGTGGCTGACGCCGCGTGCCGTGCGCGAGAAGAACCAGTTCAGCTGGGCGCCCATGCAGGAAGTGGCCAAGCTCTTCGCCGCCATCTTCCTGACCATGGCCCCGGTGCTGGCCATGCTGAAGGCCGGCGAGCAGGGCGCTTTTGCCGCCGTGGCCAGGGCGGTCACCGGGCCCGACGGGCAGCCGCTGCCCTGGGCCTATTTCTGGTTCAGCGGTGGCCTCAGCTCCTTCCTGGACAACGCGCCCACCTATTTGGTGTTCTTCAACCTGGCCGGTGGCGACCCGGCCGTGCTGATGACCACGCTGGCGCCCACGCTGGCGGCCATCTCGGCGGGTTCGGTGTTCATGGGCGCCAACAGCTACATCGGCAACGCGCCGAACTTCATGGTCAAGGCCATCGCCGAAGACCGCGGCATCCGCATGCCCAGCTTCTTCGGCTACATGGCCTGGAGCGGTGTGGTGCTGTTGCCGCTGTTCGTGGTGATGACGCTGATCTGGTTCCGTTGAACGGCGCTTGGCCCACAAGGAAATGCCCATGACCCGACCCGCCGTGCTGGTGGCCCGCGCCGTCTTCCCCGAGACGGTGGCGCGGCTGCGTGAACACTTCCAGGTGACCGACAACGCGGAAGACCACATCTTCAGCAAGGCCGAATTGGTGCAGCGCCTGCAGGGCCAGGCCGGTGCCTTCACCACCGGCAGCGAGCGCATCGACGCCGAGGTGCTGGCCGCCTGTCCGCAGCTGCGGGTGGTGGCCAACATGGCCGTGGGCTACAACAACTTCGACATCCCGGCCTGCACCGCGGCCGGTGTGCTGGCCACCAACACGCCCGACGTGTTGACGGAGACCACGGCCGACTTCGGCTTCGCGCTGATGATGGCCACGGCCCGCCGCATGGCCGAAAGCGAACATTTCTTGCGCCGCGGTGAGTGGAACCGCTGGGCCTACGACATGTTCACCGGCAGCGACGTGCATGGCAGCACGCTGGGCATCCTGGGCATGGGCCGCATCGGCCAGGCCATCGCGCGGCGCGGCGCCCTGGGCTTTGGCATGAAGGTGCTTTACAACAACCGCAGCCGCCTGCCGGCCGAACAAGAAGCGCCGCTGGGCGCGCGCTACGTGGACAAGGCCACGCTGCTGCGCGAGGCCGACCACCTGGTGCTGGTGCTGCCCTATTCGGCCAGCAGCCACCACGCCATTGGCGCGGCAGAACTGGCGCTGATGAAACCCACGGCCACGCTGACCAACGTGGCGCGGGGTGGCATCGTGGACGATGCAGCCTTGGCCGAAGCCCTGCGCGCGCGCCGCATCGCCGCGGCGGGCCTGGACGTGTTCGAAGGTGAACCCGCGGTACACCCTGCGCTGCTGACCTTGCCCAACGTGGTGCTGACGCCGCACATCGCCAGCGCCACCGTGGCCACACGCCGCGCCATGGCCGAGCTGGCGGCCGACAACCTCATTGCGGCCTTGACTGGCGGCACGGCCCCCACCCCCATCAACCCCGAGGTGCTGGGCGCGCCGCAGCGGCGGCGCTGAGGCGCGGTACTGGGCTGCACGGGCTGTGCGGCGCCGGTGTGACCCGGTTTGACGGGGCACTTCACCGCCGTTCACCACCGCGCCATGGGCGGCTGACGCAGCGGCGCGAGCATGGCGCCATGCCGATCGTTCCACCCCCAGGCGCGCCCAGCCGCCCCACCCACCCCGCCCGCCACACCTCCACCCCACCGAGCACGGGCCCCGGCCTGACGCCGCTGCGCCGGCACCAGCGCCTGTGGCCCTCGGGCCCAGGCAGCGCCGCGCGCCTGGGGGCGACCTGGGCCTTGTGCGCCACCTGGGCCCTGGTGGGCTGGGGAGCGCTGTCGCCCGCGGCCGCGCAGATGGGCCCGGGCGGCGGTGGCCCGCCCGGCGGTGGCCGGGGTGGCGCGCCCAGTGGCGCGGCCGCTGCACCCCGGGCCGAGGAGTCGCGCAGCCCCAGCCTGGAAGCCCTGCTGCCGCCCGACCCCTGGCGCGCCTGGGCACAGCGGCTGGCCGAACTGCGGCCCACGCTGGCCTTGGCCCCGGCACAGTGCCTGGCCCTTGACGACTTCTTGCGTGAACTGCAGCAGGCCAGCCAGTTCAAGGGCCAGCGCCTCTTGCGCGCCGTGCGCCAGCGGCCACCGGCGGTGTCGGCGTTGACGGACGTGGCGCGCGACCTGCGCCAGGAGGCCGAAGACGCGCGGGACTGGCTGGACACGCTGGCCGACCTGCAGGGCCGCTGGTCGGCCCTGGCCGCGGCCCTGACGCCCGCGCGACAGGACCTGGTGCACGCGGCTTACCGCGACAGCCGTCTGCCCGGCTCGGCCGGCGGTGGTCCGGCCCCGGTCGGCGCGCGGCCGGGTGGGCCGCCGCCGGGCTGACCAGCGGCTGAAGTTCGTCAGACTTGCCCGCCAGGGCCAGCCGCCGCGCCAGCCACGGCCCCGCCGCTGGCCGGGCACAATCGACGGGATGCCCGATTGGACGCTGACCGCCTTGCTGCTGCTGGGCGCCTTGAACCTGGTGATGCTGTGCTGGGCGCTGTGGCGCCGCAGTGAAGACGCCGCCTTGCAGCGGCTGGAAGCTGAACTGCGCGACGAACTGGCCCGCCAGGCCCAGGCCGCCCGGGCCGACCTGCAGCAACTGCAGCAGGCGCTGCAAGGCGCGCACCAACAAGGCCAGCAAACCCTGTTGGCGCAGGCCGCACAAATGGCGCGGCTTCAGGCCGAACAGTTGCAACACCTGGGCCAGGCGAACGAACGCCGCCTGCTGGAAGTGCGCCAGGCCGTGGACACGCGGCTGCAGGCTTTGCAGCAGGGCAACGAGGCCAAGCTGGAGCAGATGCGTGCCACGGTGGACGAGAAGCTGCACGCCACGTTGGAGCAGCGCTTGGGTGAGAGCTTCCGCCACGTGGCCGAACGCCTGGAGCAGGTGCACCAGGGTCTGGGGGAAATGCAGGGCCTGGCGCGCGACGTGGGCTCGCTCAGCCGGGTGTTGGGCAACGTGAAGACACGCGGGGTGTTCGGCGAAGTGCAGCTGGCGGCGCTGCTGGAACAGGTGTTCACGCCGGCCCAGTACGCCGTCAACCAGGCCACGGTACCCGGCAGCAACGAGCGGGTGGAGTTTGCGCTGCGCTTGCCGGGCCGCCGCGACGACGGCGCGCCGCTGTGGCTGCCCATCGACGCCAAGTTCCCGCGCGAAGACTACGAACGCCTGCTGGACGCGCGCGACGCCGCCGACGCCGTGGCCGCCGAGGCCGCGGCCAAAGCCTTGGAACTGCGCCTGCGTGCCGAAGCCCGCAGCCTGCGCGAGAAGTACGTGGCACCGCCGCACACCACCGACTTCGCCATCCTCTTTTTGCCCACCGAGGGCCTGTACGCCGAGGCCTTGCGCCGGCCAGGTCTGGTGGACGGCCTGCAGCGCGAACACCAGGTGATGCTGGCCGGCCCCACCACGCTGCTGGCCACGCTGAACAGCCTGCAGATGGGGTTCCGCACGCTGGCGCTGGAAAAACGTTCGGCCGAGGTCTGGCAGGTGCTGGGTGCGGTGAAAACCGAGTTCGGCAAGTTCGGCGACATGCTGGCCAAGACCCGCAAGAAGCTGGAAGAAGCCAGCCACAGCATCGACGCCGCCGAGGTGCGCACACGCGCCATGGCGCGCCAGCTCAAGGGCGTGGAAGCCTTGCCGGAAGCGCAGGCCGCCAGCCTGCTGCCCGGCCTGGTGCCGCCCGCCGAAGGCCAGCCCCGTGGCCCAGCGCGTGCCGACGACGATGCCTGAACCCCGCGCTGACGCTGAAAACGAGGCAGCGCCGTCCCAAGCGGTGGCGGCCCCGGCCCACGGCGGCGGCCGTGTGCTGCTGGCGCTGATCACCGGCCAGGTGGGCCTGCATGCCGGGATGGCCGGGCTGCGGATGGCCGCGCCGCTGCAGGCCCTGCACGAGGGCTACAGCGCCTGGGCCGTGGGCCTGCTGCTGGCCTTGTTCGCCGCCGCACCCGTGGTGCTGGCCTTGCACGCCGGCCGCCTGGCCGACCGCCACGGCTACCACCGGCCGGTGCACATCGCCGTCGGCTTGGCCGTGCTGGGCATGGCGCTGGCGGTGTTGTCCACGTGGCTCACCGGGCCGGCGCACTTCGGTCTGCTGTGTGTGGCCGCCATGCTGGCGGGCTCGGGCGCCAACATGGGCATGCTGACCATCCAGCGCACGGCCGGCCTGGCCGCGCGGGACGCCACAGAGCGGGTGCGCATCTTCAGCTGGCTGGGCGTGGCGCCGTCGTTTTCCAACGTGGTGGGCCCGGTGAGCGTGGGCTTCGTGATCGACGCCTGGGGTTTCGCCGCCGGTTATGGCCTGCTGCTCTTGCTGCCGCTGGTGACGCTGTGGACGGCGCGCAGCGTGCCGCCCAGCACCCCACCGCCGGCCGGGCCGGCGTCTTCCACCCAAGCCGCCTGGGACCTGTTGAAGGTGCCGGGCATGGCGCGGCTGCTGTGGGTGAACTTCCTGCTGTCCAGCTGCTGGGACGTGCACAGTTTTGCGGTGCCCATCCTGGGCCACGAAAAAGGCTACAGCGCCAGCACGATCGGCCTGATCTTGGGCACCTTCACCTTGTCGGTCACCGCGGTGCGCTTGGTGATCCCGGCCTTGGCCCACCGCTTGCGCGAGGCCCAGGTGGTGACGCTGGCCATGCTGGGCACGGCGGTGGTGTTCGCGCTGTACCCGTTGGCGCCGGGGCCGCTGTGGATGGGCGCTTGTGCCGTGCTGCTGGGCGTGACCTTGGGTTCGGTGCAGCCCATGGTGATGAGCACGCTGCACCACATCACACCAGAACACCGCCACGGCGAGGCGTTGGCGGTGCGCTCCATGTGCATCAACGGTTGCAGCGCGCTGATGCCGCTGCTGTTCGGTGCGGCCGGCACCTGGGCCGGCGCGGCCGTGTTGTTCTGGGTGGTGGGCGCCGCGGTGGGCGGTGGCGCCTGGTCGGCCCGGCGGCTGGGGGTGCCGCGCTGAGGGCGCCCCCGCGGCGGCGGGGGCGTGCCTGCTGGCGTCAGAAACGCAGCGTGTTGCCGCTGGCCGGCACCGGCGGCGCTTGCAATTCCGGCCGGGCCGGCGCGGCCGGGGCCGAAGCGGGGGCCGGTGCAGCCGCGGCGCGCACCACGGGGGCAGGGCGGGGGCCGCGGGCCTCCTTGGGGTAACCGGCCAGGTCCAGGAAGGCCGTCCACTCGGGCAGGGACAGGCCGCGCAGGGCCTGGCTGCCGATGGTCAGCGCGGGCACGGTCCGGGCGCCGGCGGCTCTCTCCAACGCCACGGCTTCGGCTTCGGTGCCCACGCGTTGTTCGGTGAACGGCACGCCGCGTTGCTGCAAGAACTGTCGCCCGCTGTCGCAAGGCGGGCAGTCGGCCGAGACGTACAGCGTGACCGGGTAGCGCGCCACCACGCTGCGCAGCTCGAAGGGCAGGCTGGCGTCGCCGGCCGCGGGCGCTTCACCGCGGCGGTTCAGCGGCGTCACCTTGGCGTTGCTGGTCAGGGGTGGCCGGTCGGTGTAGGTGACGCTGCCATCGGGCCCCACGACCTTGTACTGTGCCAACGCTGGGGCCCCGGCCAGCAGGGCCAGCAAGCCCCATGCGGCGACGTGCAGCGTGGGCAGGGCAGGCCGTGTGCGGCGTTGGGCGGTGGGGGTGGTCATGGTGGCGATGTTGCCGCAGGTCTGCATGGGGCTCAAGCCGGGGTTGCCGCGTCGGCCATGCCTTGGTGGCGCAGCAAGGCGTCCAGGCGGGGCTCGCGCCCGCGGAAGGCCTTGAAACTGTCCAGGGCCGGGCGGCTGCCGCCCACTTCCAGGATGTTCTCGCGGTAGCGCCGGCCGGTGGCAGCGTCAAACACGCCGGCCTCTTCGAACGCACTGTAGGCGTCGGCCGACAGCACCTCGGCCCAGGCGTAGCTGTAGTAGCCCGCGGCGTAACCGCCGTCGAACAGGTGGGTGAAGGTGTTGGCGAAGCGGTGCCAGGCCGGCTGCGGCAGCACGGCCACCTCGGCGCGCACGTCCAGCGCCACCTGTTGCACCGGGCGGCCGCGTGCGGGGTCGGCGTGCAGCACCATGTCGAACAGGCCGTACTCGCAGTGGCGCAGCATGGCCAGGCCGCTGTGGAAGTTGCGCGCGGCCAGCAGCTTGTCGAACAGCGCGCGCGGCAGCGGTTCGCCGGTCTGCACGTGGCCGGTCAGCTCGCGCACCACGTCCCATTCCCAGCAGAAGTTCTCCATGAACTGGCTGGGCAGCTCCACGGCGTCCCATTCCACGCCGGCGATGCCCGACACCGCCAACTCGTCGGTCTGCGTCAGCATGTGGTGCAGGCCGTGGCCGAATTCGTGGAACAGCGTGGTCACGTCGTCGTGCGTCAGCAGGGCCGGTTGGCCACCCACCGGCGGCGCGAAGTTGCACACCAGGTGGGCCACCGGCAGCTGCAAGCCCTGGCCGTCGGGGCGGGCCCAGCGCTGGCGGGCGTCGTCCATCCAGGCGCCGGCGCTCTTGCCGGTGCGGGCGTACAGGTCGGTGAAGAAAGCCGCGATGGCCTGCCCACCGCGGTGCAGTTCCCAATAGCGCACGTCGGGGTGCCACACCGAGGCGGTGGCCGGGCGCACCTGCACGTCGAACAGCTGTTCGATCAGCTTGAACAGGCCCGCCAGCACGCGCGGTTCGGTGAAGTACTGCTTCACCTCGTCGCTGCTGAAGGCGTAGCGGCTTTGTTTGAGCTTTTCGCTGACGAAGGCGCGGTCCCAGGCTTCCAACGTGTCCAGGCCCAGGTGGTTGGCGTGGGCCAACAATTCAGCCAGGTCGCGCTCGGCGTGGGGGCGGGCGCGGCGGGCCAGGTCGCGCAGGAAGTCCAGCACCTGGGCCGGGCTTTGCGCCATCTTCGGCACCAGGGACAGCTCGGCATAGCTGGCGTGGCCCAGCAGCTGTGCTTCTTCCTGGCGCAGCGCGACGATCTCTTCCATCAGCGGGGTGTTGTCGCGCTCGGCCGGGCCGGCTTCGCTGGCCCGTGTGCCGTGGGCCCGGAACAAGGTTTCGCGCAGCGCGCGGTCTTCGGCGAACTGCATCAGTGGCAGGTACACCGGGGCGTGCAGCGTCAGCTTGTGGCCCGGCTGGCCCTCGGCTTCGGCCGCGGCGCGGGTGGCGGCCACCACGTCGGCGGGCACGCCGGCCAGGCGCTCGGGGCCCACGAACAGCGCGTAGGCGTCGGTGGCGTCCAGCGCGTGTTCGCCGTACTGTTGCGACAGCTGGGCCAGGCGGTCCTGGATGGCGGCGAAACGGGTGCGGGCCTCACCCTGCAGTTCTGCGCCGCCCAGCACGAAGTCGCGCAGCGCGTTGTCCAGCGCCTTGCGCTGGGCCGGCGTGAGCGCGGCCACCGCGGGGCTGGCGGCCACGGCCTTGTACTTGGCGTACAAACGTTCGTCGGCGCCCAAGCGGGTGAAGAAGTCGGTGATGCGCGGCAGGTTCTCGGTTTGCGCGGCGCGCATGGCCGGGGTGTCGGCCACAGACTGCAGGTGCGACACCGCCGACCAGGCCCGGCCCAGGCGTTCCACCGCCACATCCAGCACCCGCGACAGCGCGTGGTAGTCGGCCGGCACGCCATCGCCCACGGCCTGCGTCAATGCGGCTTCAGCCTGGCCCAGCAGGGTGTCCAGCGCGGGCGTGACATGCCCGGGGTGGATGGCGGCGAAGTCGGGCAGGCCGGTGCCCAGCAGCAGCGGGTTGGTGGTGGTGTCTTGGTGCATGCGGGGGCTTTCAGGCTGGGGCCGGTGGGGCAGGGCGGGGCGCTTCAGCGGGCTCAGGCGGCTGCGGCGGCTTCGGCAGCCTGCAGCGTGTTGGCCAGCAGCATGGTGATGGTCATCGGGCCGACCCCACCGGGCACAGGGGTGATCCAGCCGGCCACGTCCTTCACGCCAGCGAAGTCCACGTCGCCGCAGAGTTTGCCTTCGTCGTTGCGGTTCATGCCCACGTCGATGACGACGGCCCCGGGCTTGACCATGTCGGCCGTGACGGTGTTGCGCCGGCCCACCGCAGCCACGATGACGTCGGCCTGGCGCGTGTGCAGGCCCAGGTCGGGCGTGCCGCTGTGGCACACGGTGACGGTGGCGTTGGCCTGCAGCAGCAGCAGGGCCATGGGCTTGCCCACGGTGTTGCTGCGGCCGATGACCACCGCATGCTTGCCCTTCAGGTTGAAGCCGGTGCTCTCGATCAGCTTCATGCAGCCCCAGGGCGTGCAGGGGCGCAAGCCCGGCAGGCCGCTGGCCAGTTCACCGGCGCTCAGCACCGAGAAGCCGTCCACGTCCTTGTGCGTCGCGATGGCGGCGATGACCTTCTGCGGGTCGATGTGCTTGGGCAGCGGCATCTGCACCAGGATGCCGTGGACGCTGGGGTCGTTGTTCAGCGCGTCGATGCGCGCCAGCAGCGCGGCTTCGCTGAAGCTGGCGTCGTACTTCTCCAGCACGGAATGCAGGCCGCTTTCGCCGCAGGCCTTCACCTTGTTGCGCACGTAGACGGCGCTGGCCGGGTCTTCGCCCACCAGGATGACGGCCAGGCCGGGTTTCTGCGGCAGGGCGGCGGCGCGCGTGGCGATGTCGGCGCGGATTTTGTGGGACAGGGCAACGCCGTCGATCAGTTGTGCGGTCATGGTGCGGACTCTCCAGGAATGACAAAGGCCGCTTGGGCAAGCGGCCTTTGAAAAGTGTGGTCGGTGGCGGTGGCGCCGGGGCTTCAGCCCTTGTGCTGCGCGCCCAGGGCGATCTTCAGCAGGTCGGCCACGGTGTTGGCGTTCAGCTTTTCCATGATGTTGGCGCGGTGTGCCTCCACGGTCTTGATGCTGATGCCCAGGTCGTCGGCGATCTGCTTGTTCAGGCGGCCGGCGACGATGCGTTCCAGCACCTGGGCTTCACGCGTGGTCAGGCGGCTCAGCAGCGCGTCGCGGCTGGCTTGTTCCTGGTGCTGGCTGAAGGCGCTGCGGGCTTGTTCCAGCATGCGTTCCACCAGACCCAGCAGCTCTTCTTCCTTGAAGGGCTTTTCGATGAAGTCCATCGCGCCCTTCTTCATGGTGGTCACGGCCATGGGCACGTCGCCGTGGCCGGTGATGAAGACGATGGGCAGCGGGCTCTTGCGCTCCATCAGGCGGTCTTGCAGCTCCAGGCCGCTCATGCCGTCCATGCGGATGTCGGCGATCAGGCAAGCCACTTCGCGGGGGTCGAAACGCGAGAGGAAGGACTCCGAAGAATCGAAGCACTTCACGCGGTAGTCCTTGCCCTCCAGCAACCATTGCAGGGAGTCACGCACGGCCTCGTCGTCGTCGACAACGTAGACGGTGCCCTTCTTCGGAATCAGGCTCATTCGGTGGCTTTGGCGCTGGGGTTCAAGGGGGCTGCTTCTTCGGCCTCCGGCGCGGCGGCGGGGTCGCTGCGCGGGGCAACGTCCACCGGCAGGGTGAAGGCAAAACGGCAACCAACGATCTGCGTTCCATTGTAGAGGTTCTGCGCCCGCATCCGGCCGCGGTGGCTCTCGATGATGGAGCGGCACAAACTCAGGCCGATGCCCAGGCCCTCGGCCTTGGTGGAGAAGAAGGCTTCGTACAGGCGGCCGATCACTTCTTCCTTCAGGCCCGGGCCCATGTCGGTGACGCTGAACTCGATGACACCCCCTTCGTCCGGCGTGTGGCGCGGCACCACCCGCAGTTCGATGTGGCGGCGCGAGCTGGGCAGCTGCGCGCTGTCGATGGCCTCGGCCGCGTTCTTCAGCAGGTTCAGCACCACCTGCTCGATCAGGATGGGGTCGGCCATCAGCACCGGCAGGCGCTGGGCCACATAGGTGTGGATGGCCACGTTGCGGCGGCGCAGTTCGATGCCGGCCAGTTCTACCGCGTCGTCCACGATGGCCTGCGCCTGGGCGGGCTGGCGCTGCGGCTCGCTGCGTTTCACGAAGTTGCGGATGCGGTGGATGATTTGCCCGGCCCGCTCGGCTTGGCGCGCGGTTTTCTGCAGTGCGGTGATCAGGTCGGCCTGGTCGATGCTGTTGGCCTTCACGCGGCTCACCATGCCGCTGCAGTAGTTGGCAATGGCCGTCAGCGGCTGGTTGAGTTCGTGGGCCACCGAACTGGCCATCTCTCACATGGTCACCAGGCGGCTGGTGACCTGGGCTTTTTCCGCCTGTTGGGCGGCCTGGTCCTCGGCGCGCAGGCGGGCGGTGATGTCGGTGGCGATCTGCATTTGCGCCAGGCGGCAGTGGGTCCACTGCAGGTAGCGGCTGCGCTCCTCGGACCGCTTCTGCGGGG
>JBKCUM010000066.1:0-7599 GCA_046318395.1 Rubrivivax sp.
AATGGGCGGTTTCGCGCTTCGGGTTGGCCATCGGTTGGCCCGGATTGTCGCCGCGGGCTGCACCCTTGACGTGCGCCGCGCCAGTCGCGCCGCTCTTTCGTTCAATTCGCCGCCAGACCACCCCGGTCACCCCCCACACCTTCACACAAGGTCGCCCTGCCCATGTCGCAAGCCCTGCACCCCATGCTCAACATCGCCATTCGGGCAGCCCGCGCGGCAGGGTCCATCATCAACCGGGGCGCCTTGGATCTGGACGTGCTGAAGGTGGGCCACAAGGGCCCCAACGATTTCGTCTCCGAAATCGACCAACTGGCCGAACGCGCCATCATCGACATCCTGCTGGAGGCCTACCCGGGCCACGGCATCCTGGCCGAAGAATCGGGCCGCGAGTTCGGCGCCGCGAACAGCGAGTTCGTGTGGATCATCGACCCGCTGGACGGCACCACCAACTTCCTGCACGGCTTCCCGGTGTACTGCGTGTCCATCGCGCTGGCCTTCCGCGGTGTGGTGCAGCAGGCGGTGGTCTACGACCCCACGCGCAACGACCTGTTCTACGCCAGCCGTGGCCGCGGCGCCTACCTGAACGACAAGCGCCTGCGCGTGTCGCGCCGCACGCGGCTGTCCGACAGCCTGGTCGGCACCAGCTTCCCCGTCCGCAAGGGCGACAACTTCAAGCGCTACATGAAGATGTTCGAAGAGGTGATGCAGGGCTGTGCCGGCCTGCGCCGTCCGGGTGCCGCCGCGCTGGACCTGTGCTACGTGGCCGCGGGCTACTACGACGGCTTCTTCGAGACCGGCCTGAACGCCTGGGACATCGCCGCCGGCTCGCTGATGATCACCGAGGCCGGTGGCCTGATCGGCAACTTCAGCGGCGAAGCCGACTTCATGTTCCAGCGCGAGGTGGTGGCCGGCAACCCCAAGGTCTACGGCCAGCTGGTGCAGATCCTGGCGCCCTACACCCGCGTCATCAAGGAAGACCCGGCCGACAAGGCCGACGGCGCTGAAGGCGGCGCCGTGCCGCGTGTCATCGGCACCGCCGACGCCACCGAGGCCTTCGTGGCCACCGCCGGCGTGCCGCCGCAGGGCGACGCCGCGCCCGCACCGGCCGCCCCGGCGCGCAAGCGCGCCCCGGTGCGCATCCGCAAGGCCCCGGCCGGCCCCGACGCGCCGATGTGAACACGGCCACCGCGCCCGCCTGGCGGCTGGACTTCGACGGCGCCGAGCTGGCCTGGGCGCGCACCCTGCCGGGTGGCTGGCAGCTGCGTTTTGCCGTCGTGCCCGCCCGGCCGCTGACGGCGCCCGGCCCAGCCGCCGAGACCGCCACGGCGCACACCACCGGCCACGCCTTGGGCGTTCTACTGCACTTGCAAGCGGCCATGGCGGCGGCCGACGCCGAGCCGCTGCCGTCCACGGCCGACCTGGCACACCTGGTGGGCCGCTGCAGCGGCCTGCAAGCCTGGGCGGGCCCCACCACCAGCGGCGCCCAGGCCACGCCGCTGCCGCCGCTGACCCTGCCCAGCCAACACACCAGCCCCGTGCACCTGCGTTTGCAGATGGCCCAAGGCGAGGTGCTGCAGCTGGCGGGCCAACACCTGCAGCTGCTGCAACCCGATGGGCCGCGCTGGGTGGAACACCTGCACTGCTGAAAGCGCTGCCAAAGCCGCGCGGCGGCGTCAGGTGCGGGCCGTAAACTGCGGCTTTCGACCATCCGCGGCCGCCACCGCAACCTGCCATGCCACGACCACCGCGCAGCACCGCCCCGACCGAAGGCCAGAAGGTCACGCTGGACATGGTGGCCGAACGCGCGGGCGTGTCGCCCAGCACGGTGTCGCGCATCCTCAATGGCACGGCCGTGGTCAGCGGCGACAAGAAGGCCGCGGTGGACCGCGCCATCGCCGACCTGGGCTTCGTGCCCAACCCCGTGGCACGCGGCCTGGCCGGCGGCCGCACGCTCAGCGTGGGCGTGGTCACCCAGGCCATCGACAGCCCGTTTTACGGCGCCGCGCTGCGCGGCATCGAAGACGTGCTGGGCGCCGCGGGCTACAGCCCCCTGTTCATGAGCGGCCACTGGAACGCCGACGAAGAAAGCCGCTGCATCAACGTGCTGCGTTCGCGGCGTGTGGACGGGCTGATCGTGCTGACCGGCCGCCTCAGCGACCAGGCCCTGCGCGACTGCGCGCGCGACCTGCCCGTGGTGGCCACCGGCCGGCAACTGCAGGCGCCTAACCTGCTGTGCCTGGACTTCGACAACTACCTGGGCGGGCGCCTGGCCACCGAACACCTGCTGGCGCTGGGCCACCGCCACATCGCCTTCATCTCCGGCGACCGCCGCCACCCCGACGCCACCGACCGCGAGCGCGGCTACATGGACGCCCTGGCCGCCGCGGGCCTGTCGCTGGACCCCGACCTGGTGATGACGGGCCGCTTCCTCGAAGAAGACGGCGTGGCCGCCGTGGAGCGCCTGCTGGACCAGCGCAAGCCCTTCACCGCCATCTTCACGGCCAACGACCAAATGGCCTTCGGTGCGGCCCTGGCGCTGTACCGGCGCGGCCTGCGGGTGCCCGACGACGTGTCGCTGGTGGGCTTCGACGACGTGGCCGGTGCGCTGTACGCCATCCCGCCGCTGACCACGGTGCGCCAACCGGTCTACGAACAGGGCCGCCTGGTGGCCAGCAGCATGCTGGCCTTGTTGGCCGGCGAACAACCCGCGCCAGAGATGCCGGCGCCCCGGCTGGTGGTGCGCGAGTCCTGCCGGGCCTTGGCCAAGGCCTGAAGGCCACGGGCCGGGCACGCGCCCCGCTGGTCCTCCCCCAGGCCCCAGGGCCCACCCGCGTTGACAGGCCAAGCCGGGCGGACCAAGATGCTGCGCCTTGTGAAAGCGCTTTCAACCTGACAGGACCGCCTCGCCTTCCGCCGACACCCTGGTGCTACACACCACCGCCCGCGACGCCGCGGCACCTCTGCAGCGCAGCCGCCTGCACACCAGCGACCACAACGCCGTGGCCCCAGGCGGCTTCAGCCTGCACGTGAACCCCGAGCGCCGCTTCCAGACCCTGCTGGGCTTTGGCGGTGCCTTCACCGAGGCCGCGGCCACCACCTGGCAGGCGCTGCCGCCCGCCGAGCAAGAAGCCGTGCTGCGCGACTGTTTCCACCCCACCGAGGGCCAGGGCTACACGCTGTGCCGCGTGCACATGAACAGCTGCGACTTCAGCTTGGGCCACTACGCCCACGCCGAGGTGCCGGGCGATGTGGCGTTGGCGCACTTCAACGTCGACCGCGACCGGCAGGCGCTGCTGCCGATGATCCGCGCCGCGCAGCGCATGGCCGGCCGGCCGCTGCAGCTGCTGGTGTCGCCCTGGAGCCCACCGGCGTGGATGAAGAGCAACGGGCAGATGGCCCAGGGCGGCGAGTTGCTGCCACAGTACGCCGCCACCTGGGCGCAGTGTTTTGTGCGCTTCATCCGCGCCTACGAGGCCGAAGGCGTGCCGGTGTGGGGCGTGTCGGTGCAGAACGAACCCCAGGCCGTGCAGCGCTGGGACAGCTGCATCTACAGCGCCGAACAAGAACGCGACTTCGTGCGCGACCACCTGGGCCCGGCCTTGCACGCGGCCGGCCTGGGCCACGTGAAGCTGGTGGTGTGGGACCACAACCGCGACGAGATGGTCGAACGCGCCGACCACATCTACAGCGACCCCGAGGCCGCCAGGTACGTGTGGGGCTGCGGCTTCCACTGGTACGTGGAAGACCACTTCGAACACGTGCAGCAGTTGCACGACGCCTGGCCCGACAAGGCCCTGCTGTTCACCGAAGGCTGCCAGGAAGGCGGCCCGCACACCGGTGAATGGCCGCTGGGTGAACGGTACGGCCGCAACATCATCCAAGACCTGAACCACTGGACCGTGGGCTGGATCGACTGGAACCTGCTGCTGGACCACACCGGTGGCCCCAACCACGTGGGCAACCTGTGCAGCGCACCGCTGCTGGCCGACACGCGCACGGGCACGGTGGCGGTGCAGAGTTCCTTCCACTACATCGCGCACTTCGCGCGCTTCATCCAGCCCGGCGCTCAGCGTGTGCTGTGTGCGGCCACGCGCGAGGCCCTGGAGTGCACGGCCTTCCGCAACCCCGACGGCAGCGTGGTGGTGGTGGCCATGAACCGCGGCGAAACCCCGCTGCACGGCGTGTTGAAGCTGGCCGGCCGGCGCTGGGCGCTGACCGTGCCCCCGCGCGCCATCACCACCGCCACCTGGGCCGGTTGAGGCGCTGAAACGAACGCGCCACCCGGTGGGCGCACCGGGTGGCGTGCATTCAAAGGGTGGGCGCCTGGCCGGTGTGGCCCGTGCCGGTCAAACCAACCGCCGACCTTCGGCGTCGAAGTGCAAGGCCTGCGACGCGTCGCCCCCTAGGCCCACCACGTCGCCGGCCTGTTGGTGCGCGCCCTGCCCCGGCACCTTGGCCGTCACCAGCTCGGCCACACCGGGCACGCGCAGGTGCAACACGCTGGTGTCGCCCAGGTGTTCGGCCAGCTCCACCACCGCGGGCAGACCTTGGCCGGGCGGCAGCAGGCGCAGGTGTTCAGAACGCAGGCCCACACGCTGCACGGCCGCCGCGGTGGCGCCGCTGCAAGCCGCCGTCAGCTCGGCCCACCAACGCTGGTGCGGTGTGGCCTCGTCGCCGGGTGCCACCGCCGCCGGGCGTTCGATGAAGTTGATGCGCGGCGTGCCGATGAAGGCCGCCACGAAGGCGTTGGCCGGGCGCTCGTACAGTTCCATCGGCGCACCCAGCTGCTCGATGCGGCCCTGGTTGAACACGGCGATGCGGTCGCCCATGGTCATGGCCTCGACCTGGTCGTGCGTGACGTAGACCATGGTCGTGCCCAGCTCCTTGTGCAGGCGGCTGAGCTCGATGCGCATGTTCACGCGCAGCGCGGCGTCCAGGTTGCTGAGCGGTTCGTCGAACAAAAAGACCTTGGGCTTGCGCACGATGGCGCGGCCGATGGCCACACGCTGGCGCTGGCCGCCGGACAGCTCCTTGGGGTAACGCTGCAGCAGGTCGGTGATGCGCAGCACCTCGGCCGCGCGCGCCACCTGGGCCGCACGCTCGGCCTTGCCGACGCCGGCCATCTTCAGCGCAAAGCCCATGTTCTCGGCCACGGTCATGTGCGGGTACAGCGCATAACTCTGGAACACCATGGCCGCGCCGCGGTCGGCCGGGTGCAGTTCGTTGGCGCGCACGCCGTCGATGGCGATCTCGCCCGCGGTGATGTCTTCCAGGCCGGCGATCATGCGCAGCGTGGTGCTCTTGCCGCAGCCCGAAGGGCCCACGAAGACCAGGAACTCGCCGTCGCGCACGTCCAGGTCGATGCCACGGATCACGTCCACCGTGCCGTAGCTCTTGCGCACGCCGCGCAGCTGTACTTGTCCCATGGGTGTTCGTCGTCCGGTTGTGGCGGGCTTCAGCCGGCCTTGCGCTGCTGCAGGAAACCGCGGTACCACAGCGCGCTGTCTTTCAGCGTGCGCTGTTGGGTGCTGTAGTCCACGTGCACGATGCCGAAGCGCTTCTCGTAGCCCGAGGCCCACTCGAAGTTGTCCATCAGGCTCCACACCATGTAGCCGCCCATCTTCACGCCCTGGCGCATGGCCTCGGACACGGCGGCGATGTGGTTTTGCAGGTAACGCACGCGGGGCTCGTCGGCCACACGGCCGCCGACCAGGGTGTCCTTGAAGGCGGCGCCGTTTTCGGCGATGTACAGCGTGGGCACGGCGTAGTCGTGGTGCAGGCGCAGCAGCAGTTCGGTCAGGCCCTGGGGGTAGACCTCCCAGCCCATGTCGGTCACTTCGCGGCCGGTGCTGTGCACGTCGAAAGGCGCACCGGCGCTGACCACGGTGCGCGAGTAGTAGTTGATGCCCAGGAAGTCCAGCGGCTGGCGGATGTGGGCCATGTCGCCCTCGTGCACCAGCGGCGCGTCAGCGCCCAGGTCGTCCAGCACGTCCTGCGGGTAGCGGCCGTGGAACATCGGGTCCATGTACCAGCGCAGCAGGCGGCCGTCTTCCAGCCGCGTCTTGGCGGCGTCGGCCGCGCTGTCGGTGGCCGGGTGCATGGGCGCCAGGTTCAGCACGATGCCCAGCTGCGCCGGGCAGCCGGCGGCGCGCAAGGCCTGCAAGGCCAGGCCGTGGCTCAGCAGCAGGTGGTGCGACACCTGCACCGCGATGCGCCGGCGCTTCAGCCCGGGCGCGAAGATGCCCACCTCGTGGCCCAGCACGGCCACCACCCAGGGTTCGTTGTGCGTGGCGATGGAATGCAGCTTGTGGCCCAGGCGCGCGGCGATGCCCAGCGCGTAGTCCACGAAGCACTGCACGGTGGCGCGGTTGGCCCAGCCGCCTTCGTCTTGCAGGGCCTGGGGCAGGTCCCAGTGGTTCAGCGTCAGGCAGGGCTTGATGCCCCGGGCGATGAGGCCATCGACCAGGCGTTCGTAGAAGGCCAGGCCGGCTTCGTTCCAGGCGCCGCGGCCCAACGGCTGCACACGCGGCCAGCTCACCGAGAAGCGGTAGGCGTCCACGCCCAAGCCAGCGATCATGTCCAGGTCGGCGTCCAGGCGCGCCAGGTGTTCACAGGCCACGTCGCCGTGGCTGCCGTCGGCGATGGCACCCGGCTGGCGGCAGAAGGTGTCCCAGATCGACGGGCCCTTGCCGTCCAGCGTGGACGCACCTTCGATCTGGAAGGCGCTGGTGGCCACGCCGAACAGGAAGTCGGGCGGGAAGCTGGCGGCGACCGGGCTGTCGGGGGTGGAAGCGGGTGCAGTCATGGGCGGTGTGCCGCGCGGCGGGCGCGGGGGTTCTCGGGTAAGGGAAAGGTGGTGCAGGGCTGGGCGTGGCGAAGCATCACTTCACGGCCCCCACGGTCAGGCCGGCGATGAGCTGGCGCGAAGACACCATGAACAAGGCGATCAGCGGCAGCGTGGCGATGGCCGAACCCGCCATCAGCGCGCCCCACTCGGTGTCCACCGGGCTTTGCAGGCTGCGCAAGGCCAGCGGCAGCGTGTACATGTCGGGGCTGCGCATCACGACCAGCGGGCCGATGAAGTTGTTCCAGCTGGCGATGAAGGTGATCAGCCCCAGCGTGCCCAGCGCGGGTTTCAGCAGCGGCAGCACGATGCGCCACCAGATGCCCAGCTCGCCGCAGCCGTCCATGCGCGCGGCTTCCACCAGGTCGCGCGGCACGCTGGTCAGCACGAACTGGCGCATCAGGAAAATGCCGAAAGCGCTGGCGGCGCCGGGGATGTACAGCGCACGCGGCTGGTTGATCCAGCCCAGCAGGTCCATGATCATGAAGGTGGGGATCATGTTCATGAACGAGGGCAGCAGCATGGTGGCCATGACGACCGTGAACAGCGCCTGCTTGAAGCGGAATTCCATCAGCGCGAAGGCGTAGCCCGCCATCGAGCAGAAGAGCAGGGTGAGCACGGTGGAGGCCAGCGCGACATACAGGCTCCAGCCCAGTATGCTCCAGAAGGCAAGCTTGTCGGTGTGGATGCCCAGGTTGGCCAGCCGTTGGTGGCCGAACCACAGCGGTGGGGGCAGGGTGGTGATGGATGTGAGA
>JBKCUM010000067.1:0-17329 GCA_046318395.1 Rubrivivax sp.
CGTCTCGCGCGCGCGGGCTGGGGCAGGGCGAAGCCCGAACGACCGCGCGCGTCTCGCGCGCGCGGGCTGGGGGTGAGTCCGGACACGGAACAGGCCCTGCGGCCTGTTCCGTGCCTGACGAACGACCGCGCCTGCAAGCGCGTTGGCTGGACTGGCGAAGCCCGAACGACCGCGCGCGTCCAGCGCGCGCGCCCCTCAGCCGGCCCGCTTGAACGGTTGATGCTCGTTCAACTCGTCCATGTACTGCGCCATGCCCTGGCCTTCACGCGCCAGGAAGTCGGCCACTGCGTTCGAAAACCGCGGGTCTGACAGCCGGTGTGCAGACACCGTGCGCACCGGCAGCAGCCCTCGCGCCATCTTGTGTTCACCCTGCGCACCGCCTTCGAAGCACACAAAGCCTTGCGCGAGGCACCAGGCCAAGGGCTGGTAGTAACAGGCCTCGAAGTGCACACAGGGCAGGCTCTCCACACAGCCCCAGTAGCGGCCCCAGGCCCAGCCGCGCGCACGGTCGATGGCCACCAACGAGGCGGCCACACGTTCGCCGCCGCGGCTGCCCACGAACATCAGCCAATGCTGCGGCATGTCCTGCTGCATGCGCCTGAAGAAATCACGGTTCAGGTACGGCGTGGAGCCATGGGCAGCGTAGGTGTCGGTGTAGCACTGGTGGAAGAAGTCCCACAGGCCCTCGTCGATGTCGGTGCCCTCCACCGCCTGGAACACCACGCCCTGGTCGGCCACGCGCCGCCGCTCCTGCTGGATCTTCTTGCGCTTGTCGCGCTGCATGCGCGCCAGCAGTTCCGTGAAGTCTTGGGCCGGTGCGGCGGCGTCTTGTCGCCAATGGAACTGCACACCGTCACGCATCAACCAACCCGCTTGCTGGAAGGCCTGTGCGTCGGCGGCTTCCAAGAACAGCGCATGGGCTGAACTGACCCGGCTGTCCTCCAGCAGTTGCCCCATGGCCGCTACCAGCGCCGCGCGCGCGTCGCCATCGGCGGCCAGCAAGCGCGAGCCCGGCACGGGTGTGAAAGGCGAGGCGTCCAGCAGTTTCGGGTAGTAGCGCAGGCCGTGGCGCTGGTAGGCCTCGGCCCAGGCCCAGTCGAACACGTACTCGCCAGAGGAATGGCTCTTCAGGTACAGCGGCGTGGCCGCCCGAAGTTCACCGGCGCGCGTGTGCACGCTGATGAACTGCGGTGCCCAGCCCGTGGCCGGCACGGCGCAGCCGGTTTCGTGCAAGGCCAGCAGGTATTCGTGGCGCAGGAACGGCGTGGGTTGGGCCTGCTGGGCCAGCAGCGCGTTCCAGGCTTGGGCGTCCACCTCGCTGGGGTGGGCATGGACCCGAATGACATAATCCAATGCTGACATTCAGGTTAACTTCAGAGGTGAGCGGCATGCAGGTCGCGCTGGCACAGATCAACGCGACGGTGGGCGACCTGCCCGGCAATGTGCGCCGGCTGGCGTCGGCCGCCCGGCAAGCCCATGCGCTGGGTGCGCAGGTCGTGGTGGCGCCCGAGTTGGCGCTGACCGGATACCCGCCGGAAGACTTGCTGTTGCGCCCGGCCTTCATGCGGGCCTGCCACGAGCACCTGCTGGCCTTGGCGGCTGAACTGGCGGACTGTGAGGGTTTGCATCTGGTGGTGGGGCACCCGCACCAGTTCGGCGAGTCCGGCGATGTTAGGTCCAAGTCGCACGCCGTGCAGCGCCGCTACAACGCGGCCTCGGTGTTGGCGGGGGGGCAGGTGCTGGGCACCTACTGCAAGCGCGAACTGCCCAACTACCAGGTGTTCGATGAACGCCGTTATTTCGCCTCGGGCCGCGACGCCGGCCTGCCGCCGTTGGTGTTTGAGGTGCAGGGCCAGCGGTTGGGCGTGTTGATCTGCGAAGACGCCTGGTTTGACGAGCCGGCCCAGGCCGCCCGTGACGCCGGTGCCCAAGTGTTGTGCGTGTTGAACGCTTCGCCCTTCCACCTGGACAAAGCCGGCGAGCGCGAAGCGCGCATGGCCGAGCGCGCTCGCCAAACCGGTCTGCCCCTGCTGTATGCCCACTTGGTGGGCGGTCAGGACGAGGTGGTGTTCGATGGTGCGTCCTTTGCGCTGGACGCCCAGGGCCGCCTGCAGGCGCGCGCCGCCACCTTCGCCGAGGACTTGCTGCTGCTGTCGCTGGACGGGCAGGGCGGGGTGGCCGGGACGGTGCAAGCCCTGCCGGACGTGGAGGCGCAGGTCTGGGGCGCGCTGGTGACGGGCGTGCGGGACTACCTGGGCAAGAACGGTTTTCCTGGCGCCATCATCGGCCTGTCGGGCGGCATCGATTCGGCCCTGGTGCTGGCGGTGGCGGTGGATGCGCTGGGCGCCGACAAGGTGCGCGCCGTGATGATGCCTTCGCCCTACACGGCCGACATCTCTTGGATAGACGCCCGTGACATGGCCAAGCGCCTGGGGGTGCGCTACGACGAGATCGACATCGCGCCGTTGTTCCAGCAGTTCAAGGACAGTCTGGCGCCGCAGTTCCTGGGGCTGGCCGAAGACACCACGGAAGAAAACCTCCAAGCGCGCATCCGGGGCACCTTGTTGATGGCCTTGTCGAACAAGTCTGGCGCCATCGTGCTGACCACCGGCAACAAGAGCGAGATGGCCACCGGCTATTGCACGCTGTACGGGGACATGGCGGGCGGTTTTGCCGTCATCAAGGACTTGGCCAAGACCCTGGTGTTCCGCCTGTGCCGTTGGAAGAACGCGCAGGGCGCTGAGGTTATCCCGGAACGCATCATCACGCGCCCGCCTTCGGCGGAACTGCGCCCTGACCAGACCGACCAGGACAGCCTGCCGCCTTATGAGGTGCTGGACGGCATCCTGGCGCTGTACATGGAAGAAGACCAGGGCATCGAGGACATCGTGGCCGCAGGCTATGCCCGCGCCGACGTGGAGCGTGTGACGCGGCTGATCAAGCTCAACGAATACAAGCGGCGCCAGGCGCCGGTGGGCATCCGCATCACGCACCGGGCTTTCGGGCGTGATTGGCGCTACCCCATTACCTCGAAGTTCCGTGCTTAAATTGCCCGCAAGCCCCTTTCGCAGCCCCTTTCCGGAGACCACCCCATGAAGCAGATCACCGCCATCATCAAGCCCTTCAAGCTGGAAGAGGTGCGCGAGTCGCTGGGCGACGTTGGCGTTTCCGGCCTGACCGTCACCGAGGTGAAGGGCTTTGGCCGCCAGAAGGGCCACACCGAGCTTTACCGTGGCGCCGAGTACGTGGTGGACTTCCTGCCCAAGGTGAAGATCGAGGTGGTGGTGAAGGACAGCGACGTGGAGCGCTGCATCGAGGCCATCGTCAAGGCCGCCAAGACCGGCAAGATCGGCGACGGCAAGATCTTCGTCACCTCGGTGGAGCAGGTCGTGCGCATCCGCACCGGCGAAACCGACGAGTCGGCGGTCTGAGCGGACTGCCCCCCGCCCATGAAAAAACCCCGCTCAGGCGGGGTTTTTGTTGTCTGGGAGCCGCCGGTCACATGCGGCGTGCGCCTTGGGCGCTCAAGCCGCTGCCTGGGGCGCTGGCGGCCAGCAAATCCAGCAGCGCGGCCGGTTCGTGGTGCACCTGCAGCAGCGCATGGGTGTCGGGCGACACAAAACCTTGGTCGACGGTGTGCCGCATGAATTGCAGCAGCCCGTCGTAGAAGCCTTCGGTGTTCAGCAGGCCGATGGGGTTGGCGTGGTAGCCGAGTTGGTGCCAGGTCCAGACTTCGTACAGCTCTTCGAAAGTGCCGATGCCGCCGGGCAAGGCCAGGAAGGCGTGTGCACGCTCGGCCATCATCTGCTTGCGCAGGTGCATGTTCGGTACCACGTGCAACTCGGTCAGGCCGCGGTGGCCCACTTCGCGTTGCATCAGCGATTCAGGAATGACCCCCACCACCTGGCCGCCAGCGGCCAAGGTGGCATCGGCCACCTCGCCCATCAAGCCCACGTTGCCGCCGCCGTAGACCAGTTGCCAGCCACGCCGGCCGATTTCCGTGCCGATGGCCTGCGCCGCCGCGGTGTAAGCCGGTGAACTGCCGTGGCGCGAGCCGCAGTACACACACAGGGTGAAAGGTGCAGTGGTGCTCATGCGATGAACCGGTTCCACAGGGCAGCGCCCCAGATGCCGCCGGTGAGCAACAGCGCCAACAGCACGGCGGCGCTGCCCAGGTCTTTGGCGCGTTTGGACAGGTCGTGCAGGTCCAGCGAGATGCGGTCGATGGCGGCCTCGACGGCAGAGTTCAGCAGCTCGACGATCAGCACCAACAGCACCGAACCGGCCAGCAACGCCACCTCGACCCAGGTACGGCCCAGCCAAAACGCCGAGGGCACCAGCAGCACCGCCAGCCAGAACTCCTGGCGGAAGGCGCTCTCGCCTTGGTAGGCGGCGCGCAGGCCGGCGGCGGAGTAGCCCGCGGCACGGACCACCCGGTCCAGACCGGTGCGCCCTTTGTGGGGGTTGGGTGATGGCGAGGGCATGGGCCGGTCAGGGGCGTTTGGGGCGTTCCCAATGCACCAGTCGGGTGCCGGCCACCACGTCATGCCAGAACTGGCGTTGCGGGTGCAGGCGCGAGAGCGCGCCGTAGACCAGCACGCCCACGGCCATGGCGGTGAACACCAGCGCCGTGCTTTTCAGGCCCGACCAAGACACCATAGCCAAGGCGGGCACGAACCACAACCAGGCCAGCAGGTAGCGCAGGCACGCCCGGCCCCAGCCCACCGTTTGGCCGGTGGCGGTTTCGAGGCGGATGTGCCAAGTCTGCATGGCCAGTGTCTGGCCGCCGCGGGTCCAGAACCACACAAAGTAGGCGCCCAGCAGCAGGAACAGCCACACCCGCAGGCCGGTCTGGCCGTGCAGCGCGTGGGTTTGGCGGGTGACCAAGGCGTAGAACAGGCCGCCGATCATCACCACGCCAAACAGCAGGACGCCTTCGTAAAGAAAACAGACCAGGCGACGCCACAGCGCGGGCGCCCGGTCGGTGCCCGTGGCTTCGTCAACAGGGTTCATGGATGGTCGTCGGGTTCGGCCGGATGGCCGACGGTGCTGGCCACGGCGCGTTGCGGACCGCGTTTGGGCAGCAGGGTGGCGGGGTCGACATCGCGGCCCGTGCTGGCGGCGATCTTCGGAGCGCCTGGGCGCTGGTGGCGTGGGCTGCTGGCCGGAAGCGCCGACATCAGCGACGTGGTGGCGCCTGGCCGCGCCTGCACCACCACCGGCGCCACCGGCTTCACCGTGGCGGGTTTGGGTGCGGGCACCAGGTTCTGCTTGGGGCTGGCCTCAGAGGCCTTGCTGGGGCTGGCGACCTTGCCTGCCGCCGGTTTGGCCGCCTGGGCCAGCGCTTTGCGTTGTTCGTCGGGCAGGGCTTGGTACGCTTCCCACTTGGCCTGGCGGTCGGCTGGGCTGATCTGGCGTGTTTCTTGGAAGTTCAAGCGCGCCTGGGTGCGTTCCGTGGGGCTCATGCGCGCCCATTCGGCCATGCGTTCGCGGATGCGCTGTTGCTCGGCAGCCGGCAGGCCAGGGAAGCGGGCTGCGAGCTCCACCCACTTGGCCTTGCGTTGGCCGTCGATGCTGGGCCAGTCCCGCTGGAGTGGCGCCAACACCGACTTCTGGGCGGCGCTGAGGTTGTTCCAAACCGGTGCGGCCTCTTGCGCCGTGCTGGCTGGCGCGCCGGTGCGTGCCGCCGTTTGGGCGGCGACCGCCCAAGGCAGGGCACTCAGCAGGCAGGCGGCCAGGCACCGCGCGAAGCGGTTCACGGCGGGGCCGACTTCACGAATTCGGCGAAGCCCGGGTCGGCATAGGCGGCGGGGGGCAGGGTGTCTGCGAGCAGCGAGCCGTCCAACTCGGCCGCAGCCAGCACCTGCTCGCGGTTGGCCCACTGGTCAATGAACTGCAAACCAGCCAGCAGCACCAGCACGGGCAGCGCCGAAGCCAGCCGCTGCCACCAGGCTGGCGGGGTGCTCAGCAGCAGGCTGTTGCCCTGCTGCACCACGGCAGGTGCCAATTGGGCGCGGCGGCTCGCGCGGGCGCGGTCCAGGGCTTGTTCGCGGGCAGAGCGCAGGCGCTCGGTGAGGTCGCGCGGCAGGCTGGCGGCCGATTCACCCAACCCGGCCACCAAGCGCGCCGCGACGCGTGTCTGCAACACGTCGATGTCGGTGTACGGTCTTGTGGTTTTCATGGCGCGATCCCTTTGGCTCGAAGGGCTTTGGCCAGCGCGTGAACGGCTCTGGAGCAGTGCGTTTTCACGCTGCCCTCGGAGCACCCCATCACGACCGCTGTCTCAGCCACGTCGAACTCTTCCCAGTAACGCAGCAGGAAGGCTTCCCGTTGACGGTCGGGCAGCTCCGCCACTTCCAATTCGATGACACGCAAGATCTGGTCCCGTGACACCGCATCGGCGGCGCTTTCGGTGCCCAAGGTGTCGTCCAGGCTTTGGAGAGTTTCCAGCAGGTCGAAATCGCCGTCATCCTCGTGGCTGTCGAAGTCCGAGAGGTTCTGCACAACCGCGTTGCGAACCTTCTGGCGCCGAAACCAGTCCATCGTGGCGTTGGACAGGATGCGCTGGAACAGCATCGGCAGTTCAGCGGCCGGCCGGTCGGCGTACTTTTCGGCCAGTCGGATCATCGCGTCCTGCACGATGTCCAGCGCCGCGTCATCCTGGCGCACGGCAAACACCGTGCGCTTGAAGGCACGTTTGTCGACGCTTTTCAGGAAATCGGAGAGTTCTTTGTCGGTGGCCAACGCGGGCCCTGCGGCGGCGGCATGCCCGGCTTGGGCGGGCCGGATTATGTCACCGCGTTTCCGGCCGATTCCGGGGTGTCTCGGGCGGTGGCATAATGCTGCTCCGCACAACGCTCTTTTGGGTCTCAACCCGGCCGTTCAACCAGAACGGCGGATTTTTGACCGCGCAGGTGCCGAAGCCGTCTCACAAGGACGCGACAGAGGCGCACCGATGGTTTTTCGTCAGAGAAATTCACAAAGGTTCTTTCATGAACATGTCTGCCGCGGAAGTCAAGCGTGCCACTCCGGCACAGCCTTCTTCTCTCCCCGCATCCTCTCCCGCCGCCGATCCCAACGGGTCGGAGATCCTCGTCCGCTGTCTGCAGGCCGAAGGTGTCAAGTTCCTCTGGGGCTACCCCGGTGGTGCCGTGCTGTACATCTACGATGCGCTGTACAAGCAGCAAAGCATCGAACATGTGCTGGTGCGCCATGAACAAGCCGCTGTGCACGCCGCCGACGGCTACGCCCGTGCCACGGGCGAAGTGGGCGTGGCCCTGGTCACCAGCGGCCCCGGTGTGACGAATGCCGTGACCGGCATCGCCACGGCCTACATGGACAGCATCCCGATGGTGATCATCACCGGACAGGTGCCCACGCCGGCCATCGGCCTGGACGCCTTCCAGGAATGCGACACCGTCGGCATCACCCGGCCCATCGTCAAGCACAACTTCCTGGTGAAGGACGTGCGCGACCTGGCGACCACGCTGAAAAAAGCCTTCCACATCGCCCGCACTGGCCGCCCAGGCCCGGTGGTGGTCGACGTGCCCAAGGACGTTTCGCTCAAGACCACGCCTTTCCACTACCCCGACACGGTGGAAATGCGCTCGTACAACCCGGTCAAGAAGGGCCATGGCGGACAGATCCGCAAGGCCGTGCAGCTGCTGTTGGCTGCCAAGCGCCCGTACATCTACACCGGTGGTGGTGTGGTGCTGGGCAACGCCGCGGCCGAACTGCGGCAACTGGTGGACCTGCTGGGCTTCCCGTGCACCAACACCTTGATGGGCCTGGGTTCGATTCCGGCCTCCGACCCGCGCTTCCTGGGCATGCTGGGCATGCACGGCACCTACGAAGCCAACATGACCATGCAGAACTGCGATGTGCTGCTGGCCGTGGGCGCGCGCTTCGACGACCGTGTGATCGGCAACCCCAAGCACTTCGCGTCGGTGGAGCGCAAGATCATCCACGTGGACATCGACCCTTCGTCGATCTCCAAGCGTGTGAAGGTTGACATCCCCATCGTGGGCGATGTGAAGGACGTGCTGCAGGAATTGATCGCCCAGATCAAAGAGAGCCAAGCGCGCCCAGACGCCCACGCTGTGGGTGCCTGGTGGAACCAGATCAACGAGTGGCGCAAGCGCGAGTGCCTGGTCTACAAGCCCAGCGACGAGGTCATCAAGCCGCAGATGGTCGTCGAGACCCTGTGCCGCCTGACCAAGGGCCGCGACACCTACATCACCAGCGACGTCGGCCAGCACCAGATGTGGGCCGCGCAGTACTACGGCTTCGAGGAGCCGCGCCGTTGGATCAACTCCGGTGGTCTGGGCACCATGGGCGTGGGCCTGCCTTACGCCATGGGCATCAAGCTGGCCAAGCCCGACAGCGACGTGTTCTGCGTCACCGGTGAAGGCTCCATCCAGATGTGCATTCAGGAGCTCTCCACCTGCCTGCAGTACAAGACGCCGGTGAAGGTGGTGGCGCTGAACAACCGCTACCTGGGCATGGTGCGTCAGTGGCAGCAGCTGGACTACGGCGGCCGCTACTCGCACAGCTACATGGACGCGCTGCCCGACTTCGTCAAGCTGGCCGAGGCCTATGGCCACGTGGGCCTGAAGGTCGAGCGCCCGGCCGACGTGGAAGGTGCCCTGAAGGAAGCCATGCGCTTGACCGACCGCACGGTGTTCCTGGACATCCGCACCGACCCCACCGAGAACGTTTGGCCCATGGTGCAGGCCGGCAAGGGCATCAGCGAGATGCTGCTGGGTTCCGAAGACCTGTGAGAACCCAGGCCCGCAGCGGGCAGGGCGCGTTGCCGCGCGCCTTGCAGTGGCTGCGGTGCCGGGGTGCTCTTGTCTGAGGCACCGTTGACGTTCATTCACCCAAACAGCGTGGCCAAGGGCCGTCGGTTACCGCCGCCGGTCTGAAGAGCGCGCCTGAAGGAAGACCCATGAAACACATCATTGCCGTTCTGCTGGAGAACGAGGCTGGCGCGTTGTCGCGCGTGGTCGCGTTGTTCTCGGCCCGCGGCTACAACATCGAGAGCCTGACCGTCGCCCCGACGGAAGACCCCTCGCTGTCGCGCATGACCATCGTCACCACCGGCAGTGACGAGGTCATCGAGCAGATCACCAAGCACCTGAACCGCCTCATCGAGGTGGTGAAGGTGGTGGACTTGACCGAAGGCAGCTTCACCGAACGTGAGCTCATGCTCATCAAGGTGCGCGCCGTCGGCAAGGAGCGTGAAGAGATGAAGCGCATGGCGGACATCTTCCGCGGTCGCATCATCGACGTCACCGAGAAGAGCTACACCATCGAACTGACGGGGGACTCGGGCAAGCTCGACGCCTTCCTGACGGCCATCGACCGTGCGGCCATCCTGGAAACCGTGCGCACCGGTGCCAGTGGCATCGGCCGCGGCGAGCGCATTCTCAGGGTCTGACCCTTTCCCGAAGCGGCCTGCGCGGCATCGCCTGAGGGCACGCTGCGTCGGTGCCGCCACAGCCGCCCGCGCGGTGTTTGTTTGAACCCCATCCCCCAGTTTTTACGGAGAGAACCATGAAGGTCTATTACGACAAGGACGCCGATCTCAGCCTCATCAAGGGCAAGAACGTCACCATCATCGGCTACGGCTCGCAAGGCCACGCCCACGCGCAGAACCTGAACGACAGCGGCTGCAAGGTCACGGTCGGTCTGCGCAAGGGTGGCGCCAGCTGGTCCAAGGTCGAGAAGGCCGGCCTGAAGGTGGCCGAAGTGGCCGAGGCTGTGAAGTCCGCCGACGTCGTGATGATCCTGCTGCCCGACGAGCAGATCGCCGCCGTTTACAAGAACGACGTGGAACCGAACATCCGCCAAGGCGCCTCGCTGGCCTTCGCCCACGGCTTCAACGTGCACTACGGCCAAGTGGCCCCGCGCGAAGACCTGGACGTCTGGATGGTGGCCCCCAAGGCCCCTGGCCACACGGTGCGTGGCACCTACACCCAAGGTGGCGGCGTGCCCCACCTGATCGCTGTGCACGCCGACAAGAGCGGCAAGGCACGTGACCTGGCCCTGAGCTACGCCGCGGCCAACGGCGGCGGCAAGGCCGGCATCATCGAGACCAACTTCCGTGAAGAAACCGAGACCGACCTGTTCGGCGAGCAGGCCGTGCTGTGCGGTGGCACGGTGGAGCTGATCAAGGCCGGTTACGAGACGCTGGTGGAAGCCGGCTACGCGCCCGAGATGGCCTACTTCGAGTGTCTGCACGAGCTGAAGCTGATCGTGGACCTGATCTACGAAGGCGGCATCGCGAACATGAACTACTCGATCTCGAACAACGCCGAGTACGGCGAGTACGTGACCGGTCCGCGCATCGTCACCGAAGAGACCAAGAAGGCCATGAAGGCCGTGCTGAAGGACATCCAGACCGGCGAATACGCCAAGAGCTTCATCCTGGAGAACAAGGCCGGTGCACCGACGCTGATTTCGCGCCGTCGCCTGACCAGCGAGCACAGCATCGAGGTGGTGGGCGAGAAGCTGCGCGCCATGATGCCGTGGATCAAGGCCAACAAGCTGGTCGACAAGAGCCGCAACTGAGCCCCCGGCGGCCCGTTGGGCTGCTGACGACGGCTGGCACGGCCTGCGGGCGGTGGCCAGCCGTTTTTCATGCCCGCCCGTCGGGTTGTCTGCGGGTTATCCTTCGCGCCGATGACTGAAGACCTCAAGCACCCTGAAGACGACGGCCATGCGCCGCCGCGCCCCCGCCGCAAAGGCATTTACGTGCTGCCCAATGCCATCACGTTGGCATCGCTGTTCTCCGGCTTCTACGGCGTGGTGATGGCCATGAACGGCCGCTTCGACGTGGCCTGCATCGCCATCTTCTGCGCCGCCGTGCTGGACAGCCTGGACGGCCGCGTGGCACGCATGACCAACGCACAGAGTGCGTTCGGCGAGCAGATGGACAGCCTCAGCGACATGGTGAGCTTCGGCGCCGCGCCGGCGTTGATCGTCTACATCTGGGCGCTGAAGGACATGGGCAAGGCGGGTTGGATCCCGGCCTTCGTCTACATCGCGGGCGCGGCGCTGCGTTTGGCGCGCTTCAACGTGAACATCGGCGTGGTGGACAAACGCTTCTTCCAAGGCATGCCCAGCCCGGCCGCTGCGGCCATGGTGGTGGGCCTGGTCTGGGTGATGGACGACGCCGGCTTCAAGGGCGTGTCGCAGATCGGCTGGCTGACTTGGGTGGCCTTTGGCGTGACGCTGTACGCGGGCCTGTCCATGGTGACCAACGCCCCGTTCTACAGCTTCAAGACGCTGGGCGGCCGGCAGTCCGTGCCGTTCATCGTGTTGGTGGCCATCGCCTTGGGCATCGCCGTCATCGCCTTGGACCCGCCGCGGGTGCTGTTCGGCATCTTCTGCGCCTACGGCCTGTCGGGCTACATCGTGTACGCCTGGCGCAAGTTCAAGGGCAAGCCCACCAGCGTGATCGCCACGTCCACCGACGAACCCGACGAGAAGGGGCTGCACCACTGAAGCTGGCGTGGTACATTGCTGCATGACTTTGATCAGCCGCACCTCCACCATTGCGCTAGCGCTGCTACGCCGAACGCGGGTGCGCTGATCGTTTTCGTCTACCAGTTTCTTTCCGATCAACGGCCCGCCAGCGCACAGCAGCGGGCCGTTTTTCTTGGGTCGTCCACCCTCCAGCTGCTGGCGAAACCCACCTCCACCGACAGGTTTTCACCATGACCGACAAGCTCATCATCTTCGACACCACCTTGCGTGACGGCGAACAATCGCCCGGCGCTTCGATGACGCGCGACGAAAAGCTGCGCATCGCCCGCCAACTGGAGCGACTGCGGGTGGACGTGATCGAAGCCGGCTTTGCGGCCAGCAGCAATGGCGACTTCGAGGCCGTGAAGGCCATCGCCGACGCCGTGCGCGAAAGCACCGTGTGTTCGCTGGCCCGTGCCAACGACCGCGACATCGCCCGCGCGGCCGAAGCCCTGAAGGGTGCGGCGCGCGCGCGCATCCACACCTTCATCGCCACCAGCGAACTGCACATGGAGAAGAAGTTGCGCATGTCGCGCGACCAGGTCTTCGAGCAGGCCAAGCTGGCGGTGCGCTTTGCGCGCAACCTGTGCGGTGATGTGGAGTTCAGCCCCGAAGACGGCTACCGCTCCGACCCCGACTTCCTCTGCCGCGTGCTGGAAGCCGTGATCGCCGAAGGCGCGACCACCATCAACCTGCCCGACACCGTGGGTTACGCCATCCCCGAGCTGTACGGCAACTTCATCAAGACGCTGCGCGAGCGCATCCCGAACGCCGACAAGGCGATCTGGAGCGTGCACTGCCACAACGACCTGGGCATGGCCGTGGCCAACTCGCTGGCGGGTGTGATGCTGGGCGGCGCGCGCCAGGTGGAGTGCACCATCAACGGCCTGGGTGAACGTGCCGGTAACTGCAGCCTGGAAGAGGTGGTGATGGCCGTGCGCACGCGCCGCGACTACTTCGGCCTGGACGTGGGCATCGACGCCACGCAGATCGTGCCCGCCTCGCGGATGGTCAGCCAAACCACCGGTTTCGTGGTGCAGCCCAACAAGGCGGTGGTCGGTGCGAACGCCTTCGCCCACGCCAGCGGCATCCACCAAGACGGCGTGCTCAAGGCGCGCGACACCTACGAGATCATGCGCGCCGAAGACGTGGGCTGGTCGGCCAACAAGATCGTGCTGGGCAAGCTCTCGGGCCGCAACGCCTTCAAGCAGCGCCTGCAGGAACTGGGCGTGGTGCTGGAGAGCGAGGCCGAGATCAACGCGGCGTTTGCGCGTTTCAAGGACCTGGCCGACCGCAAGAGCGAGATCTTCGACGAGGACATCATCGCGCTGGTGGGTGACGAGAGCGTCACCGCCGAGCAGGAGCACTACCGTCTGCTGTCGCTGTCGCAGCGTTCCGAAATGGGCGAGCGCCCGCACGCCAAGGTGGCTTTCGCCGCCGGGGGCACCGAGTTCAGTGCCGAGAGCGACGGCAACGGCCCGGTGGACGCCAGCCTAAAGGCCATCGAGTCCCGGGTGCAAAGTGGCGCAGAAATGCTGCTTTATTCGGTGAACGCCATCACCTCGGGCAGCACAGAATCGCAAGGCGAGGTCACCGTGCGTCTGCAACACGGCGGCCGCGTGGTCAACGGCGTGGGCGCCGACCCCGACATCGTCGTGGCCTCGGCCAAGGCCTACCTGTCGGCCCTGAACAAGCTGCACAGCACAGCCGAACGGGTGGCGGCACAGGGTTGAAGGCAGGGGTCGTCGGTCGAACCGGGCGGCGTCCGGGCGGGTGACGAACCCTGTGCACCCACCGCTGCCTAACGGCCCCAGGTGTGGCTTGAAGAAGCGCACGCAAGCTTTTGATCTTGCGTGCCTTTTTCCTGTCACCTAAACTTGCAGCTGCGAAAATTGCGAGGGCGGCCCGTGGTCATTCTGAAAAACAAGTTGCGATGGGTCGCCTGGGGCTTGGTTCTGGGCTTGGCCGCCACGGCGGGTCAGGCCAACGAGTCTGCCGCGCAGAACTCCAAAGCCGGCAAGGCCAAGACCGAAGCCGCGGCTGGAACCTCCAGCGCGAAGAAAGCGAAAGCCTCGGCCAAGCCGGGCAACACTGCAGCTTCGAACAGCAAGGCGTCCACCCGCAAGGCCAGTGCCAAGGCACCGGTCAAGGGCGCTTCTGCCCGCAAAGTGGCCGCGCGCCCCGTGGTGCCGGCCAAGCCATCGTTCGGTCAGGCCTATGGCCTGCACACCACGGAAGATCCGCTGGACCTGAAGAGCAGCGTTGCGCTGGTCATCGACCAAGACACCGACCAGGTGCTGTTCAGCAAGAACCCGCAGGCGGTGCTGCCCATCGCCAGCATCACCAAGCTGATGACGGCCCTGGTGGTCACCGAAGCGCAACTCCCGCTGGAAGAGACGCTGAGCGTGTCGCAGGACGATGTGGACACCGAAAAGGGCAGCGGTTCTCGCTTGGCCGTGGGCACGCAGCTCACGCGCGGCGAGATGCTGCACCTGGCCCTGATGGCGTCCGAAAACCGTGCCGCGCATGCCCTGGGCCGCCACTACCCCGGGGGGCTGCAGGCTTTTGTGGAAGCGATGAACCGCAAGGCGACGGAACTGGGCATGGCCGACACGCGCTATGTGGAGCCCACGGGCCTGAGCAGCCGCAACCAGAGCAGCGCGCACGACTTGACGCTGTTGGTGAAGGCCGCCTACGCGCACCCCATCATCCGCGAACTCTCCACCTCGCGCGAAGCCCAGGTGGCCGTGGGCCGTCGGCAGATGCAGTTCCACACCACCAATGGCCTGGTGCGCAGCGGCAGCTGGGACATCGGCCTGCAGAAAACCGGCTACATCTCTGAAGCCGGGCGTTGTTTGGTGATGCAGGCGCAGCTGGCCGGCCGTCGTTTGATCATGGTGCTGCTGGATTCCGCCGGCAAGTACTCGCGCATGGGCGATGCCGAGCGCCTGCGCAAGTGGGTCACGGCCACGGCCGACCTCGCACTGCCGACGGCCACCCTGCAAAGCCCCGCCGGCGTGGCGTCGCCGGTGGGCAACCTCACGACCACCGGCCAGGGCGTCCCCAGCCTGCGCTGAAGCCGCCTGGGCTGTGCGTGGGCGCAGCCGTTCATCCAAAAGGGCCGCAGATGCGGCCCTTGGTCTTTCTGGGCGGTGCGCGGGGCCTGCCCGGCAGGCTCGTCGCCTGCGGCAGGCGCCTCAGCCTCGGTAACCCAAGGCCGCCGAGATCTGGGCCGCGGTGGCTTTCACCTTGTCCAGCCAAGCTTCTTCCAAACGGTCGGCAGGTGCCGACACCGACAGACCGGCCAGCAGCTTGCCTTGGTCGTCGAAGATGCCGGCCGCCATGCACCGCACGCCCAGTTCCAGCTCTTCGTCGTCGCGGGCGCAGCCCTGGGCGCGCACGGCCGCCAGCTCGCGCTCCAGGCGGTGGATGTCGGTGATGCTGTTGCGGGTGTGGCCGGTCAGGCCGGGGCGGGTGGCGTAGGCGCGTACGCGCTGCGGGTCTTCGTGGGCCAGGAACAGCTTGCCGACCGAGGTCAGGTGCAACGGCGCCCGCCCACCGACCGCACGCACCACCTGCATGCCCGAGCGTTCGCTGTAGGTGCGTTCGATGTAGACGATCTCGTCGCCCTGGCGCATGGAGAGGTTGACCGGCTGGTGCGTCAGCTTGTGCAGCTCGCGCATGGGGTTCAGGGCGGCGTCGCGCACGTCCAGGCGCGCCTTCACCAGGTTGCCCAGTTCCAGCAGGCGCATGCCCAGGCGGTAGCTGCCGGCCTGCGGGCGGTCGACAAAACGGCCGATGGCCAGGTCGTTCAGGATGCGGTGCGCCGTGGAGGGGTGCAGGCCGGTGCGTTCGCTGATCTGCTTCAGCGACACCGGGTCCTGGTGCGCGGCCAGCGTGTCCAGCAAGGCGAACATGCGTTCCAGGACCTGGATGGTCGGTGTGGGGTCTTCCTTGGGGCTGCTCATGGGCGATGCGCTGAAAGAGGACTGTTCATTTTGCATCGCGAAAGGCTTGGCTGCATACCGATATTTCTGCCGCTGCGTTTTCGCCTGCGCGCACGGCGCCTTCCAAGGTGGCGGGGTAGGGCCCTTGCACATAGTCGCCGGCGGCCCACAAGCCCGGTGCGATGGCCGCGGGCGGGCGCTGCAGGTGCGGCGTGCAACGGAAGGTGGCCCGTTTCTCCGCCAGCGTGCGCAGCACCTGGGCGCCTGGCAGCAGCTGCGCTGTTTGGGCCAGGGTGGCCTGTGCGGTGGCCTCCAGGCCCTGGGCGACCCAAGGTGCAGCGCCGCTGACCACCAGGGCGTAGCGCCCGGGCGGACCGCCCAGGGCGCCGTGGTCGAACGCGAACTGTGCCGGTGCGTTGGGCCCCTCTTGCAGCGCCAGCATCGGTGCCGGCCAAGCTTGTGCGGGCTGCGCCTGCAGGTAGACCGTGACGATGGGTTCGTAGCTGAAGGCCGCCGCGGTGGCGGCCCACGCAGGTTGCTGCGCCTGCGTCAGACGCGCAGCCTCGGCGGCGCTGCAGGCCAGCACCACGGCGTCGAAGGCTTCGCCGTCCAGCCGCCAGCCGCGCTGGCCGGTGCCTGGCGCTTGCAGCTGCTGCACACGGCGGCGCCAGTGCAGCGTGGCACCGTGCTGTGCCAGCCAGGTGCAGGCGGGGGCCGGCAGCAGGTCGCCAAGGCCCACCTGGGGCAGCAGCAGGTCGGCAGAACCGCGGCCGCTGAACAAGGCGTCGCGCAGCACCCGAAGGAACACCGCCCCGCTGGCCGCCTCGGCCGGCGTGTTCAGCGCGGCCACGCACAGCGGATCGATCAGCAACTGCCGTACCGCGGCGGGCAGGTGCTTGCACAGGCGGGCCACGGTGGCGTCCGGTGCGCAGCGAAAGCCGCGCAGCAGCCAGGCGGTGGCTGTGCGCAGCAGGGCCAGCTTGTCGCGCCAGCCCCAGCCCCGGGCGCGCAGCACGGCCCAAGAGAAGGCCCACAGCGGTGGGCCACTGCCCAGTTGCAGGCCGCGCCCGTCGGCGTGGCGCAGCACCAGCGGCAGCCGCTTCAATGCCGTCGCCGGGTCCACGCCGACGCTGCGCATCAGGTCCAGGCAGCGGGTGTAGGCACCAATCAGGATGTGTTGGCCGTTGTCCAGCGTCGCGCCGGCCGCGGTGGCCGCGGGCACGCTGCGCGCGCGACCGCCCGGCACGTCCGTGGTGTCGAACAGGCTCACGTGGTGACCGGCCTGGGTGCAGCGCACGGCGGCCGCCAGGCCGGCCCAGCCGGCGCCCACCACGGCCACACGCCAGGCCGGTGGTGATGAGGCGGTGTTCATCGGCCGCGCACGTGGGTGCGCGCTGCGATCCACAGTTTGCGCAGCGGGGTCAGCGAGGTGCGCTGGTGCAGCACCTGGAAGTCTTGCGCCTCGATCTCGCGCAGCAAGGTGCGGTAGATGTTGGCCATCATCAGCCCCGGCTTCTGGGCCTGCCGGTCGGCTTCGGGCAGCAGCGCCAGGGCTTCGTCATAGGTGGCGTGGGCGCGCTGGGCCTGGAAGCGCATCAGCGCCGTGAAACGTTCGCTGTAGCCCCAGGGGGCTTCGCGCTTCAACAGCTCGTGCGCCTTCACGTCGAACTGCTGCAGTTCGCTGATGGGCAGGTAGATGCGGCCGCGCCGGGCGTCGTCGCCGACGTCGCGGATGATGTTGGTCAGCTGCAGCGCGCGGCCCAGCGTGTGGGCATAGCGCAGCGTGTCGGGGTGCTGGTGGCCGAAGATGCTGGCCGCCACCTCGCCCACCACGCCGGCCACCAGGTGGCAGT
>JBKCUM010000068.1:0-3644 GCA_046318395.1 Rubrivivax sp.
GCTTCATCGGCAGCCCCGAGATGAACCTGCACCGCGCCGAACTGGCGGTGGCCGGCGCCGGCACCGGCGTGGCCCTGGGCGGTGTGGTGCTGGCCATCCCTGAACAACGCGCGGGCGGGCTGAAAGGCCGCAGCGGTGCAATCACCTTCGGCCTGCGCCCCGAACACATCAGCGCCGTGGCGCGCCCGCAAGGCGACAGCACGCCCGTGCCTTGCACGCTGCGTTTCCTGGAGCACATGGGCAGCGAAGTCTTTGTGCACTTCGACCTGGGCGCCGTGCCGCTGAGCGCACGCGTGCCGGCCGACCAGACCGGCGGCCTGGAACACCTGGCGCGTGGTGCCACACACACCATGCACTTCCAGCTGGGCCAGGCGCACCTGTTCGACACCGAGACCGGCCTGGCCCTGGTATGAACCACCCCGTGAAACCGGCCGCACCGCTGAACCCCACCCGCCGCAGCCTGGTGCTGGGCAGCGCTGCCGCCTTGGCCGTGCCCACGCTGCACGCCGCCGACCCGCCGGTGCTGCGTTTCGCCTGGTGGGGCGGCGCCGCCCGCCACGAGGCCACGCTGAAAGCCCTGCGCCTGTTCGAAAGCCGCACGCCGGGCCTGCGCGTGAAGGCCGAGTACATGGGCTTCAACGGCTACCTGGAACGGCTGACCACGCAGATCGCCGGCGGCGCCGAGCCCGACGTGATGCAGATCAACTGGGCCTGGCTGGCCATGTTCAGCAAACGGGGCAACGGCTTCACCGACCTGAACCCCCACGCCCAGGCCCTGGGCCTGGACCAGATCGCCCCCGAAGAAGTGGCCATGGGCCGTGTGCAGGGCAAGCTGAACGCCCTGCCCGTCAGCTACACGGCGCGGGTGCTGCTGTGGAACACGACCAGCTTCGCCAAGGCCGGTCTGGCCCTGCCCAAGACCTGGGAAGAGCTGTTCGCCGCCGGCCCCGCCTTCCGCACCAAGATGGGCGAAGGCGCGTTCCCGCTGGACGGCGAGCTGTACGACATGATGCTGCTGGCCCAGGCCTATGTGCAGCAGAAGCACGGCACGGCCTTCGTCGACCCCACCACGCCCCGGGTGGCCATGAGCAACGCTGCCGCGCTGGACTGGGTGCGCACCTACCAACGCCTGGTGGCCGAACACGTGTGCACCCCGCTGCCGCTGCGCGCCAGCCTGGGCGGCGCTGAAAAACCCACCGAACAACAGCCCGACTGGGTGAACGGCCGCTGGGCCGGCAACTACACCTGGGACTCGGTGATCGGCCTGCGTGCCAGCACCCTGCCCAAGCCCACGCCGCTGGCGCTGGGCGACTTCCCCACGCTGCCGGGTGCCGCCAACAGCGGCATGTTCGGCCGCCCCACGCTGATGTACACCGTGGGCCGCAACTGCAAGCAGCCCGAACGGGCGGCCCAACTGCTGCGCTTCTTGCTGACCGACCCCGAAGCCGCTGCCCTGCTGGGCCGCACACGCGGCCTGCCGTCGGCCAAGGGGCCCTTCGAACAACTGCGCGCGGCCGGACAATTTCCGGCGCTGGAACTGCAGGCCCACCAGCAGGTGAAAACCCAGCGCGACGCCGGCCGCATCACCCTGCCGTCGCCGCTGTTCGAACACGCCCGCTTCCTGAAGTTCATGCGCGAAGTGTTCGAGACCGTGGCCTACCGCAAGACCAGTGCCGAGGCCGCCGCGGCCCGCCTGGTCGACCAGGGCAATGCCCTGCTCCAACGCATCAAGTGAGTGTTTCCATGTCTGCAGCCCTGCATACCGATCTGCACCCTTCCATCAACGGCATCACCGGCAAAGGCGCGGTGCGCCGCCTGACCTTCGAGACCTTCAGCGACCCCGACACCGGCGCGAAGGTGACCCGGCTGACGCCGAAGGACGTGACCTGCCACCGCAACTACTTCTACCAAAAGTGCTTCAGCAACGACGGCAGCAAACTGCTGTTCGCCGCCGACTTCGGCCCTGAGGCCGGCAAGCCCACGGCCGAACGCTGGAACTACCACCTGCTGGACCTGCCCACGCAGACCGCCGTGCAGCTGACCGACGGCGCCCGCGAGAACACTTTCGGCGGTTTCATGAGCCCCGACGACCGGTTCCTGTACTTCGTGCGCGGCGACCGGCAGTTGATCCGCCTGGACCTGCAGACCCTGGCCGAAGAAGTGGCCTATGTGGTGCCCGAAGGCTGGGTGGGCTACGGCACCTGGGTGCCCAACAGCGCCTGCACCAAGATGGTGGGCATCGAGATCGCGGCCGAGGACTGGTTCCCGTTGAACACCTGGCAGAAGTTCAACGACATGTTCCACCAGAAGCCACGCTGCCGCTTGTTCAGCGTGGACCTGGCCACGGGGCAACAAACCGTCATCCTGGAACAGCGCGGCTGGTTGGGCCACCCGCAGTACCGGCCTTTTGACGACCACACCGTGGCCTACTGCCACGAAGGCCCGCACGACCTGATCGACGCGCGCATGTGGTTCATCAACGAAGACGGCACGAACCGCCGTTGCGGCAAGGCGCACGATGAAGGCGAGAGCTGCACGCACGAGTTCTGGGTGCCCGACGGCAGTGCCATGGTCTATGTGAGCTACCGCCACGACAGCCCCGACCGCTGGATCTGCAGCCTGGACCCGGTGACGCTGGAAAACAAGGTGCTCACGAAGATGCCGCAGTGCTCGCACCTGATGAGCAACCACACCGGCACGCTGATCGTGGGCGACGGCTGCGGCCAAGCCAGCGGCGACAGCGCCGCCAGCAACGCCATGCTGACCGGCGACCCCTACCTGCACCTGTTCGACCTGAAGACCGGGCGCACGCGGCCCATCGCCCGCCACGACAGCAGCTGGGGTGTGTACAAAGAAAGCCGCCAGGTCACGCACCCGCACCCCAGTTTCACGCCCGACGAAAAACACGTGCTCTACAGCTGCGACGCCGCAGGCGAACCGGGGCTGTTCTTGGCCGAGGTGGGCGCACTGTGAAGCAGGGCGGCGCCTGGCGCCTGACCGCGCTGTCCAGCCTGGCGCTTGCCGCACTGGCCGGTTGTGCCAGCGCGCCGGCACCGCAGGCCCCTCAAGCCGTTCAGGCCGTTCAGCCCAAAAGCCTGCCGCCGGGCTTTGTGGTGCCGGTGCAGCTGCCACCACCGGGCCGGGCCGACTCCGGCCCCAGCACGCTGCGCCCGCAGCTGACGCCGGCCCAGGCCGCCACCCACCGGCTGGAAGACTACCTGGCCCAGGGCCCCAGCCCCTGGGTGCCGGCACCGCTGGCCGATTTGCGCCTGGCCGCGCCCGACTTCGTGGTGGCCGCCGATGGCCGCGGCACCCACCGCACGGTGCAGGCCGCCGTGGACGCCGTGCCCGCCGCGGGCCAGGGCGCACAGGGCAAACGTTATGTCATCCAGGTGCAACCCGGCACCTACCGAGAAACGCTGTGCATCCGCGACAAGGCACCGCTGGCCATGTTGGGTTCGGCGTTGAACCCGGCCGGCACCGTCATCGTGGAAGGCCGCTACGCCAACCAGCCCAAGCCCGTGGGCCAGCCGGCCCACCCTTGTGTGCCCGACCTGCACCTGAACACGCACGGCACGGCCGGCAGCACCAGCGTGGCGGTGTTGAGCGACGACGTGCAGATCGCCCACCTGACCATCGCCAAC
>JBKCUM010000069.1:0-15117 GCA_046318395.1 Rubrivivax sp.
CCGTCTGGTGGGCCTGCGCGACGGGCAGGTGGTGTTCGACACCACCGCGGCGGCGCTGTCAGCGGCCCAGGCCGAAGCGCTGTACGCCCCTTCAACGACGACCACCCCCACCCCATGACGCCGAACACCACCCACCCCGCCACCGCCGACGTCGCTTTCGACGGCGGCGACCTGGACTGCGGCAACGGCCTGCTGCTGTTGATCCGCAAGCACATCGACCCGCTGCCGCGCGGTGGGCTGCTGGAGATCCGCTCCACCGAGATCAGCGTGGACGAAGACCTGCCGGCCTGGTGCAGGCTGACGGGCAACGAGCTGGTGTCTTTCACCAAGACCGGCCAACAACGCAGCTTCCTGGTGTGCAAGGGCACGCTGGCCGAACGGGGTGGTGCCGCGGCGCCCGCGCCGAAGCTGGCCGCGCAGCCCAGGCAGCCGGTGGCCGCTGCCGCGCCGCAGGCTTCAGCCCTGCCACGCCGCGAGCCGGTGGCGCCGCGGCCGGTGCCTGCGCTGGCCGTGACCGGCATGGGCAGCTGGCCGCGGCCGCGCTGGATGGTGCAGGCCTTGCACGACCATGTGCAGGGCCGGCTGGAAGACGCGGCCTTCCACGAGACCGCCGACGACGCCGTGCGTTTGATCGTCGCCGCACAACAGCGTGCCGGCGCCCATGTGTTCACCGACGGTGAACAGCGCCGCGACAGTTATTCCAGCTTCGTGGCCACGCGCTTGGAGAACTGCCAGCTGGTGCCCTTGATCGACCTGCTGCCGCTGGTGGAAGACCCGGCGGCTTTCGAGGCCGAACTGCGGGCGCTGGACGTGCCGGCCAACGAGGTGCGCCACCCCGGGGTATTCGGCCGCATTCGTCGCAGCCGGCCCATCGCCGTGCACGAGCTGGATTTCATGCACCGCGCCAGCAGCGCCCCGGTGAAGGTGGCCCTGCCCGGGCCCTACCTGCTGACGCGCACGATGTGGATGGACTGCATCGCCGACAACGTCTACGCCACGCGCGAGCAGATCGCCGCCGACATCGTGCAGGTGCTGCGCGAAGAGGTGCAGGACCTGCTGGACGCCGGTGCTTCCATCGTGCAGCTGGACGAGCCGGTGTTGTCGGAGGTGGTGTTCAGCGGTGCCAAGAACCAGCGCAGTTTCATGTGTGGTGCGCTGTCTGAAAGCTTCGGGCCCGAGCACGAACTGGCCTTCGCCAAAGAACTGGTGAACGCCGTGGTGCGTGGCCTGCCGCGTGAACGCATTGCTTTGCACGTGTGCCGCGGCAACTGGACGCCCGACGAGACGGTGGCGCTGGCTGGCAGTTACGCGCCGCTGCTGCCCACGTTGGCGCGCATGCAGGTGGGCAACTTCCTGCTGGAAGCCTGCACGCCGCGCGCCGGCGACATGGCCTTGTTGAAAGCCCTGCCGGAAGACGCGCGCATCGGTGTGGGCGTGGTGAACCAGAAAACACCGCACATCGAACCGGTGGACGAGGTGGCGGCGCGCATTGAACGCGCCATCGGCCTGTTCGGCCGCGACCGTGTGCTGCTGCACCCCGACTGCGGTTTTGCCACCTTCGCCGACAACCCCATCTGCAGCCAGCAGATCGCCGAAGGCAAGCTGGCCGCCATCGTGCAGGCGGCGGAACGCTTCCGCGTCTGACGGCGGCACGGCGGCGTGGGGCCGCCGTGCCGGGTGAGCCCGACGCCAGGGCCTCAGCGGCCCCGTGCGTTGGGCAGGCAGCCCAGCCTCAGAACCGCACCGTCTGCTCGGCCGAGCAGGTGGTGGTGCCCGCCGCGCAGACCTTGTAGGCCCAGGTGCCACGGCTGCGGGTTTCGCTGTAGGCGCCGTCGTTGGCGGTGGTCACCACGCGCGTGCCGTTGCGGTACACGTCCACGTTGACGCCCTGGGCGTTGGCCCAGGCCAGGTTCACCTGCCAGCTGTTCACGCGAACCCGGCTGCTGGTCAGCGACAGCGTGATGGCCGGCGGCGGCGGCGGCGTGCCACCCACTTCCAGGTAGGCCGCGGTGGCCGGGCCGGTGCGGCCGCTGGCGTCGGTGGCCGTCACCCACACCAGGTGCTTGCCGGTTGCCAGGCCGCTGGTGTCCAGCGTGCCGACCAAGGCTTCGGTGGTGCTGTTGAAGCCGCCATCGGCCGCCGTCAGCGCGCGTGGGCTGGTGCCGGGCGCCCAAGGCGGCACGCCGATGTAGGCCTGGGCCGCCACCACGTTTTGCGTGGCCTCGGTGCCGTTGCTCTGGTTGAAGCGGGTGTCGGTGGCGCTGGCCGTCAGCGTCACCGGCACGCCGGCCACCACGGTGGTCTGGCCGGCGGGCGGGGCCAGGGTGATGCCGCTCACATCCGGGCCGCCGGGCAGCAGGTACGGCGCCCGCGACACCTTGGCCGCGTAGACCAGGGCCTGCAGGTTCTTGGGTTTGATCGTGTTTTCGTAGCTGGCGCAGTCCTGGAAGAAGCTGGTGCCCAGTTCGAAGGTGTAGGCCGCCACGCCCAGTTCACCGTAGCTGGGGCTGTCGCTGGTGCCATCGGTGGGGTACAGGCCCACGCTTTGCTGCGGGGTGTAGCCGTTGAACCAGGCGAAGCGCCGGCCCAGGGTCTGCAGTGCCGCGCCGTTGGGGGCCACGGCGGCGGTGTCGCCCCAGGGCCACAGCACCAGCTGGCTGTAGCTGTGCAGGTCGATGTGGATGCCCGAGGTGGTGTCGGGTGCGGCGTCGCCCACGTTGGGGCCACGGTTGTCGGCCCACAGGCTGCGGATGTAGGCCTCGACGGCGCGGGTTTCAGGTTCGCTGGCGGCGCTGGGGCCGCGGTAGGTCAGGTCGCACTGGTTGCCGCTGCTGCCCTGGCCGTTGGTGGTGTTCCAGCTGAACGTGAAGTTGCGGTTCAGGTCGGCACCGGCGTTGTTGGGCCGGCTGGCGCAGTAGGCGGTGTTGGTGTTCTTGCGCCACGAGAGCCCGGTTTCGGCCTTTTTGCGGCCATCGGGGTTGGTGTGCAGCATCAGGTGCACCTCGTGGTGGTCCACCAGCCAGGTGGCTTCGGGGTCGGTGCCGTAGCCGTTCACCAACCAGCGTGCAAAGGCCAGCGCCAGCGGGGCGGTGACGTACTCGCGGGCGTGGATGGCGCTGGTGATGAAGAGTTTGGGCTTGGCGCCGGTGGCGGGGGTGATGGCGCTGTTGCTGATCTTCAGCACGCCCATGTCGTAACCGCCGATGCCCTGGGTTTTCTGCCAGGAGTCGCCCACGTCCACCCAGGTGGCCAGACCGGGTTTGGCCGCAATCAGGGCCTGGGCGGCGCTGAAGGTTTCTTCCACCGTTTCGTAGCAGCTGTAGCCGGGGATGGCCTGCACGCCCACCTCGGCCGCGGCCGGGTTCAGCGCACGGCGCTGGGTGTTGGCCTGGTCGATGGCGGCCAGGAAGGCGTCGCGGCGGCGCAGGAAGTCGGTGGCCGGCTCCAGGCGGTAGCCGAAGCGCTGCAGCAGCGCGATTTGCGCGCCGTCCAGCTCGAACACCTGCCAGCCACGTTCGTATTCGGTTTCCAGCAAAGCGCCGTGCAGGCTGATGGCGGCGCGGCGTGCGGTGGCCAGGTCGGGGAACCAGGCCTTGTAGACCTGGGTGCGCTGGCGTTCTGCGGCGCGGGCGGTCTGGCCGTCGGTGGTGTGCGCGCCGTGCGTGCCGTGGGCCAGGGCGGCCGGAGCCAGCGTGCTGGCCAGGGCGGCCGCGGCCAGAGTGTTCAGCAGCCGGGTGGGCCGGGCAGGGCGGCGGGCGGGTGTGCGCTTGGACATGGGGTCTCCTCGTTTGGTCGTGTCAAACCGGGCGGTCGTCGCATGGCCCTGGTGCGGCAGCGGCGTGTCACGGATGATGGCGCAGCTCTTGAACTTCTCAGCCCCGTATATGCCTCAGTTTTGCCGTCAGCACCCCCTTGTTTTGGTGGCCAGTGTCGTCTTGGCCTGGGGCACGCCCCTGGCTGTTCAGGCGCAGATGTTCAGCGACCCCGCTTTGGAAGCCCTGTACCTGTCCGACCGTTTCGAGGTGCTGGAGCGCCAAGGCCAGCAGCGCCTGGCGGCCCAGCCCGACGACGCCCAGGGCGTGCTGGCCATGGGCCTGGCGGCCCTGCGCCTGCAGGCCGGTGCGGCCCAAGGCGCCAGCCGGCGCAAAGCGGCCATCGCCGCCGCAGAGCGCTGTGTGCAACAGCAGCCGCAACAGGCGGCCTGCCATTACGTGCTGGGTGCCGTCACCGGCATACAGGCTGCCAGCGATGGCCTGATGGCGCTGGCCGGCAGCGCCGGCAAGGTGAAGAACGCGTTGCTGCAAGCCATGAGCCTGGCCCCGCAGTGGACGCCTGCACGCAGCGCCGTCGTGGAGTTCTACACCGTGGCCCCCGGCATCGCCGGTGGCAGCACACGCAAGGCGCTGGAAGCCGCGCGCGCCGCGCCCAACCCCGTGCTGGCCAAGGCGCTGGAAGCCCGTGTGGCCCTGCAAGATGAAGCGCCAGAGCAGGTGCTGACCACGCTGCAGGCGCTGAACCCGGGCAGCGACACCGCGCTGGCCAGCGACCTGCTGGGCTGGCAGCGTGCCGCTGTGTTCGCGCTGGTGAACGACGGCCAGGCCGCCAAGGCCAAGCCCGCGGTGGAAAAACTGTTGCGCAGCCACGGCGACCGCGCTTGGGTGCCTTTCGCGATGGGCCGGGTGCTGACCGACGCCGGCGCACCGTTGGAAGCGCTGAAGCACTTCGACGCCGCCGCCAAGTTGCCGCTGGCCGACGAGCTGCCGCTGGTTTACCGCATCGGCATCGCCCAGCAGGCCGCCGGCCAGAAGGACGCGGCGCGCGAATCCTTCAAGCGTTATGTGGCCGCCGGCAAAGGCAGCAAGGGCAACTTGGAAGACGCCAAGAAGCGCCTGGCCGAGCTGGGCGGTTGAGACCCGGGGCCTGGCCCCAGCGGCTGCGGCGCCCCGGCTTCAGATGAAGCGTTCGTCCGGCCCCAGGTAACGCCACTGGCCCACCGGCAGCTGGCCCAGCACCACGCTGCCGATGCGCACCCGCTTGAGGCCCACCACCTTCAGGCCCACCAGTTCACACATGCGGCGGATCTGCCGTTTGCGGCCTTCGCGCAGCACAAAACGCAGCTGGTCTTCGTTCTGCCAGCTCACGCGCGCCGGGCGCAGTGGGCGGTCGTCCAACACCAGGCCGTGGCGCAGCAGGTCCAGCGTGCGCTCGGGCACGGGGCCGGGCTGCACGGGCTGCACACGCACCAGGTATTCCTTCTCGACCTTGGTCTCGTCGCCGATCAGCAGCTTGGCGATGCGGCCGTCCTGCGTCAGCACCAGCAGGCCGGTGCTGTCGATGTCCAGCCGGCCGGCGGGTGCCAGGCCGCGCAGCTGGCCGGGGTGGAAGGTCTGGCGGTTGTTGTCGCCCGACCAGCGGTTGCCGGGCTGCACCAGCACCGAAGCGGGTTCGTAGCCGTCTTCGGCCTGGCCGCTGACATAGCCTATGGGCTTGTGCAGCAGCACGGTGACGCGCTGGGCTTGTTCTTTTTGCGCGCGCGGGTCGATGTCGATGGTGGCGTCCACCGGCGCACGTTGGCCCAGCACGGCCATCACGCCGTTCACCTTCACCCAGCCGGCTTCGATCCACGCGTCGGCCTCGCGCCGCGAGGCCAGGCCGCGTTCGGTGATGAGCTTGGCGATGCGCACGCCGTCGGCGTGCTCCGCCGTTTCGGCCTGTGCCTGGGCCGAGGTGTGGCCGGCGCTGTGGCGGCGGTCGTGCTGGGCCGGGGGCGGTGTGTGGGCTTCAGCCGCCGACGGCTGAGCCCCTGAGCCGTGGAAGCCGGGCCCGGGGCGGGCCTGGCGTGGGCCGGGGCCCGGCCCACGGCCAGGCTGGCCCCAGCCGCCCGTGCCAACGGCTGAAGGGCGTGCCGGGCCCTGGCCGGGGGCCGGGCGCGCTGGGCCGTTGTTCGGTGAAGGCCGGCTTGGGCCACCGGCTTGTGCGGGGCGGCCTGGGCCGTCATGGCGAGGCGGCCGGCCTGCGCCGCCTGTGGGCCCGCCCGCTTGCGGGCCCCGCGGCGCGGGACGCACACCACCGCGCTGCGGCTGGCCCCAGGTGCTGCCACCGGCCGCGGCCGGTGGCCGGGGTGCGCGGTCGGGTGCGCCTTGTGGGGCAGGGGCGCTGGCGTCACCGCGGGGAATGCGGCGGGGCGGGGCAGGGGGCTTGGGCGGGGGCGCGTCGGACATGCCCCGATTGGACCACGCCCACCCCGGTGCAGGGTGGGCGTGCCGACCCAGTTTGCGGCTGGTTTCGGCCCTGCTTCAGCCTGGGTCGGCTAGGTTCAGGCCGATGGCCGCAGGCGCGACCTGCCCAGGTGAACCGGCTGTGCCGGGCCCCTGGGTCTGCCGCGGGCGCTCAGGGCGCCAGCGGCGGCGGGTTGCTGCGCGGCGTGGTCTGCGCCGACACCTGCAGCCGGGCGCTGCCCGCTTGCACTTCGAAGGCCGTGCCAAAGGTCTGCACGTTGCTGGCGGCGGCCACGGTGTCCACGTACCACCACTCGCACACCACGCGTTGCGGCGTGGCGTCCACCAGCATGTAGCCGCGGCGGTTCAGGTCGATGTACTTGAAGTGCGGGTTGACGCTGCGCAGGAAGTTGGCCGTGGCGTTGGACGGGTCGTTCAAGCCCGGCGAGGTGACCGAGGTGCCGACGAACTCCACGGCCCGCGCACCTTCACCGGTGGCCGGGTTGTAGCCACCGGCGGCGACGTTGGGGTTGTTCGGGTCGGGCGTCAGGTCGGCGGCCCAGCTGCTGTGGATGTCGCCGGTCAGCACCACCACGTTGCCCACGGGCGCGTTCTGCGCGTCGCCTTTCAGCACGTTGTAGACGCGGTCGCGGGCCGGCTGGTAGCCGTCCCACTGGTCGGGGTTCAGGAAGGCGCCACCGCCGGCGGCGTTGGCCGCGGCCACGCCCTTGAGTTGCGCGAACATCACGCCCTGGCCCAGGAAGCGCCATTGCGCGCGGCTGCGGCGCAGCGTGTCGGCCAGCCAGGCTTCTTGGGGCTGGCCCAGCAGGCTGCGGTTCGGGTTGGCGAACTCGCCGGTCTGGAAGAACACGTTGCCCAGGCCGGGCACGGGCGTGGTGGCGGCCAGTGGCTGGTCGCGGCCGCTGTGGCGCTGTTCCAGCATCACCAGGTCCACCAGGTTGCCGTAGCGGAACACGCGCTGCTGCTGCGTGCGGTCGCGCGGGTGCAGTTCGCGGATGGGCATCCACTCGTAGTAGGCCTGCAGGCCGGCGGCGCGGCGGTCGGCCCAAGCACCTTCCGTGCCTTCGGTGTGGTTCTCGGCGCCGCCCTTCCAGGCGTCGTTGGCCACCTCATGGTCGTCCCAGATGGCGACCATGGGGTGCTGGCGGTGCAGGGCTTGCAGGTCGGCGTCGCGTTTGTACTGGGCGTGGCGCTGGCGGTAGTCGGCCAGCGTGATGATCTCGTGCGCCGGCTCGCAGGCGCGCAGGCTGCCGTATTCGCCACTGCCGTATTCGTACAGGTAGTCGCCCAGGTGCAGCACCAGGTCCAGGTCGGCGCGTTCGGCGATGCGCCGGTAGGCGTTGAACAAGCCGTAGGCGTGGTTGGAACAGCTCACCACGGCCATGCGCAGGCGCTCGGCCTGGCCACGCGGCAGCGTGCGCGTGCGGCCCACCGGCGACAGCTGGCCCAGGCACTCGAAGCGGTAGTAGTAGGTGGTGGCGGGCTGCAGGCCTTCCACGTCGACCTTCACGGTCCAGTCGCGCGCGGCGAAGGTGCGGGCCAGGCCCTGGGCCACCACTTGGGTGAAGGCGGCGTCGCGGGCCACGGTCCAGGCCACGGTGGCCAGGGCGCGCGGCGACGGCAGGCTCAGGCGCGTCCACAGGATGACGCGTTCGGCCAGCGGGTCGCCGCTGGCCACGCCGTGCTGGTACAGGCCTTCGGCGGCTTGGGCCGGGCCGGCCAGCAGCGGCGCGGCGGCCAGCGCGGCGGCACCGGCACCGCTGCGTTTGAAGAAGTCGCGGCGGCTGGTGCCGGCGGGGCGGGGTTTGACGGTGAGCGGGCGTCCCATGGCGGTGGTTCCTGTGCAGAAGCAAGAAAGCCCACGAGTGTTGGGGTTGGCGGTGACAGCGCCGTGAAGCCGCTGCACCACAGCCGTGGTCCGTTCACCGGGCTAACACCAGGGCCATGGGCCTTGCACTCGTCCCCTGAATGTGTAGATTGGGGCCATCTTCACGGCAGGCCTGCGGGCCGAAGGGGCGCAAGGATGAAACCTGTTTCTGAACTGCTGCGAGGCCGCACGGGCACGCTGTGGCACATCGGCCCCCATGAGAGCGTGTTCACCGCGCTGCAGGTGCTGGCCAAGTACGAGGTCGGCGCCCTGCTGGTGATGGAAGGCGCGCAGCTGGTGGGCGTGGTGTCGGAGCGCGACTACACGCGCAAGGTGGCGCTGCAAGGCCGCAGTTCCAAAGAAACCACGGTGGGCGAGATCATGACGCGCCAGGTCATCACCATCGGCCCCAAGACCGGCACGCGCCAGTGCATGGCGCTGATGAGCGAGAAGCGCATCCGCCACCTGCCGGTGGTGGAGGGCGACCGCGTGCTGGGCATGATCTCCATCCGCGACATCATGGACGACATCATCGCCCAGCACGAGACCACCATCGCGCAGCTGGAAAGCTACATCCACAGCTGAGCGGCCCAGGACGGCACCCGCTTTTCGCCGTCCTGCCAGGCGTTTCATACCGCGTCTGTTGCAGTTCGTCGCCTGAGGGATGGTGCCAAGCCTGTGGTTGCAGATACTGCGCCGCATGAAAACACACCACCCCTTCCGCCTCTCCCTGGGCCTGGTGGCCGGCGCCTTCGCCGTGGCCAGCCTGCTGCCCAGCCCTGGTCAAGCGCAGACGGCCCCGGCCGCGGCGAACGCCTCGACGCCACCGCCGGAACTGCCGCTGCGCGATTTCTTCCGCAGCCCCGAGCGCGCCTACTTCCGCATCAGCGAAGACGGCCGCTGGCTCAGCTTCATGCAGCCGGCCGTGGGCGACGGTGGCCCCACCCCGCGCCGCAACATCTTTGTGCAGGCGCTGAAGGACGGCCAGCCGCAGGGCGCGGCGCGCCAGCTCACCCGCGAAAGCGCGCGCGACATCAGCAGCTACAACTGGAAGGGCAACGGCACGCTGCTGTTCGAGAAGGACTTCGGCGGCGACGAAAACTTCCACGTGGTGGCGGTGGACGCGCAGACCGGCAAGGTGCGCGACCTGACGCCCTGGGACGGCGTGCGTGCCAGCATCGTCGACCCACTGATCAACGAGCCCGGCCACATCCTGGTGTCGCACAACCACCGCGACCGCAAGGTGTTCGACGTGGTGCGCATGGACCTGAAGACCGGCGCACAAACCGTGGTGGCCACCAACCCCGGCAACGTGCTGGACTGGGTGACCGACCACCAGGGCCAGGTGCGCCTGGCCGTGGCCAGCGACGGTGTGAACAACGAGCTGCTGGTGCGCAACCCGAAGGACGGCACGCTGAAAAGCATCATCCGCACCGACTTCCGCACCAGCGTCAACCCGCAGTTCTTCCACGCCGACAACCAGCGTTTTTACGCGGTGAGCAACCGCGGCCGCGACAAGTCGGCCCTGGTGCTGATCGACCCGGCCCAGCCCGACGCTGAAGAACTGGTGTTCCAGCACCCCGAGGTCGACGTCTACCAGGCGCAGTTCTCGCGCCAGCGCAAGGTGCTGACCGAGGCGGTGTTCCAGACCGACAAATCCGGCCGCCAGACCTTCGACGCCGCCACCACCAAGCTGTACGCGGCCCTGGCCAAACACCTGCCGGGCATGGAGCTGAACCTGCAGTCGGCCACGCGCGACGAGACCCGCTTCATCGTGGCCGCCAGCAACGACCGCACCTCGGGCACGCGTTACTTCTACGACGCGCGCAGCGACCGCCTGGTGAAACTGGGCGTGGTGAACCCCTGGTTGCCCGAGGCCCAGATGGCACCGGTGAAGCCGGTGCGCTACACGGCGCGCGACGGGCTGAGCATCCCCGGCTACCTGACCCTGCCGGTGGGCCGCACGCCCAAGAACCTGGCCTGCGTCATCAACCCGCACGGCGGCCCCTGGGCGCGCGACAGCTGGGGTTTCAACCCCGAGGTGCAGTTCCTGGCCAACCGCGGTTTCTGCGTGCTGCAGATGAACTTCCGCGGCTCCACCGGTTATGGCCGCCAGTTCTGGGAAGCCAGCTTCGGCCAGTGGGGCCTGAAGATGCAGGACGACATCACCGACGGCGTGAAGTGGCTGGTGGACCAAGGCATCGCCGACCCCAAGCGCATTGGCATCTACGGCGCCAGCTACGGGGGCTACGCCACGCTGGCCGGCGTGGCCTTCACGCCCGACCTGTACGCCGCGGCCGTGGACTACGTGGGGGTGGCCAACCTGTTCACCTTCATGAAGACCATCCCGCCGTACTGGGAGCCCTTCCGCCAGCAGATGTACCAGATGGTGGGCAACCCCGACGACCCGAAAGACCGCGAGCGCCTGCAGGCCACCTCACCGGTGTTCCACGCCGACCGCATCAAGGCCCCGCTGTTCGTGGCCCAGGGCGCGCGCGACCCGCGCGTGAACAAGGCCGAGAGCGACCAGATGGTGGAAGCGCTGAAGAAGCGCGGTGTTGAAGTCCAGTACATGGTGAAGGACAACGAAGGCCACGGCTTCTCGAACGAAGAGACCCAGCTGGAGTTCTACGGTGCGATGGAAAAGTTCCTGAAGCAGCACCTGAAACCGTGAGCCCGCGCGTCCCCAGCCGAGCGGCTGGGGTCGGCTGGCGAAGCCTGCGCGGCGATTTCACGCCGCGCAGGACAGGTGCCCGAGAGCGGTGACGGCGGACCGGTGTTGGCGCGCGTCGGCGCCGTGCCGCCAGCCAGCACCACCTTGCCGCCGATCAGTAATGCGGCGGCAATTCGTCCCGCAGGTTGCGCGCACCGCCGGCCTCGCCGGCCTGGGCCTGTTGTTGCCGCAGTTGCACCACCTCGCGCACCAGCTGTTCGATCAGCTGGGCCTGGCGCACCACCTCGTCGTTCAGGCGTTCCAGCAGGTCTTCCTGGAAGCTGAGCTTGATCTCCAGGTCCACCAAGCGTTGTTCGGTGCGGTCGTCGGGCGTGTCGTGCATGGCCGGCATTGGACACCATGCCGGCACCGCCGCGGGTGCAGCCCTCGGTGCCGCCCTCAGTGCAGCACCAGCAGCGGCAGTTTGCTGCCCGCCAGCACGGCCTTGGTTTGCGAGCCGAACAGGAATTCGCCGAACGCCCCCCGCCCATGCGTCACCATCACGATGAGGTCGCAGCCGCGGGCTTCGGCCTTGGCGATGATGGCGCGGTCCACGCGGGCCACGTGGTCGATGAAGCCGTCGAAGGGCACACCGGCGGCTTCGGCACGTTGGCTGAAGCGGTCCAGCACGGCCTGGGCGTGGGCCGCGGTCAACGCTTCGTGGGTGCGCTCGGCGGCCTCGGCCTCGGCCCGGCTGCGTGGCACCACGCGCAGCGGCGGCAGCGGTTCGGCCACGTAGCCGGTGATGGCCGCACCGAGTTGCTGCGCCAGGCCAATGCTGGCGTCCATGGCGCGGTCGGACAGGTCGCTGCCGTCCAGCGGTACGAGCAGGCGTTGGTACATGGCGGTCTCCTCAGGGCTGCGGCACACACCGCGGTGCCTTGCAGTCTGGGTGGCCGCGGCCACGGCGGCTTTGCGGTGCCACAAGCGGCTGTGCCTTGCGCGCTGCCTCAGGCCTTGCTTTGCGGCAGATCACGGCGGGGTGCCGCCGCCGGCCTCGGCCATCAGGCTTCGGGGCGGCGCCAGATCCACACGGCCACGGCCAGCATGAACAGTGGCAGACCCAGGCGTACGGCCAGCGGCGCGCCGCTGAACCACAGCAGCGCACTGCTGAAGACCATCATGGCGCTGGACGCCCACTTGGCCCGGCGCGGGATGGCGCCTTTCTCGCGCCAATGCCGCACGGCCGCGCCATGCTCGGGGTGGTTCAGCACCCAGCGCTCCAGAGCCGGCCAGCCTTTGCCGCCGGCCCAAGCCGCCACCAGCAGAAACGGCACCGTGGGCAAGCCCGGCACGAACACGCCCAGCAGACCCAGGCCCACACACAGCGCGGCCAGGCCACGCCAGGCCAAGGTGAGCAGCCAGCCGGGTTTCATGGGCCGATGATGCCGCAGTCCACCGCCGGGCATCGCCAAGACGGGCCGGCACGGCGCGCTGGCCTGCCGCGGCGCACCCAGCGCGGCCAGGTGCTGATGCCGGCGCCAGGGCCGGGCCGCTCAGCGGCCACGCAGGAACAGGCCGTCCAGTTCCTTCAACGTCACCTGCCGCCAGGTGGGGCGGCCGTGGTTGCAGGTGTCTGAACGTTCGGTGGCCTCCATGTCGCGCAGCAGCGCGTCCATCTCGGCCAGCGTCAGGCGGCGGTTGGCGCGCACGGCGCCGTGGCAGGCCATGGTGGCCAGCAGTTCGTCGCGGGCGCGTTGCACCACGCGGCTGGCGCCCACCTGGGCCAGGTCGGCGAGCACGCTGCGCGTCAGCTCGGCCAGGTCGGCGTCGGGCAGCGCCGCGGGCCGGCTGCGCACGGCCAGGGTGCTGGCCGACAGCGGCGCCACGTCCAGGCCCAGGGCCAGCAGGGCGGCGCTTTCGGCTTCGGCGGTGGCCACTTCGGTGGGCGTGGCCGCGAAGCTGACGGGCAGCAGCAGCGGCTGCGACGGCAGGGCCTGGGCCTGGCCGTCACCGGCGCTGGCGGCGGCCTGCTTCAGCCGTTCGTAGACGATGCGCTCGTGCGCGGCGTGCATGTCCACCACCACCAGCCCCTGGGCGTTTTCCGCCAGCACATAGGCCCCCGCCAGCTGCGCGATGGCGCGGCCCAGCGGCCAGGCGCTGGGGTCGCGGGTCTGCTCGGGTGGGCTGGTCGCGGTCACAGCGCTGGCCTGGCCCGCGGGGGCGGCCTGCGCGGCCGGGGCGGGCCAGCGCGTGGTGCCGGGGCTGGGGGCCGCTGGTGCTGCGGCTACGGGGCCATCGTCTGCCTGGGTGGCCGGCGTGGCGGGCCGCAGGCCGGCCCAGGTGGCCAAGCCACCGCTGCCCTGCGGCGTGGTGTGCGGCCCCGGGTTGAAACGCGGCGCGGCCCAGGCGGCGGGTTGTTCGCGTGCCTGCAGGGGCAGGCCGGGTTGCCAGCTGTGGGCGGGCAGGGCCGGTGCGGTGGCTGCACTCGTTTCTGGCGTTGGCGATGCGGCAGCGTTGGTGGTGCCGGCCGTGGGGCTGGGGGCGCCATCCGCCAGGGGGGCGTTCGTCGCCGTGCCGGCCTGCACCGCCACGGTGGCGCGGGTGGCCGCCAGGCCTTCCACCACGGCGCGCTGAACGGCCTGGTGAACGGCACGGCCGTCGCGGAAACGCACCTCGATCTTGGTGGGGTGCACGTTCACGTCCACCAGTTCGGGCTGGATGTGCAGGAACAGCGCCCAGGCCGGCTGTTTGCTGCCGTGCAACTGGTCTTCGTAGGCGCTGCGCACGGCGTGGCCCACGATGCGGTCGCGCACATAACGGCCGTTGACGAACAGGTGTTGCAGGTCGGCACGGCTGCGTGCGGCTTCGGGCTGGCCGATGCGGCCCATCAGCTGCAGCGCCCCGGCGTCGGCGCGCAGCGGCCGGCTGTGCTGGATGAAGTCGCGGCCCAGCACGTCGGCCAGGCGTTGTTCCAGTGGCGCCATGCGGTATTGCGCCACCAGCTTGCCTTCGTGCCAGACGGCGAAGGCCACGTCGGGCCGCGCCAGCGCGTGGCGGCGCACGGCGTCCAGGCCGTGGGCCAGTTCGGTGGCATCGCTCTTCAGGAACTTGCGGCGGGCCGGCGTGTTGAAGAACAGCTCTTGCACTTCCACCGTCGTGCCCTGGGCGCGGGCGGCGGCTTGCAGTTCGCCGCTGCGCGCGTCCACGCGCCAGGCGTGGGCCGCGTCGGCCGTGCGGCTGGTGATGGACAACTCGGCCACGGACGACACGGCCGCCAGCGCCTCGCCGCGGAAGCCCATGGTGGCCACGGATTCCAGGTCGTGCAGGTTGCCGATCTTGCTGGTGGCGTGGCGCTTCAGCGCCAGCGGCAGCTCTTCGGCCGGGATGCCGCAGCCGTCGTCTTCCACCACCAGCGAACGCACACCGCCGGCGGCCAGGCGCACGGTGATGGCACGTGCGCCGGCGTCCAGCGCGTTGTCCACCAGTTCGCGCACCACGGCGGCTGGGCGGTCGATGACCTCGCCGGCGGCGATCTGGCTGATCAGTTCGTCCGGCAACTCGCGGATCGGGCGGCGGGGCGAGGGCACGGCTTCCATGGGGGCGCGATTGTAGGGACGGGGTGGTGGCCGGCGGGCGTGGCCCGTGGCAAGCCCCTGGCCAGCCCCGGTTCAGGTGGGGCGGCGGTGCCGGTCACGGCGGGGCTGCGAACGGCCGGGATAATGCCGCCGCATGGACTTCATCATGCTCTTGATCGACTTCATCCTGCACGTGGACCAGCACCTGGTGGCCTTTGTGCAGCAGCACGGCACCTGGGTGTACGCCCTGCTGTTCGCCATCATCTTCGTCGAGACCGGCGTGGTGGTGATGCCTTTCCTGCCCGGTGATTCGCTGCTCTTCGTGGTGGGCGCGTTGTGCGGCCTGGGGCTGATGAACCTGCCACTGACGCTGGCCCTGCTGGTGTTGGCCGCGGCGCTGGGTGACCAGGTGAACTACAGCGTGGGCCGCTGGTTCGGGCCGCGGGTGTTCAAGTGGGAGCATTCGCGCTTCTTCAACCGCCAGGCTTTCGACCGCACGCACGCGTTCTACGAGAAGTACGGCGCATTCGCGCTGATCGCCGGCCGCTTCATGCCCTTTGTGCGCACCTTCGTGCCCTTCGTGGCCGGGGTGGGCGAGATGACACGCAGCAAGTTCACGCTGTTCAATGTGCTGGGCGCCATCATCTGGGTGGTGGGCGTCACGATGGCCGGCTACCTGTTCGGCAACCTGCCTTGGGTGAAGGCCAACCTCAGCAAGATCATCTGGGCGATGATCTTGGTGCCGGGGCTCATCGTGCTGTGGGGCGCTTGGAAGGCCCG
>JBKCUM010000070.1:0-7708 GCA_046318395.1 Rubrivivax sp.
GGCCCACAGCACCAGGGCGCTGAAGGAACCCACCAGCAGGCCCACACCGGGGTAGTGGCGCGCGCTGGCCTGCATCCAGTCGGCCTGCCAGCCCACCCAGGCCGGCACCGGCACGCGGGTCAGGAACTGCAGGGCGATGAAGAACAGGCGCAGCTCGTGTTTCATGTGGGGGCCCTGCCGAGTTTCAAGGCGCCGAGCGTTCGCTGACACCGGCCTGCGCAAAGCTGGCCATCTCGGCCAGCAGCCGTTCCGCGCTTTGCAGCAGTGGCCAGGCCAGGGCCGCGCCAGAACCTTCGCCCAGGCGCAGGCCCAGGTCCAGCAGCGGCTGCACGCCCAGGTGCTGCAGCCAGCGGCCGTGGCCGTGTTCGGCCGAGCCATGGGCGAAGACGCAGGCGTTCAGCACGGTGGGTTGCAAGGCGGCGGCCACGGCCACGGCCGCCGTGGTGATGAAGCCGTCCACCAGCACCAGGCGCTGTGCCTGCGCGGCCTGCAGCACGGCACCGCACATGGTGGCGATCTCGGCCCCGCCCAGCGCCGCCAGCGCGGCCATGGGCGTGGTGGCGTGGGCGTGCAGGTCCGACACCCGCTGCAGCACAGCGGCCTTGTGGCGCAGGCCGGCCTCGCCCACGCCCGTGCCCTGGCCCACGCAGTCGGCCAACGGCAGGCCGGTCAGGCGCGCCATCAGCAGCGCCGCGGCCGAGGTGTTGGCGATGCCCATCTCGCCCAGCAGCAGCACGTTGCCAGGCAAACCACTCAACAGCCGGGCGCCCTGGTTCAGCGCCAAGTCCACCTGCGCCGCCGTCATCGCCGGGCCCCGGCTGCTGTCGGCCGTGCCGTCGCACACGCGGGCCAGGTGCAGGCCGGGTTGTGGTTCGAAGCGGTGCTTCACGCCACAGTCCACCACCGTCAGCGCCAGGCCGTGCTGGCGCGCCAGCACCGACACCGCCGCACCGCCGGCCAGCATGTTCAACACCATCTGCGCGGTGACGGCCTGCGGGTAGGCCGACACGCCTTGGTCGGCGATGCCGTGGTCGGCGGCGAACACCACCAGCTGCGGGTCGCGCAGCCGTGGCTGTTCGGTGCCCAGGGCCAGGGCCATCTGCAGGCCCAGCGTTTCCAGGCGGCCCAGGGCGCCTTGCGGCTTGGTCTTCTGGTCCCAGCGCTGCTGCACGGCCAGGGCCAGGGGGTGATGGGGTTCAGCGGCCATGTGCACTCAAATTCAACGTTGGCGACATCCCAGCCCGGCGGCATCAAGCCGCCGGGGCGGCTGCTGCGCCCTGCGCACTGGCGGCCCAGGCCGCCAAGTGCCGGTGCAACTGCGCCAGCCCATCGGTCAGCGCCGCCGGGCCCGGCTGCAGGATGTCGCAGCTCTTGATCTCATGCAGCTGGCCGTTCACCACCGCCGGCATGGCGCCCCAGCCCGGCCGCGCGGCCAGCTGCTCGGGCCTGAACTTCTTGCCACACCAGCTGCCGAACACCACATCGGGGGCGCGCTGCACGGGCGCCAGCGCGTCGGTCACCACACGGCCACGGCCGCCGCGCTGCACGGCCAGTTCAGGGAACACGTCGTCGCCGCCGGCCACGGTGATCAGCTGCGACACCCACTGGATGGCGCTGATCATCGGCTCGTCCCACTCCTCAAAGTACACACGCGGCCGGCGCGGCCAGGTGGCCGCCACCGCGGCGATGGCGGCGTGCCGCTGCTGCGTGTCGCGGATCCAAGCCTCGGCGCGTTCGCCCGCCCCCACCAAGCCGGCCACCAGGCGCAAGGTGGCGTAGACCTCGTCCAGGCTGCGCTGGTTGGTCACCAGCACGTTCAGCCCGGCGCGGATCAGTTTGTCGGCCAGCGCGGCCTGCATGTCGGAAAAGCCGATCACCAGGTCGGGCTGCAGCGCCACGATCTTGTCGACCTTGCCGTTCAGAAAAGCGCTGACGCGCGGCTTTTCGGCGCGCGCCCGGCGCGGCCGCACGGTGTAGCCACTGATGCCCACGATGCGGTCTTCTTCACCCAGCAGGTACAGCCACTCGGTGGTTTCTTCGGTCAGGCAGACGATGCGCTGGGGGCCGGTGGTGGAAGACGTCATGCAAGCAGCGGGTGCGGTGTCACAGGGTGCGCCAGTCTAGGCGCCCTGCACCGCCGCCGCAGGGCGGGCGGGCTTCAAGGCCCCAGTTGCACCAGGGCGCGTTTGGCTTCGTCGACGTCGCGGCCCAGCTCGCCCAGGTAGCGGTCGCGCTGGTCGCTGGGCGGCGTTTCCGTGGTGAAGCGGTCCAGCGCATACACGGCCGATTGGTGCACCACGCCGGCCAAGCGCGGCAACATCACGCGGTCAGGGAAGGCGTCGGGCTTCAGCAAAAAGGCTTCCACGTCGCGCAGGCGCAGCGGGAAGCTGGGCTTCAGGTCGTGCAGCAGCCGGCCGGCCACCGGCAGCACCAGGTCTTGTGCACCGGCGCCGATCTCGGCGTTGAACTGGGCCAGCGCCACCGGCTGACCACTGGCGTCGTCGATGCGGCCCGACACCACGTAGCGCCCGGGCACCAGCACCTGGGCGCGCAGCGTGAACTGCAGCTGGCCGTTCACCACGGCCTCGCGCACACCCGGCAGCCAGGTGGCGGCGGTTTCCGGGCTGTAGACCACGTCGAAGTACAGGTAACCCGGCTGGCCGGCGTGTTCCAGCCACAGCTCCAGCCGCACCGTGCCGGCGAACTGGCCAAAACCCTGGGCCGCGGGGGCGATGGTGGCGCTGAGCACACCGTCGCCGGCCTGCTGGTCGCCGTTCTGGCCATTGTCGGCCACCACCACCGGCAGCGGGGTTGTGCTGGCCGTGCGACCGGGCTCGGTCACTTCGGCCAGCAGGGCGCGTGTGGTGCGCAGCGGCAGCACGCGGCCTTCGGCGTCGACCAAAGACACCGTGACGCGGCTGCTCTCGCGCCCGGCCAGGAAGATGCGTTCCTGCGTGGTGCGCAGGCGCCCGGCCGCACCCACGCTGCCGCCGGGCAGGCGCAAGGGCCGGTCTTCGGCGATGGGCTGGAAGGGCCGCACCTGGTCGGGGTGTTCGCTGATGGGCCGGCTCTCCACCGGGTAGCGCGCGTGCTGTTCGAACGCCGCCAACGCCGTCTGGGCGCGCGCCAGCCGCTCTTGCCAACTCGCCTTCAGCGCGGCTTTCTGCGCCGGCGTCAGGCCCGCGCCCAACGGCAGACCTGCGGAGGCGGCCGGGGCCGGCCCAGCGGCGGCGGCGCCTTGCACCAGGAACGCCGACGGTGCAGCCCCGGCAGACGCCGCGGCCTGCACAGGTGCAGGGTCACCGCCAGCCAGCCACCAAACCAGCATGGCGGCCAGCACCACCGCCGCCAGCAGCGGCGCGGCGACGCGTCCGCTGGCGTGGTGGGGCTTCACCAGGGCGTCACTTGGCGTTGTTCACCACGTGGTTGCGCACCAGGCCCACCACGCCACCCCAGTTGCCATTGGTGTAATGGTTGTAGGCCTCGCTGTTGTCGCGGAACACCACGTTGTGGTTGGTCCACTTGGTGCGGCCGCCTTCCACGGCGCCGGTGCCGGTGGTCAGGTCGTTGCAGAACCAGTCCGACGGGTTGCAGTAGCTGGCGCCGCTGCTGCCCGACACCCCACCGCTGGAGTGGTAGGCCACGGCCTCGTCGTCCTGGCCGGGCAGCAGACCGGAGTACAGCGTGCCCTTGGCCCCGGCGTACATGTAGAACACCACGCCGGCCGTGCTGTTGTGGTTGTACAGCGCGCGCGCGCTGCTGGTCTTCAGGTCGGTGACCAGGGGTTCGCTGAGCGCCCAGTCGCCGTAGTCGGCCAGTTCCGAACCACCCCCGGCACCCGCGGCCACGTCCACCCACTTGATGTTCCAACCGGTCTGCGTGCCACCGGTGTTGCCGCACTGGCCGTTGCTGCCCGGCACGGCGTTCTTCACGCTGCGGCTGCTGCTGCCGTACAGGCTGAGCGCGTAGCCGATCTGCAGGTTGCCGGCCGAATGCGCGGCCACGTAACACCAGTTGGTGCCGGTGCAGTAGCAGTCCAACGCGTCACGGATGCCGCCGTTGGTGGTGCTGATGCGGTTGTAGCCGTCCCAGTTGATGGCCTTCTTGTTCACGCCCGCGGCCGTGGTGGCCGGGCCCCAGTAGCCGAAATCGGCCGTGTTGTTCACCTGGGCGTTGTTGCTGCGCCCGTTGATCCACAGGGTGTAGTTGGTGGCCTGGGCGGCGGCGGCCAACAGGCCCGCTGCCACCACGGTGCCGGCGAGGCCGGCGCGAAGGGAAAAACGCATGGGTTGTCTCCTCCACCGCCTCTGTCGGGCAGCGTGGGCGGACTGTTGGCGAACGAGCGTTCGTTTTCAACCGGGTTTGCCCGCAGACCGGCTGGGGCCGGGCTGGCGGGCGGCCACGCGCCACCCGCCCCGCCTATAATCGCTGTTTACCACCAAGGCCAACGTGGGCAACCCGTGCGGCCTCAAGACATGACCAAGTTCGTCTTCGTCACCGGCGGTGTGGTGTCCTCCTTGGGCAAGGGCATCGCGGCAGCCTCCCTGGCAGCGATCCTCGAGTCGCGCGGCCTCAAGGTCACCCTCATCAAGCTGGATCCGTACCTCCACGTGGACCCGGGCACCATGAGCCCCTTCCAGCACGGCGAGGTCTTCGTCACCGACGACGGCGCTGAGACCGACCTGGACCTGGGCCATTACGAGCGCTTCATCACCACGCGGATGAAGAAGGCCAACAACTTCACGGCCGGCCAGATCTACAAGACCGTGCTCGAAAAAGAGCGCCGTGGCGACTACCTGGGCAAGACCGTGCAGGTCATCCCGCACGTCACCAACGAGATCCAGGAATTCGTCAAGCGCGGTGCCGTCGATGTGGACGTGGCCATCGTGGAGATCGGCGGCACGGTGGGCGACATCGAGAGCCTGCCCTTCCTGGAAGCCGTGCGCCAGATGAGCCTGAAGCTCGGCGCCAACAACAGCGCCTTCGTGCACCTGACGTACGTGCCCTTCATCGCCGCCGCCGGCGAACTGAAGACCAAGCCCACGCAGCACACGGTGCAGAAGATGCGCGAGATCGGCATACAGCCCGACGTGCTGCTGTGCCGTGCCGACCGCGCCATCCCCGAGGACGAGCGCCAGAAGATCAGCCTGTTCACCAACGTGCAGCAGCATGGTGTGATCTCCATGCCCGACGTGGACACCATCTACAAGGTGCCGCGCGTGTTGCACGAACAGGGCCTGGACGAGCTGATCTGCATGAAGCTGCAGCTGCTGACCAAGCCCGCCGACCTGAAGCGCTGGGACAACCTGGTGCACGAGGTGGCCCACCCGCAGCACGTGGTGACCATCGCCATGTGCGGCAAGTACACCGACCTGTCGGACAGCTACAAGTCGCTGAACGAAGCGCTGCGCCACGCCGGCATCCACAACCACGCCAAGGTGGCCATCGAGTACGTGGACGCCGAGTCGCTGACGCCCGAGACCGTGGTGCAACTGAAGCAGTTCGACGCCATCCTGGTGCCGGGCGGTTTCGGCAAGCGGGGCATCGAAGGCAAGATCGTCGCCGCGCAGTTCGCCCGCGAGCAGCGCATCCCCTACCTGGGCATCTGCCTGGGCATGCAGGTGGCCACCATCGAGTACGCGCGCCATGTGGCGGGCCTGACGGGCGCCAACAGCACCGAGTTCGAACCCGACAGCCCGCACCCGGTCATCGCCCTCATCGAAGAGTGGCTGGACCGCGACGGCAGCGTGCAAAAGCGCAGCAGCAGCTCCGACCTCGGCGGCACCATGCGCCTGGGCGCCCAGAGCAGCGACGTGAAGCCCGGCACGCTGGCCCACCAGATCTACGGCGCGGTGGTCACCGAGCGGCATCGCCACCGGTACGAGGCCAACGTCAACTACCTGGAACGCCTGCAGGCCGCCGGCCTGGTGATCAGCGCGCTGACGCAGACCGAACAGCTGACCGAAATCGTCGAACTGCCGCAAAGCGTGCACCCCTGGTTCATGGGCGTGCAGTTCCACCCCGAGTTCAAGAGCACGCCCTGGGGCGGCCACCCGCTGTTCAGCAGCTACGTGAAAGCCGCGCTGGACCAGCAGAAACGCCTGAAGGCCGCGGCCTGAAACCTGGCCGCGCGAAAGCACACCCATGAAGCTTTGTGGATTCGACGTCGGCATTGACCGGCCTTTTTTCCTGATCGCCGGCCCCTGCGTCGTTGAAAGCGAACAGCTGCAGATGGACGTGGCTGGCCGCTTGAAGGAAATGACCAGTGCCCTGGGCATTCCCTTTATCTTCAAGAGCAGCTACGACAAGGCCAACCGCAGCAGCGGCACCAGCTTCCGCGGCCCCGGCATGGAACGGGGCCTGGAGATCCTGGCCAAGGTGAAGCGCGAACTGAACGTGCCCATCCTGACCGACGTGCACAACGAAACCGAGATCCCGGCCGTGGCCGCCGTGGTCGACGTGCTGCAGACGCCGGCCTTCCTGTGCCGCCAGACCGATTTCATCCACGCCGTGGCGCAATGCGGCAAGCCGGTGAACATCAAGAAGGGCCAGTTCCTGGCGCCGGGCGACATGAAGAACGTCATCGCCAAAGCCCGCGCGGCGGCCAAAGAAGCCGGCCTGCCTGAAGACAACTTCATGGCCTGCGAACGCGGTGCCAGCTTTGGCTACAACAACCTGGTCAGCGACATGCGCAGCCTGGCCATCATGCGCGAGACCGGTGCGCCCGTGGTCTTCGACGTGACCCACAGCGTGCAGCTGCCCGGCGGCCAAGGCACCAGCAGCGGTGGTCAGCGCGAATTTGTGCCCGTGCTGGCGCGCGCCGGTGTCGGCGTGGGCGTGGCCGGCCTGTTCATGGAAACCCACCCCGACCCGGCCAACGCCATGAGCGACGGCCCCAACGCCGTGCCGCTGAAGCACATGAAGGCGCTGCTGGAGCAGCTCGTCGCGCTGGACCGCGTGGTGAAGGCCCAGCCGCTGCTGGAAAGCGACTTCAACTGAAGTCGCTTCGACCAACATGCTGATTCAATGTCTTTTTGGTCAGAACGACTTCAGCTGCTGAACGTCAGCGCCCGCGGCGCCCGGCGCCGCTTGATGCGACGAAGTAACCCCGGGCGGGCACACTGCGCGCCTTCCAGAATTCCAAACCCTCAGGAGCAGACCCTATGAGTGCCATCGTTGACATCGTCGGCCGCGAGATCCTCGACAGCCGCGGCAACCCCACCGTCGAATGCGACGTGCTGCTGGAAAGCGGCACCATGGGCCGCGCCGCCGTGCCCTCGGGCGCGTCCACCGGCAGCCGCGAAGCCATCGAGCTGCGCGACGGCGACAAGACCCGCTACCTGGGCAAGGGCGTGCTGAAGGCCGTTGAGAACATCAACACCGAGATCAGCGAAGCCGTGCTGGGCCTGGACGCTTCTGAACAAGCGTTCCTGGACAAGACCATGATCGACCTGGACGGCACGGAAAACAAAAGCCGCCTGGGTGCCAACGCCATGCTGGCCGTCAGCATGGCCGTGGCCCGCGCTGCCGCCGAAGAAACCGGCCTGCCGCTGTACCGCTACTTCGGCGGTGCCGGTGGCATGAGCCTGCCGGTGCCGATGATGAACGTCATCAACGGCGGCGCGCACGCCAACAACAACCTCGACCTGCAAGAGCTGATGATCATCCCCGTGGGCGCGCCGACGTTCCGCGAGGCTGTGCGCTACGG
>JBKCUM010000071.1:0-11482 GCA_046318395.1 Rubrivivax sp.
AGAAGTGACGGCCGAAGAACTGGGCGGCGCCAGCACCCACACGGCCAAGAGCGGCGTGGCCGACCTGGCCTTCGACAACGACGTGGAAGCGCTGCTGATGCTGCGCCGCTTCTTCAACTACCTGCCGCTGAACAACCGCGACGGCGTACCCGTGCGCCCCAGCGGCGACCGCGCCGACCGGCTGGACCACAGCCTGGACACCCTGGTGCCCGAGAACCCCAACAAGCCTTACGACATCAAAGAGCTGATCGTGAAGGTGGTGGACGACGGCGACTTCTTCGAGCTGCAGCCCGACTACGCCAAGAACATCGTCATCGGCATGGCGCGCATGGAAGGCCGCACCGTGGGCATCGTGGCCAACAACCCGCTGGTGCTGGCCGTCTGCCTGGACATCAAGAGCAGCATCAAGGCAGCGCGATTCGTCCGCTTCTGCGTCGACTTCAACATCCCCGTGGTCACCTTCGTCGACGTGCCCGGCTTCATGCCCGGCACCGCGCAAGAGTACGGCGGCATCATCAAACACGGCGCCAAGCTGCTGTACGCCTACGCCGAGTGCACGGTGCCCAAGGTGACGGTGATCACCCGCAAGGCCTACGGCGGCGCTTACGACGTGATGAGCTCCAAGCACCTGCGCGGTGACGTGAACTTCGCCTGGCCCAACGCCGAGATCGCGGTGATGGGCGCCAAGGGCGCGGTGGAGATCATCTTCCGCGAAGACAAGAAGGACCCGGCCAAGCTGGCCGAACGCGAGGCCGAATACAAGGCCCGTTTTGCCAACCCCTTCGTGGCCGGCGCGCGTGGTTTCATCGACGATGTGATCCAGCCGCACGAGACACGCAAGCGCATCTGCCGCAGCCTGGCCATGCTGAAGGACAAGAAATTGGACAACCCGTGGCGCAAGCACGGCAACATCCCACTATGAGACCCCCCCGAAGCGGCTGCGCCGCTCCCCCCAGGGGGCGGCCCCCAGCGGCCCGGCCCAGCCGGTTCCGCGGCGGCTGCTTGAGGTTGGCGGCGCTTCACGCGCCAGTGCCCGAACTCCAGAGGTAATTCATGTTCAAGAAGATCCTGATCGCCAACCGCGGCGAGATCGCCTGCCGCGTCATCGCCACGGCCAAGAAGATGGGTATCGCCACGGTGGCGGTGTACTCCGAGGCCGACAAGGGCGCGCGCCACGTGGAACTGGCCGACGAGGCCGTGCTGCTGGGCCCCGCGCCTTCGCGCGAAAGCTACCTGGTGGCCGACAAGATCATCGCGGCCTGCAAGGCCACGGGTGCCGAGGCCGTGCACCCGGGCTACGGCTTCCTGTCGGAGAACGAAGATTTCGCGCGCCGCGTGGAAGAAGAAGGCATCGTCTTCATCGGCCCCAAACACGCCAGCATCGCGGCCATGGGCGACAAGATCGCCTCGAAGAAGTTGGCCAACGAAGCCAAAGTCAACACCATCCCCGGCTGGAACGACGCCATCGAGTCGCCTGAACGTGCGGTGGAGATCGCCCGCGGCATCGGCTACCCGGTGATGATCAAGGCCAGTGCCGGCGGCGGTGGCAAGGGCCTGCGCGTGGCACACAACGACAAAGAAGCTTTCGAGGGCTTCAGCAGCTGCCGCAACGAGGCCAAGAACAGCTTCGGCGATGACCGCGTGTTCATCGAGAAGTTTGTCGTCGAGCCGCGCCACATCGAGATCCAAGTGCTGGGCGACGCACACGGCCACGTGGTCTACCTGCACGAGCGTGAATGCTCCATCCAGCGCCGGCACCAGAAGGTCATCGAAGAAGCGCCGTCGCCCTTCATCAGCGACGAGACCCGCCGCAAGATGGGCGCGCAGGCCGTGGCCCTGGCCCAGGCCGTGAACTACCAGAGCGCGGGCACGGTGGAGTTCGTGGTCGGCAAGGACCAGGACTTCTACTTCCTGGAAATGAACACGCGGCTGCAGGTGGAGCACCCGGTCACCGAGTGCATCACGGGCCTGGACCTGGTGGAACAGATGATCCGCGCGGCCGCGGGCGAGCCGCTGGGCTTCACGCAGGCCGACATCCGCCGCGACGGTTGGGCCATCGAGTGCCGCATCAACGCCGAAGACCCGTTCCGCAACTTCCTGCCCAGCACCGGCCGCCTGGTGAGCTACCGGCCGCCGGCCACCGGGCTGCGCCAGTCCGTGCCCACGCTGCAGGGCGCGGGCTACGAAGGCGGGGCTTATGGCGGTGTGCGCGTGGACACGGGTGTGGCCGAAGGTGGCGAGATCCCGATGTTCTACGACTCGATGATCGCCAAGCTCATCGTGCACGGGCGCGACCGGCTGGACGCCATCGCCAAGATGCGCGCGGCGCTGAACGGTTTCCTGATCCGCGGCATCAGCAGCAACATCCCCTTCCAGGCCGCGCTGCTGGCCCACCCGAAGTTCGTGGCCGGCGACTTCAACACCGGCTTCATCGCCGAACACTACAGCCAGGGTTTCAGCAGCGCCGACGTGCCGCACGACGACCCGCTGTTCCTGGTGGCGCTGGCCGCCTTTGTGCGGCGCAAAGCGCGTGAACGCGCGGCCGGCATCACCGGCCAGCTGGCCGGGCATGGCGTCACGCACCACCAGGACCTGGTGGTCGTGGTGCTGGGCGCGGGCGGCCAACACCAGCAGCACCCGGTGCACATCACCAGCTTCGAAGCGGGGCTGGGCAAGGCCGACGTGCAGGTGGGCGGGCGGCACTACGCCATCCAGAGCCACACGCCGCTGGGCGAGGTGCTGATGCAGGGCACCTGCAACGGCCAGGCCTTCACGGCCCAGGTGGAACGTGGCAGCGCCAAACAACCGCTGGGCCTGCGTGTGGCGCACAACGGCACGCAGATCGAAACCCTGGTGCTGCTGCCGCGTGCGGCCGAGCTGTTCAAGCTGATGCCGCACAAGGCGCCGCCCGACCTCAGCAAGTTCCTGCTGTCGCCCATGCCGGGCCTGCTGGTGAACCTGGCCGTGCAGCCCGGCCAGAAGGTGTTGGCCGGTGAACGCCTGGCCGTCATCGAGGCCATGAAGATGGAAAACATCTTGGTGGCCGCGCAAGACGGCACCGTGGGTGAACTGCTGGCCAAGCCGGGCGAAAGCCTGGCCGTGGACCAGCCCATCCTCAGCTTCGCCTGACAATCCTGGCCTGATTTGGAAACCATCAACGGATGAATACGCCCGTCGCTGAAGCCCCCATCCAACTGCACCGCCGTGCTGCTGCCTTGCCCGCCGGGGGCCCCTGGACCCGCGAAGCCATCGAAGCCCTGCTGGCCTTGCCCTTCATGGAACTGGTGTCCCGGGCACAGGCCGTGCACCGCGCCCACTTTCCCGCCGGTGACATCGAACTGGCCTCTCTGCTGAGCGTGAAGACCGGGGGCTGCCCGGAAGACTGTGGCTACTGCCCACAGTCGGTTCACTACGACACTGGCGTCGACGCCAGCAAGCTGATGTCGCCCGAAGCGGTGCTGGAAGCCGCCACGGCCGCCAAGGCCGCAGGCGCTTCGCGCTTCTGCATGGGCGCGGCCTGGCGCAGCCCCACCGACCGCGATGTCGAGAAGGTGGCGGAGCTGGTTCGTGGTGTGCGCGCCATGGGCCTGCAGACCTGCGCCACGCTGGGCATGTTGAAGCCCGAGCAGGCCACGACGCTGGCCGATGCCGGCCTGGACTACTACAACCACAACCTCGACAGCGCGCCCGACTTCTACCCCAGCATCATCGGCACGCGCGGCTACCAGGACCGCCTGGACACCCTGCAGAACGTGCGCGCCGCCGGTCTGCGTGTGTGCTGCGGTGGCATCGTGGGCATGGGCGAAACGCGCGCGCAGCGCGCCGGCCTCATTGCCGAGCTGGCCAACCTGAATCCGGCGCCAGAGTCGGTGCCCGTGAACAACCTGGTGCGCGTTGAAGGTACGCCGTTGGCGGACAGCGAACCGCTGGACCCCTTCGAGATCGTGCGTGTCATCGCCGCCGCGCGCATCACCATGCCGACCTCGCGCGTGCGCCTGTCGGCCGGGCGCCGGGAACTGGGCGAAGGCCTACAGGCCCTGTGTTTCCTGGCCGGTGCCAACTCCATCTTCTACGGCGACAAACTGCTGGTCACCGGCAACCCCGATGTCGCCGACGACCGGGCCTTGTTGAAACGTCTGGATCTGCCGGTCACCGGCGAACTCGGCACCGCCACCGCCGCGGCTTGAGCGGCATGGCCTCGCGCACGCACCCCCAACTGGTCTTGGCGAACGTGCATCCACGGCGTCGCACGGTCATCGCGGGCATGGCGGCCGGCGCTGCCTTGGCAGGCTGCACCCCTTCAGCGCCCTTGGTCCCGGTTGCGGCGGTGCCGAACCGCCTGCGCATCGGCGTGGCGTCTTGCTGCGACCAGAACAAGCCGCAAGGGCTTTGGGACGCGGTGCTCGCCGAAGCACCCGAGCACATGGTGTTTGCGGGCGACAACGTCTATGCCAGCCGCCAGCCCTTTGACATTGCCGAGCTGCGTGCGGCCTATGCGCAGCAGGGCCGGGTCGAGAACTTCCGCCGCCTGCGTGAGCGCGTCGCCCACAGCGCCATTTGGGATGACCATGACTACGGCCTCAACGACGGGGGGGTCGAGTTCGCGGACAAGCAGATCAGCAAGGAGGCCTTCCTCGACTTCTGGCAGGTGCCGGCCGCTGACGAGCGCCGCAGCCGTGGCGGCTTGCACCACGCCCGCTGGGTTCAGCAGGGCGAACGGCGCGTTCAACTGATCGTGTTGGACACGCGCTGGTGGCGCAGTGCGCTCAAGCCCACGGACCAGCGGGGCGCACCTGGCAAAGAGCGCTACCTGCCCGACCCCGACCCCGCCAAGACCCTGCTTGGGCAGGCACAGTGGGCCTGGCTGGCACAGCGCCTGCGCGAGCCTGCCGATGGCCATGTGGTGGTCAGCAGCATCCAGGTGCTGGCCGAGGGCCATGGTTATGAGCGCTGGCTCAACCTGCCCCTGGAACGCGAGCGCTTGTTCCGCACCGTGCGCGAAAGCCGTGCGCGGGGGGTGGTGCTGGTCTCGGGGGATCGCCACATCGGCGGGCTGTATCACCACCCGGGCCTGGAGGCTGGCTACCCTTTGTGGGAGCTCACCTCCAGCGGCGTCACCCACCCCTGGACGACGGCCGACGAACCCGGGCCCAACCGTGTCGGGCCTTTGGTCCGTGAGCGCCACTGGGGCCTGGTGAGTTTCGATTTCAAGGCCGCGCAGGTGACGCTGTCCCTGCGCGGCGCGGCCAACCAGGTGCTGCACGAGCGCAGCCTGCCTTTGGCGGCCCTGCAAGCTGCCTGAACCAGAACCTGATCTTCACCATGAGCGACACCAAACCCTTCCGCATCCTCGGCATCCAGCAAATCGCCATCGGCGGCCCTGACAAGCAGCGCCTGAAGAACCTGTGGGTCGATGTGCTGGGGCTGACGGTCAAGAGCACCTTCGTCAGCGAACGCGAGAACGTGGACGAAGACATCTGCGCCCTGGGCCAGGGTCCGCACGCCGTGGAGGTCGACCTGATGCAGCCGCTGGACCCCGACAAGAAGCCCGCCGTGCACACCACGCCGCTGAACCACGTGGGCCTGTGGGTGGACGACCTGCCCAAGGCGGTGGATTGGATGACGGCCCACGGCGTGCGGTTTGCGCCCGGCGGCATCCGCAAGGGCGCGGCCGGCCACGACATCACCTTCATCCACCCCAAGGGCAACGAACAGTTCCCATTGGGCGGCGAAGGCGTGTTGATCGAACTGGTGCAGGCTCCGCCGGAGGTGGTGGCGGCGCTGGGCTGATCGGACGCTGGCTTCGCGAAGAGCGAAGTCTTGATTGATGATCGGCGCCAACACGCAGCTTCTGCGAAGGCTAAGCTGCACAACTGAAGCGCCTGGGCCCCCCGTTCACCGACGGTGGTGGCCACGCGGCGGGGCTCCACGCTCACCGGTGTGAGGGCTCGGCTGCCTGCACAGGCGCTTCACCCGCCTGGGGTGGCCGCCTCGGGTGGCCTCTGCCGCCGGTGCCCCGCATGCGTTTCGACCTCACCACGCTCAACCTCGTGCTCGCCATCGCCGACACGCGCAGCATCACGCGTGGCGCGCAGCGCGAGCACCTGGCGCTGGCTGCCGCCAGCAAGCGCCTCAGCGACCTGGAAGCGCGCTTCGGCGTGCCGCTGTTCGAGCGCCGCGCGCGTGGCGTGGAGCCCACCGAGGCCGGCCGCGCCCTGGTGCGCCACATCCGCAGCCTGCACACCAGCCTGCACGCGCTGGAAAGCGAGGTGGTCGAGTTCTCGCGCGGCATCAAGGGCCACCTGCGCATCGCCGCGAACGCCGGCGCCATCAACGAATGCCTGCCGCCGGACCTGGCGGCTTTTTCGCAGGCCCACCCGCAGATCCGCATCAGCCTGGAAGACCTGACCAGTGCCGAGGTGCAGGTCGCCGTGGCCGAAGGCCGTGTGGACGTGGGGCTGTGCGTGGCGCCGGTGCTGGACAACCGCCTGACCACCTGGGTCTACCGCCACGGCCAACTGGCCGCCATGGTGCCCGCCGGGCATGCGCTGGCCGAGCGCGAGGCCGTGACCTTCGAAGCCCTGCTGGACCACGACATCGTCGGCCTGCACGCCGGCGCCGCCGTGCACGAGCTGATGCGCGCCGAGGCCGAAGAGCGAGGCCGCCCGCTGAAAGCCCGCCTGCAGGTGCGTGGTTTCGACGCCATCGCCCAGCTGGTGGAAGCCGGCCTGGGCGTGGCCGTGCTGCCGGCCGCCGTGGCCCAGCGTTTTGCCCAACTTTTCCGCGTCAAGGTGCTGGGGCTGCAAGAGCCCTGGGCCGAACGCGACTACCTGCTGGCCGTGCGCACGCAGGAGGTGCTGCCCGCCGTGGTGCAGCGCTTCGTGCAAGCCCTGTGTCCGGCCGCCGGTGGAAAATCCGCCCCAGGAGACCCCAGACCATGACCCACCCCGCACGCACCCTCTACGACAAGCTGTGGGACGAGCACGTCGTCCACACCGAAGAAGACGGCACCTCGGTGCTGTACATCGACCGCCATTTGGTGCACGAGGTCACCAGCCCGCAGGCCTTCGAAGGCCTGCGGTTGGCCAACCGCCCGGTCTGGCGCGTCAGTTCCATCGTCGCCACCGCCGACCACAACACGCCCACGACCGGCTGGGAGCGGGGCTATGACGGCATCACCGACCCCACCAGCAAGCAGCAGGTCACCACGCTGGACGCCAACATCAAGGCTTTCGGCGCCGCGGCCTACTTCCCCTTCCTGGACAAGCGCCAGGGCATCGTGCACGTCATGGGGCCTGAGCAAGGCGCCACGCTGCCGGGCATGACCGTGGTCTGCGGCGACAGCCACACCAGCACGCACGGCGCATTCGGTGCGCTGGCGCACGGCATCGGCACCAGCGAGGTCGAGCACGTCATGGCCACGCAGACCCTGCTGGCCAAGAAGGCCAGGAACATGCTGGTCAAGGTGGAAGGCACGCTGGCGCCTGGCGTGACGGCCAAGGACGTGGTGCTGGCCATCATCGGCAAGATCGGCACCGCCGGTGGCACCGGCTACACCATCGAATTCGGCGGCAGCGCCATCCGCAGCCTCAGCATGGAAGGCCGCATGACGGTGTGCAACATGGCCATCGAGGCCGGCGCGCGCGCGGGCCTGGTGGCCGTGGACGACAAGACCATCGCCTACGTGAAGGGCCGCCCGTTTGCGCCCCAGGCCGGCCCGGAATGGGACGGCGCCGTGGCGCACTGGCGCACGCTGCACAGCGACCCGGGCGCGCACTTCGACGCCGTGGTGGAACTGGATGCCAGCGCTTTGCAGCCCCAGGTGACCTGGGGCACCAGCCCCGAGATGGTGCTGGGCATCGATGGCCGTGTGCCCGACCCCGACAAGGAGCGTGACGACGTCAAGCGTGGCGCCATCGAGCGTGCGCTGGTCTACATGGGCCTGGAGCCCAACAAGGCCCTGGCCGACATCCGCATCGACAAAGTGTTCATTGGCAGCTGCACCAACAGCCGCATCGAAGACATGCGCGAGGCCGCGGCCGTGGTGAAGCGCTTGGGCGGCCGCGTGGCCAGCAACGTGAAGCTGGCCATGGTGGTGCCGGGTTCTGGCCTGGTGAAGGCCCAGGCCGAAGCCGAGGGCCTCCACGAGGTGTTCAAGGCCGCCGGGTTCGAGTGGCGCGAGCCCGGCTGCAGCATGTGCCTGGCCATGAACGCCGACCGCCTGGAGCCGGGTGAGCGTTGCGCCAGCACCAGCAACCGCAACTTCGAAGGCCGGCAGGGCGCCGGTGGCCGCACCCACCTGGTCAGCCCGGCCATGGCCGCGGCCGCGGCGCTGAACGGCCACTTTGTCGACATCCGCAAAATCGCCTGAGGCACCCCACCATGCAAGCTTTCACCGTGCACCAGGGCCTGGTGGCCCCGATGGACCGCGCCAACGTCGACACCGACGCCATCATTCCCAAGCAGTTCCTCAAGAGCATCGCGCGCACCGGCTTTGGCCCTAACCTGTTCGACGAGTGGCGTTATCTGGACAAGGGCGAACCTGGCCAGAACCCGGCCGAGCGCCGGCCCAACCCCGACTTCGTGCTGAACCAGCCCCGCTACCAGGGCGCCAGCGTGCTGCTGGCCCGCAAGAATTTCGGCTGTGGCTCCAGCCGTGAACACGCGCCCTGGGCGCTGGAGCAATTCGGCTTCCGCTGCATCATCGCCCCGAGCTTCGCCGACATCTTCTTCAACAACTGCTTCAAGAACGGCATGTTGCCGATCGTGCTGGAAGAAGCCGTGGTGGCCCGTTTGTTCGACGAGCTGGCGGCTTTCCCCGGCTACAGCCTCACCATCGACCTGCCGCGCCAAGTGGTGGTGAAGCCCGATGGCAGCGAACTGCCCTTCGAGGTGCAGGCTTTCCGCAAGTACTGCCTGGTCAACGGCTTTGACGACATCGGTCTCACGCTGCGCCACGCCGACAAGATCAAGGCCTTTGAGGCCGAACGCCTGACCCGCATGCCCTGGCTGGCACACACGAGGACTACCGCATGAAGATCGCCATCCTGCCCGGTGACGGCATCGGCACCGAGATCATGGCCGAGGCCGTCAAGGTGCTTGGCGCGCTGGACCTGAAGTTTGAGACCGAGACGGCCCTGGTGGGCGGCGTGGCCTATGACGCGCACGGCCACCCGCTGCCCGAGTCCACGCTGAACCTGGCCAAGGCCGCGGACGCCGTGCTGTTCGGCGCCGTGGGCGACTGGAAGTACGACAAGCTTGAGCGCCAGTACCGCCCCGAGCAGGCCATCCTCGGCTTGCGCAAGCACCTGGGGCTGTTTGCCAACTTCCGCCCGGCCATCTGCTACGAGCAGCTGACCCACGCCTCCAGCCTCAAGCCCGAGCTGGTGGCGGGCCTGGACATCCTCATCATCCGCGAGCTGACGGGCGACATCTATTTCGGCCAGCCGCGCGGCCGTCGCACCGCCGTCGACGGCCACTTTCCCGGCGCCGAGGAAGCCTTCGACACCATGCGTTACAGCCGCCCGGAGATCGAGCGCATCGCCCACGTGGCCTTCCAGGCTGCGCGCAAGCGCTCTGGTGGCCAGGGCGGCAAGGTCACCAGCGTGGACAAGGCCAACGTGCTGGAGACCTTCCAGTTCTGGAAGGACGTGGTCACCGAGGTGCACAAGGACTACCCGGACGTCACACTGGAGCACATGTACGTGGACAACGCCGCGATGCAGCTGGTCAAGGCGCCCAAGCAGCTGGACGTGGTGGTCACCGGCAACATGTTCGGTGACATCCTGTCGGACGAGGCCGCCATGCTCACCGGCTCCATCGGCATGCTGCCCTCAGCCTCGTTGGACAAGCACAACAAGGGCCTGTACGAACCCAGCCACGGCAGCGCGCCGGACATCGCCGGTAAGGGTGTTGCAAACCCGCTGGCTACAATCTTGTCCGCTGCCATGATGCTCCGTTACTCGCTCAACCAACCCGAGGCTGCCGACCGTATCGAGTCGGCGGTCAAGGCCGTGCTCTCGGCCGGTTTGCGCACGGGCGACATCTGGAGCGAAGGCACGCAGCGTGTGGGCACGCGCGAGATGGGTGACGCCGTGCTGGCAGCCCTGTCTGGCCAAGCGATCACCACGACTACCAAAATTACCAAGAGCTAGCGGCTCTCGGATCGTCTCGCCCCCTCTCCTGGACCCCGGCGACACGAGCCGGGGGCACACCGGGGTCCAGACACACTGGAAAGGCGAACTGAAATGAGACTCGTAGGATTGGTTGGCTGGCGCGGCATGGTGGGCTCCGTGCTCATGGACCGCATGCAGGCCGAAGGTGACTTCGGCCTGATCGAACCCCTGTTCTTCTCCACCTCCAACGCCGGCGGCGCCGCCCCGGCCATGGCGAAGAACGAGACCACGCTGCAAGACGCGCACGACATCGCAGCCCTCAAGCGCTGCGACATCATCATCACCGCCCAGGGGGGTGACTACACCACCGAGGTGTTCCCCAAGTTGCGCGCCGCGGGCTGGACGGGCCACTGGATCGACGCAGCCTCCACGCTGCGGATGAAGGACGACGCCGTCATCATCCTGGATCCCGTGAACATGCCGGTGATCCAGCGCGCGCTGGACGCTGGCGGCCGCAACTGGATCGGTGGCAATTGCACGGTCAGCTGCATGCTCATGGGCGTGGGCGCGCTGTACAAGGCGGGCTTGGTGGAGTGGATGAGCACGCAGACCTACCAGGCGGCGTCTGGCGGCGGCGCGCAGCACATGCGCGAACTGCTCACCCAGTACGGCACGCTGAATGCCGAGGTCAAGGCCCTGCTGGCCGACCCCAAGAGCGCCATCCTGGAGATCGACCGCCAGGTCATCGCCAAGCAGCGTTCGCTGTCTGCCGACGAGACCGCCAACTTCGGCGTCCCGCTGGGCGGCTCGCTCATCCCCTGGATCGACAAGGACCTGGGCAACGGCCAGAGCAGGGAAGAGTGGAAGGGCATGGCCGAGACCAACAAGATCCTCGGCCAGGGCGAGGGCTTCAGCGCCCCTGCCGTGCCCGTGGACGGCTTCTGCGTGCGCGTGGGCGCCATGCGCTGCCACAGCCAGGCGCTGACCTTCAAGCTCAAGAAGGATGTGCCTTTGGCCGATATCGAGGCCATGATCGCCGCCGACAACGCCTGGGTGAAGGTGGTGCCCAACACCCGAGAGGCCACGCTGCGCGACCTGACGCCCGTGGCGGTGACGGGCACCATGACCATCCCGGTCGGCCGCCTGCGCAAGATGGCGATGGGCCCGGAGTACCTGGGGGCCTTCACCATCGGCGACCAGTTGGTCTGGGGTGCGGCCGAGCCGCGGCGGCGGATGCTGCGCATCCTGCTGGAGCGCTGAGCCTGCCGGGCCCAGCGCTTCGGGTACGCTTGGCGTCTCAGATGCATGGGGTTCTGGCGCGTCGCGGGCCCGCCTGAAAGACTGATCCCGGAGGACTCTTGACCGCT
>JBKCUM010000072.1:0-30467 GCA_046318395.1 Rubrivivax sp.
CGACCCCCTCCCACCCCGACCCCCCCGCTGCCCCAGCCGCGGTACCGCCCCCCGGCGCAGTGCCCGTCCCGCCTGCCCCTTCCAACGCCACCACCCCATGAACGACACCACCCCTTCCTTCGCCGCCCAACTCGGTGGCACCGCCCTGGCCTTGGCCGCGGTGCTGGCGCTGGCCTGGCTGGCCCTGCGCGGCCTGAAGCAACTGCAGCTGCGCGCCGGCGGCGCGGCCGGCCCCGGCGCCGCGCCCCAGGTGCTGCGCAGCACCGCCCTGGGCCCGCGCGAGCGAGTGGTGGTGCTGCGCCACCGTGGGCAGGACTACCTGCTGGGCGTCACGCCCGCCAGCGTGCAGCTGCTGGACCGCTGGCCTGCTGACGCGCCGGGTGAGGCACCGGTCTCGCCAGCCGTGGTCGCGGCGCCGACGCGCACACCCTCTGGTGCACCCTAGCTATGGCACGCACCAGCTAGGCCGCGGGGCGGGCTTGAACTTCAATTCAACCCAAGCGCTGCACGGTGCAGTGCTCCTCCCAGCAGCCTGAAAACCAGGCCAGTGGAACCCCAACCCTTTTCGGAGAACGACATGAGCTTTCTTGGCGGCATCCTCGGCGGCGGCAACATCCTCGGCGCCCTGTTCAACGTGGCCAGCATGGTCTTCCCGGCCCTGCAAATGGCCAACTCCCTGTTCAACGCCCTGGGCCAGGCCGTGGGCACGGCCATCAAGGAAGCGCTGACGCAGCTGACGCAAGAAGCCGGTCTGCCCAAGTTCCTGGCCGAAGCGGTCAAGGGCCTGGTGGACAGCCTGATCGGCGGCAAGCAGCAAGCCAGCAACCCGGCCGTGGACGCCGCGGTGAAAGAGCAGCTGGGCGACGGCATGCAGACCCTGATCCAGAACATGGTGCGCGACGCCGTGAAGGAAGCCAAGGACAGCTTCGAAGAAGGCGGCGGCAAGGCCAGCGGCACCGGCGGCTGGCTGGTGGCCCTGGCCAAGGCTTTCGGCAAGATCGCCGACAAGGCCGCCAAGGTGCTGGAAGAGCAGGGCAAGAACCTGACCAGCGAGAAGCCCTCGGAGATGATCGAGTACCAGGCCAAGTCGCAAGAGTTCAGCCAGATGATGAACACCTTCACCAACGCCATCAAGACGATCGGTGAAGCCCAGGCCAGCACGGTCCGCAAGGGCTGATGACGGCCCGCACCGCAGGCCACCACGGCCTGCGGGTGGCCGCCCCGAACGGGGCCGGCCACAGGCACAGCCAGGGGCCCGCGAGGGCCCCTTTTTGCTGGGCGCTCGCAGCGTTGGGGGGAGGCGGGGCAACGGCCGTGACCGCTGTTGGCGCGCCGCCCCCTAGCTTGCAGCGCCAACAGCCCGGCCCTGCAGCACCTGGTTACGGCCCGCGCCGCAGCCGCGTTGTCCAATCGCAGCTCGCTTGCCACTGCACGCTGGGCTAACCTCGAAAATGGGTCGCTTGAACACACCTACCCCACCGCAGCCGGGCGCCAGCGCCGCGCCGGCACCTGGAAGCGCCGGCCAGCCCCTGTGCGGCGGGCCGGCCGGGTGCAACGCCACCCTGGTTCAACCCGCCACGCGCCGCCACTGGCTGTTGGCCGGCCTGAGCCTGGGGGTGGCCAGCCTGTCCGCTTGTGGCGGCGGCGGTGGTGGCAGCCCCGCGCCCGCGCCGGTGTCGCCCACACCGCCCGCGCCATCGCCGCCTTCGCCCCCGCCTCCCCCTCCACCACCGCCACCGCCCCCTCCACCACCACCACCGCCAGCCGCTGGCCCCAGCGGCACCTTGGTCTACCGCAGCAGCACGGGTGTGGGTCTGTACAACGTGGCAGGCCGCAGCGAACGCAGTTTCGAGCCCGCCAGCCGCCCTTTCCTGGACCCGGGCGTCGCCGTGTCCCGCTCGGGCCTGGTGACGGCCGCGCTGGACGCCAGCACCGGCACCGATTTCCAGTTGGGCTTCTACAGCCTGGCCGGCACGGTGGACCGCGTGCTGGGCGTCAAGCGCGACGCCACGTTCCAAACCAGCGCCGTGGTCTTCAACGCCAGCGGTACGCGCTTGGCGTTCAGCGTCGACGAGCCGGTGTCGGTCAGCAACACCACGCGCATCGCGCGTACGCTGGTGGTGTCGTGGCCGCAGGCCCAGGTGTTGGCCGAGTTCGACCGCCTGGAAGAACCCGTGTGGGCCGGCGACGAACTGTTGCTGCGCGACCCGGCCACGCTGCGCCTGCGCCTGGTGAACACCAGCCTGGTGGACCAGGGCACGCTGGGTTCTGTGTTGGTGGACAACCGCGTCGGTGCCTACAACGCTTCTGCCGATGGGCAGGTGCTGGTCTGGCAAGACGCCAGCAACCCCCTGCGTGTGAACGCTTGGGACCGCCGCAGTGGCGCCACTTGGGTGGCGGCCCAGGACAGCGTGAGCGACCTGCGCAGCCCCGTGCTGTCGCCCGACGGTCGCTTCCTGGCGGTGCTGACGCGTGGCGTGTTTTTCGACAAACCGCATGTGCTGCCCTTTGCCAGCGGCAGCACGGTGACCGTGGACTCGGCCGTGCACGAACTGCCCGGCGCCATGGTCAACGCCAACGGGCGCATCGGCTGGGCGGCCTGAACCGCCGGCGCCGCCTGACACACCGCCCCAACGCGCGCGCCCGCGGCGTGGGCGGCCCGCCCTGCCCCGCCGGCTTCAGCGCCCGGCCGCGGTGCGCAGCCCGGCTTGGGCCGCGCGTTGGCCGGCGATGAAGTCGCGGTACCAGTGGGCGCTGTCCTTGGGCGTGCGCTGCTGGGTGGCGTAGTCCACGTGCACCAGGCCGAAGCGTTTGTTGTAGCCCGAGTCCCACTCGAAGTTGTCCAGCATGCTCCAGTAGAAGTAGCCGGCCACGTCGGCGCCCAGTTCCACCGCGCGGGCCACGGCCTGCAGGTGGCTGCGCAGGTAGGCGATGCGCGCGCCGTCTTGCACACGGCCCTGTTGCAAGGTGTCGGCGCAGGCCATGCCGTTCTCCGTGATCAGCATGGGGGGCGGCGCGTACTCGCGCTGCAGGCGCAAGAGGTGCTGCGTCAGCGTTTGCGGGTGGATCTCCCAGCCCATGTCGGTGAAGCCCTCCCGGCCGGGCACGGGCAGTGGGGGCTGGCGGGTGCTGACCCAGTCGCGGGTGTAGTAGTTCACGCCCAGCCAGTCCAGCGGTTGGGCGATGGTCGCGGCGTCGCCGGTATGCGTGCGCGGGGCGTCGGCGCCCAGGTGGGCCAGCACGTCGGCGGGGTAGTGGCCGAAGAACAGCGGGTCGGCGTACCAGCGCACGGTCAGGCCATCGGCCAGGCGCGCGGCGCGGCGGTCGGCCTCGGTGTTCTCCGCCGCGTGCGGCGGGGTGTGGTTCAGCACGATGCCCAGTTTGCAGCGCGACTGGCTGCGCATGGCCTGCATGGCCAGCCCGTGCGACAGCAGCAGGTGGTGCGACACCTGGAAGGCCTCGCGGCGGTCGCGGTGGCCTGGCGCGAACTGGCCGGTTTCATAACCCAGCGTGGCCGTGCACCAGGGTTCGTTGTGCGTGGCCAGGCTGGCCAGGCGGCTGCCGAACCGGTGCGCCACTTCGGCCGCATAGTCGGCAAAACGGACGGCGGTGTCGCGGGCCAGCCAGCCGCCTTGCTGGTCTTGCAGGGCCTGCGGCAGGTCCCAGTGGTACAGCGTGGCGTGCGGGGCGATGCCCCGACCCAGCAGGGTGTCGACCAGCCGGTCGTAGAACGCGAAGCCGGCTTCGTTCCAGGCCCCGCGTCCCTGGGGTTGCACGCGCGGCCAGGCGATGGAGAAGCGGTAGGCGTCCAGGCCCATCCAGCCCATCAGCGCCACGTCTTCGGTGTAGCGGTGCACGTGGTCGCAGGCCACGCTGACGTCGCTGCCGTCCTTGATCTTGCCGGGGGTGGCGCAGAACTGGTCCCACACCGAGGCGCCACGGCCGGCGGCGTCGCCTTCGATCTGCGCTGCGCTGGTGGCCACGCCCCAGCAGAAGTGGGGCGGGAACACCAGGCCGGTGTCGTGTGCGGGCAGGCCCGTGGGCCGGGGTTGGAGCGTCGTGGTCGACATCGTGTGGTCTCGTCGGGTGGCAGGCCGCAGCGCGGCCTGGTGTGCGGGTGTGGCGCTGGGCGGCGCGGACAGCGGCTTCAGGCCGTGGGCGGCGGCGCCGCGGTGCGCTGGCGCGGGAACGGTGCGAAGCAGGCCGCCAGCACCGAGGGGATGGCGGCGAACATCACCAGGATGAAATACGTCTGGTAGCCCAGGTGCTCGGCCAGCGGGCCGCTGAGGGCCTGCGTGGGCACCAGCATCAGGTTCATCAGCGCGGTGCAGAACGCGTAGTGGGTCATGTGGTACTTGCCCGGCGAGATCTGCTGCATCATGTAGAGCATGTTGGCCACGAAGCCGAAGCTGTAGCCGAACTTCTCGATGCTCACCAGGCCGGCCACCGTCCACAGCGACAGCGCCTGGCCCGGGCCGGCCCACTGCGACAGCACCACGAAGGTGAGGTGGGGCAGGTTCAGGCACAGGGCCATGAACACCAGGGTGCGGCGGTTCAGGCCGAACCGGGCCATGAAGGCCCCGCCCAACAAGCCGCCCAGCAGGCTGACCACGGTGCTGACGGTGCCGTCGATCAGGCTCTTCTCCTTCAGCGAAAGCCCCAGGCCGCCGCTGTCGGGGCTGGCCTGCAGGAACAGCGGCCCTTCCACCAGCAGCAGCCCTTCGGAGCTGCGGTAGAAGAAGACGAACAGCAACATGCCCCAGATGCTGTCCTTCTTGAAGAAGTCCAGCACCGCGTCCAAGAAGCTGCGGCCGGCTGCGGCCAGGCTGGCCGGCCGCTGGCTCACCGAACCCGTGGGCAGCATGAAGGCGTGGTACAGCGCCAGGGCCGCCAAGGTCAGGGCCGCCGCGCCCAGGGCCCAGCCCCAGGCCAGGGCCGGGGCCAGACCGTGGTCTTCTTTCAAGGTGCCCGCCACCCACACCACCCCGGCCGTGCCGACGATGCGGCCCACGTTCCAGAACACCCCTTGCACGCCGATGTAGGCGGCCTGCTGTTGTTCGTTCAACGCGGTGATGTAGATGCCGTCCACGCAGATGTCCTGCGTGGCCGAGGCGAATGCCAGCACCCACAGCGCGGCCAAGGTGGTCTGGAAGTAGTTCGGCAGTGGCAGGCACATCGCGGTGACGGCCAGCACCGCGGCCATCAGCAGCTCCATGCTCAGCACGAAGAACTTCTTCGTGCGGTACATGTCCAGGAAGGCCGCCCAGAAGGGCTTCAGCGACCAGGCGATGCCGATGCTGGCCGTGGCCAGCGTGATCTCGCTGTCGCTGTGGCCCAGGTCCTTGAACAAGGTGCCCGCCACCCAGATGACCATCGCAAAGGGCAGGCCCTCGGCCAGGTAGGCGGTGGGCACCCACCAGGCGGGGTGGCGGGGGCGTCCGTGGGCTGCAGGCATGGCGGCGGGCTGGGCGGGCGTGGGTCCGGCTTCAGAAGCGCACTTGGGTGCGCAGGCCGTAGGTGCGCGGCGGGTTGTAGAACGAGGTCCAGGTGCTGCCCGTCACCCAGGACACGTCGGTCTTCACCGCTTCATTGCCCAGGTTCACCACGAAGCCTTCGACGAACCACTTGCCTTTGCCCTCTTCGTAGCGCAGGCTGAGGTCGGTCTTGGTGTACGCGTCCTGGAAGCGGGCGTCGGGGTTGCTGCGTGCGTTGCTGGGGTAGCGCGCGTCCATCTCGCCGAAGGGGCCCAGCTTGCTGCGGCCCTGGTGGTGCACCTGCACACGCGGCGTCAGGCGGCCGCTGGCCAGCGCGAAGTCGTGTTCCAGCGCCACCGTGGTGCTGAACTTCGGCGCGTGCGGCAGCTGCTGGCCTTTCAGGTTCACGGCGTTGGCTTCGGCGTCACAGGCCAGCAGCGCGGAGTCGCAGGTCAGGAAGTCGTCGTACTGCGCGTCCAGCAGCGAGACGTTGCCGGTGAGGCGTGTCTGCTTGGTCACGCGCCAGCTCCATTCGGCTTCCACGCCGTTGATGCTGGCCTTGGCGGCGTTGCTGGTGACCAGCTGCTGCTGGCGCGCCGTGCCGATGCCGGTGTATTCGATGGAGGACACCTGCATGTCCTTGTACTTCATCATGAAGCCGGCCACGTTCAAGGCCAGGGCGCGGTCGAAGAACTCGGCTTTCACGCCCAGCTCGGCATTGGTCAGGAACTCGGGCTTGTGGCGGCGACCACCGTCGGACAGGCCACCGGACTTGAAGCCGCTGCTCACGGTGGCGTAGGTCAGCACATCGCGGCTGGGCTTGTACTCCAGGCGCGTCAGCCAGGTGCTGGCGTTGTCCTTGGTCTGGCCGTCGTTCTTGCCACCGCCCGGCCAGGTGCCGGTGCCGTCGGGCAGGGCCGAACTGTAGGCGCTGCCGCAGCTGGCCTGGCTGACTTCACCGCCCGGGCCGATCAGCCGGCCGCCGGTGCCGATGGTGGCGCCAAAGTCCGGGCACACCCAGTTGCGGCCGCCCACGTCCTTCTTCTCCTCGCTGGTGTAGCGCGCGCCCACCGTGGCCGCCAGGTCCTTGCTCAGCCGGAAGGTGCCCTGGCCGAACACGGCGTTGGACGACAGCGTGCGCTTGGGCTGGATGAAGCTCATGGCCCAGGCCGTGTCGCCGGCGGCCGTGGGGTGCACGACGATGGGGCCGTTGCCGCTGGCCACCGGGCTTTGTGAGATGTCGATGTCGAAGCGGATGCGGTTGTCTTCGCGCACCGAGAACAGGCCGGCGATCCACTCGAAGGTGCTGCCCTCGGCGTTCTTCAGGTTCAGCTCGTGCGTCTGGCTGTTGAAGCGCGACCACTCGGTGCGGTGCTCCTGCTTGAAGCCGGGTTGCGTGCCGGCGTCGTTGTCGCTGGCGTTCTTGCGCGACATGCTGCTGACGCTGCCGATGTAGCTGAGCTCCAGGCCCGGCGTCAGGCTCCAGTCCACGCGGGTGCGCAGCTGGGTGTTGTCTTGGTCCAGGTGCCCCGGGGTGTCGACCAGGGCCGAGTTCCACTTCTGGCCGGCGCGCGGCGTCTGCATCAGCGAAACCTGGCCGGCGCCGTTGTCGCGGTAGACCTCCAGCGCCGTGGTCGTCGTCAGCCCTTCCACCGGCGTCCACAGCAGGGTAGCGCGCACACCACTTTGGTCGGTAGCACCGTACTTCTTGGCACCGGGTTGCACGTTGCTGCGCGGTTGGAACTCCACCCAGCCGTCTTGTTTGTCGCTGATGGCGGCCAGGCGCAGCGCCGCGGTTTCACCCAAGGGCAGGTTCACCGCGCCTTGCAGCGCCATGCGCTTGCGGTCGCCCACCACCAGGCCGAAGAAGCCGCTGCTGTCGCCCAGCTTGGGCTTGGCCGTCACCAGGTTCACCGAACCGGCGGTGGCGTTGCGGCCGAACAGCGTGCCTTGCGGGCCGCGCGCCACTTCCACACTGGCCAGGTCGAACATCAGCGCGGTGGCGCCCTGCGGCCGCGGCGAATAGATGCCATCGACGTGGAAGGCCACGGCGGGGTCGCCCAGCTCGGTGTGGTTGGTGGAACCGATGCCGCGCAGGAACACGTGCACACCGCCAGAGTCGCCGTGCTGCTCCACCGTCAGGTTGGGCACCAGGGTCTGCAGGCTGCTGAGGTCCTTCACCTGGGCCTTGTCCAGGTCGCCCTGGCCGAAGGCGGTGACGGCCAGGGCCGTGTCCTGCACCGTGGTTTGGCGCTTGGTGGCGGTGATGGTCAGGCGCGGCGGTTCGTTGGCGTTGGCCGCGGGTGCGGCAGGCGCCGTCTGTGCGAAGACGGGCGATGACGCCAACAGCGCCAGCACCGCGGTGCTGACGGCCTGGGGGCGGAAGGTGCTGCGCAGGGAAGCGCTGCGCGGGGTGCGGCGGCTGGGCATGGGTGTCTCCTGTGGCCGGCGCGCGGTGGTGCCGGGCTCTTGTTGGACGCTGAACATGGGTGGGGCGGGTCGGAGGCCAGCCCGGGTGCTGGCGATTGACTGCGCTGTCAATTGCCGTGGCCGCATGGTCTCGCGCCTTGTCTTGCGCTGTCAACGGTCAAAACGCCGGTAAATGTCGGTAGTTTCCCGAGAGGGTGATCCCGGAGGGCGTTGCAGCGCGCACAGCGCCGTGCCCGCCTTGGCGGGGCTCAGCCCGGGCGCGCGGTGGAGTCCCGCAACACCAGTTCGTAGGGCAGCACCAGGTCGGCGTTGGCGTCGTCCAGCAGCGCCAGCGCGGCGTCGTCCCCGGCACCCGGGCGCTTGCCCGGCGGCGTGGGGCGCGACACCAGCAGGTCCACCGCGGCTTCGGCCATCTCCACCACGGGCTGCCGCACCGTGCTCAGCCGCGGCCACACCAGGCTGGCCAGTGGCCCGTCGTCGAAGCCGGCGATCGACACGTCCTGCGGCACCCGCAGCCCTTGCTGCTGGGCCGCGGCCATGGCGCCCAGGGCCGTGTCGTCGTTGGCGGCGATGATGGCCGTGGGCCGGGGTTCCACCGCCAGCAACTGGGCGCCACCGGCCAGGCCGCTGGGGAAGGTGAAGTCGCCCGTGACCACCAAGCGGTCGTCCAGCGGCACGCCATGGGCCTGCAGCGCTGCGCGGTGGCCGGCCAGGCGGCGCGGCGCGGCGATCTGCCCGGGGTTGCCGGTGATGTAGCCGATGCGGCGGTGGCCCAGAGCCAGCAGGGCCGCGGTCATGGCCTCGGCGGCGTGGTGGTCGTCGATGCTGACGCAGCCCAGGCCGGTTTGTTTGAAGCCGGGCGAGATGCGCACGCAGGGTGTGTGGGCGTCGGCCAGCATCTGCAGCACCTCGCGCGAATCGCAGGCCGGCGGCGCCAGGATCAGCCCGTCGGGCCGCAGGGCCGTCAGCATGTGCTGCAGCTGCGCCTGCATCTGTGCCCCGCTGTCGTCCAACTGCTCCACCACCAGGTGGTAACCCAGCGCCCGGCAGCGGGCGGTGGCGCCGCGCTGCAGGCCCATCACAAAGTTCGCGCTGGAGGCGTAGTACAGCAGCCCCAGCAAGCTGGACCGCGAGCGCGCCAGGCTGCGGGCGTGCAGGTTGGGCTTGTAGCCCAGGGCCCGCACCGAGGCCATCACACGTTCCTGCATGGCCGGCACCACGTTGGGCTCGTTGTTCAACACCCGCGAGACGGTCTTCATCGACACCTGGGCATGGCGTGCCACGTCCATGATGGTGGGGGCGGGGTTGCGGCGAGCGTTCATGGTGGCGGCGGGGCTGGATCGCGCGGACTTTGCCACAGGCGCGCCAGGCCCCACCCGCACCACGCTGGGGTGCACCCCAGCTGTCGCCGCCGCACGGCCTTGGCCACACTGCCGGCATGGCCGCGCTGCGCTTCAAGACCAACCTGCTGGAACACACCAAGGCCGTGGGCCGCTGGGCGCAGGCGCGCGGCGGCCGCGCCACCGTGGACGCGTGTACGTTCGTTTTGGACGTCAGCCTGGGTGAGCGGCGGGCCCGACTGTGGCCGCAGTTCGTGGGCACACGCGGCGGCGAACAGCTGGTCTACTTCGACCAGCCCGACCGCCACGCCGTGGGGTTTGTGGGCTGGTCGCCCGGCCCGCCCCAGGCCTGGGACCTCTCGCTCAGCAAGCTGGCCTTCAAGCAGCTGGCGCAGCGCCTGGGCCTGGCCACGCCCGCGTGGTGGACCTCGCCGGTGGGGGTGGACGCGCCGGTGCTGGTCAAGCGCGCCCGGGGCGCTTTCGGCTACGGCATGCACGGCCCCTACCCCGCCGCCGCGGCGGCCAGCCTGGTGTTGGCCGAGGGCGAGTACCTGGAGGCCTTCCACGTCGGGCGCATCGCGCGGGCCTGGTACTGGTGCGGGCGCTTGGCGGTGCTGGAGTGTTTCGACATGCCCGGGTTGGCCGCCGACGGTCAGCGCAGCTGGCAAGCCCTGCTGCTGCACGCCGGCCAGGCCGAGCCCGGCGCCGTGGCCGACCTGCTGGCCCTGCAAGGCCAGGCGCTGGACGCGGTGGCCACGGCCGGCACCCGGGTGGTGGCCGACTACCGCTACGTCTCGCCGCTGAACCCCACGGTGTACGCCAACGCCAACGTTGTGCACCGCCTGCGTGGCACGCCCTGCGGCCAGCAGTTCGAGGCCGCAGGCCGGGCGCTGTGGCCCCACATCCCGGGCCCTGAAGGCCGGCAAGTGGGCTTTGTGCTGGACGCCATCGTCGACGCGCAGGACCGCGTCTGGCTGCTGGAGATCAACAGCAACGCCCAAGGCCACCCCGACGCCGTCGCGCCCATGCTCGATGGCTTGTTCGGTTTCGCATGAACAGCCCCGCCCACCCCCCGGTCCACGCCCCGGTCTTGGCCCGGTCCCAGCCACTGGGTGAACCGCCCTGTCCCGCCGTGCCTGCACCGGCGCTGTCGGCCGCCATGGCTTACCGCGTGGGCGTGGTGCCGGCCACGCAGGCGCCTGCGGTGTTCGCGCTGCGACGCGCCGCCTACCGCCAGGCCACCGAGTTCCAGTGGCGCGACGAGGCGCTGCTGCGCTGGTGCGCCGCCGACGACGCCGGCACCGTGCTGGGCCTGTGGGACGACCAAGGCCAGCTGCTCAGCACGCTGCGCGCCAGCGTGCTGGTGTCGCGCCAGGCGGTGGCGCAGTTCCTGGAGTACGCGCTGCAAGGCCAGGTGTTGCCGGTGTCGCCGCTGCGGCCCTGTCTGGTGTTCTCACGCGCCGCCACCTGGCCCAGCCATGCCCGGCAAGGCCTGTTCGTGCTGATGCGCCTGGCCTACCTGCAGGCCGTGCGCCACACCGTGGTGGACAGCCTGTGCGCCGTGGTCTACGAAGGCGGCCCACGACTGCGCGCCATGCGCGACGCGGGCTACAGCCTGCGCGTGCCGAAGGCCGGCTGGGACAGCGAGGCCCGCGCCTTGACCCAGCCCTTGCTGGCCGTGTTGCGCCGCGCGCGCTTCGAGCGCGCCCTGCAGCGCGTGCAGCAGGAACTGGCGGCCCGTCCGGGCGGCGCACCGCCGCTGCAGGTGGACCTGCCGGCCCTGGTGGCCAGCCTGCAGCGCAGCGCGGCGCAGGCGGCGTTGTTGGCGCGCTGAGCCGCACGCCGAGCAGCGCCGTCGGGCCTCAGCGTAGGCTTAACCAGAGTGCGTGCACTTTTGTAGTTAGTGGCCTCGTCTGCCCAGGGCTGACAGCCCCCTGGGGTGCACCCCAGCTGGGGCACACCGCGGCTGTTCAGCCCCGGGTGCGCTGCGCAGACTTCGCGCCCATCGGCACCTGCCACGGGTGCTGGCTGCCACACAGAGGCCCCCCATGCGCATCGAAGAATCGCTCTACGCCAACCACTGGTCTGAACACGACCTGGAGCCGGCCGAGCCCGCCTTGCCACCGCCGCCGACGCCAGCTGAAGGCCCCGCGCCGGTGGCGCCGGCCGAACCCGTGCCGTTGCCCTTCTGGGCCGAGGGCGAACCGCTGCAGCCCTCGCTGTTGCAACAGTTGCCCGCGGCCGACGTGGCCTTCATCGGTCCGGTGGCGCCGGGCGACACGGCCGCATTGCCGGCAGCCCCGCCCGTGGCCGCCGCACCCGCGCCCTACGTGGGCGAACCCGCCGTCAGCCCGCAGTGGCTGGCCACCCGAGAGGCGGCCCTGGTGGCCGTACGGCACGACTTCCAGGCCGCCCAGGCGCAGGCCCAGGCCCAGGTTGGCGGGCCCGGCTGGGTGCCGGCGCAGATGGTCAGCGACGAGAGCGGCCAGATGGTCAGCGCCTACGGCCAGGTGGTGGTGTTCGTGGTGGACCCCCACGCCGCACCGGTGCAAACCGGCTGGGACGAAGGCGGCCCCGTCTACGCACCGGCCGGCCAGTGGCTGGCCTTCGACGAAGCCGCCTTCGCCGCCCACTACCGGGCGCAAGGCAGTGCACAAGGCGGCACGCCCTTGCAAGCCCTGGCTGCTTGTTACGACACCGATGCCGCCACGCTGTTGGCCCGCCACCCCGACCTGTGGACCCTGGCCACCAGCGACCACGCGCTGAACGCCGGCCCCGCACCGGCCGGCCAGGCCATGGGCGACCCGGCCCAGCTGGGCTTGCTGGACCTGTACCTGGCCGACCCGCAGGTGGCCGACCTGGTGCAGCGCTTCGGTGGCCACGTGCCACCGGCCAGCAGCGCCATCGCCCAAGAGCAGGTGCGGGTCTACGGCCAGGAACGCTACGAGCAGCTGACCCGCCTGGGCAACGCCATGGCCTCGGTGCGCCAGCAGTACAGCGACACCATGGCCTGGGCCCACCAGCACGGCGGTGCGGGCTGGACCGAGCGGCCCCGCACCGTCACCACCACCGACGAGAGCGGCGCCAGCACCACCCAGCCGCTGTTCATCACCGACGAAAGCGGCCAGCCGCTGCGCGACGAACAAGGCCAGCCCTTGGTGGCCACCGAACGCGTTTTCGACCCCGACGCCTTCACCGACTGGTACCTGCAGCAAGGCGGCCCGCAGCACCAGGCCTTTGCCAGCTTCTACGGCCGCAGCCACACGCAGTTCAGCACCGACGAGTCGGGCCAGCGCTTTGCCAGCGCCATCGGTTTTGACAACGCCAGCTGGCAGATGATGGGCGTCGGTGACACGCTGCGCCACCAGGACTTGGTGAGCCTGGACCCCAACCACGCGCCGCGGCTGAACAACGACGGCGCCGTGGGCTTCGACCTCGAAGCCGGCTGGGCCACGCACCACAGCAACATCCACCAAAAGCGCGACTGGTTCGAGACCATCGTGCAGGTGGCGATCGTGGCGGCGGTGAGTTACGTGACCGCGGGTGCGGCCTCGGGCTGGGCCGCGGCCAGCTGGGGCGCCACCGCCGGGGCCGTGGCCGGCGGCGTGGCGGCCGGCGCGGCAGGCGCCTTTGTCAGCGGTGCCATGAACGGCAACCTGGCGTTCAAGGACATCCTGCGCGGCGCGCTGGCCGGTGGTTTGTCGGGCGGTTTGCTGGCGGAGTTCGGCGCTGCCGCCGCCAGCTACGGCCCCGGCGGCACCATCGCCCTGCGCACCACGGTGCAAGGCGGCATCCAGGCCTTGCTGGGTGGCAGCTTCAAGGACGGCGCGTTGGCGGGTTTTGCCTCAGGCTTGGCCGAGGTGACCAGCGCAGGTCTGAACGCCAACATCAACCAGGCCTTGGCCAAAGGCACCATGGACGCCGGCCAGGCCGCGGCCGCCCGCATGCTGACGCGCGTGCTGGGCTCGGCCATCCGCGTGGCGGGCACCCCCGGGGACCCGGGCGCTGCGTTTGCCAGCAGCTTCTTGTCGGACCTGCTGCGCGAGGCGGACCCGGCCGGGTTCTACACGCAGCCGGTGCAGGTGGGGCCCGGGGCCGCGGCCGCCACCACCGCACCGGCCTCGCAGCAGTTCAGCGCCTTGCGCGACCAGTTGATGGCCCAGGGCCTGGACGCCGAACAGGCCAGCACCCAGGCCCTGCAGCAGTTGGCACAGGCGGGTGTGGACACCCGCACCGCCCGTGGTTACTTCGTGCCCGACGAACACCACGACGCCGCGCTGGCCAAGGTGAAGGCCGACTGGGCACCGCTGGGCCCGGCCGATGAACCCGACACGCCGGATGCACCCGTGGGGCCTGAAGCGCCGACGGACGTGGACCCCGCGTGGCCCTCGGTCACCTTGCCCACGGTGGTGGTCACGGGCCAGCGGGCCAGCTTCGCGGGCGACGTGGCCAAGGCCGTGGGCGGCACGCTGGACAACCTGTTCCAGGAAGGCAAGGCCCTGGCGGGGCAGGCCCTGCAGTGGGCGGCCGACGGGCTGAGCGTGTTCGACGTGCCGGTGCTGCAGGACTACCAGGCGCGCGTGCGCGACTACCTGGACCAGAAAGCCGCGGCCGGGGGCCTGAGTGAGGCCGAGATCGTGGTCTTCGGCGCGCTCTACGCCGCCAACGAAGCCCTGTTCCCGACCAGCGCGCTGGACTTCACCGGCGGCATGGGCAAGGCCATCGGCGCCGCGGCCGTGGTGCTGCGCACGTCCAACAAGGTGGACGACGTCGCCGACGTGGTGCGCGCCGAAAGCCGCGCCCTGGCGCAGTCCACCGAAGCCCGCGTGGCCGAAGTGACCCAGCGTGCGAGGGAAGAAGGCCTGCAGGTCGTCACCGCCCGCAACGGCAGCAAAGGCGACTGGAACGCCGACCTGAACGGCCAGTTCAAGCCGAACACCGTGTACCTGCTGGACAACGGCCACGCCTACACCACCGACACGTTTGGCCGTGTGGTGAAGGCCGACGGTGTGCTGGACGTGGGCAAGGCCGACCGCAACACCTGGCAACAAGCGGCCGCCGGCCATGTGGGTGGTGAAGGCTACGATGGCGGCCACCTGATCGCTTCCTTGTTCGGCGGCGCTGGCGAACGCATCAACCTGGTGCCGCAGCTGTCTTCGGTGAACCGCGGGGAGTTCAGGGAGATGGAGCGCCAATGGGCGCAGGCCGTGCTGGATGGGAAGGCGGTGCGGGTGGAGGTGAGTCCGGTGTACTCGGGCACGTCCGGTGTACCAGACCTGATCTCGGTTCGCTATTGGGTCGACGGCAAACTGAGCGATGCAACATTCCCAAACACGAAAGGCGGCTGACTTGGCTACGTTAGAAGCGGTCGACGACTGCAATCAAAAGATCGCTGCGACTGTTTGCGCCACCGTACCACTCAAGTCCTGGCGCGCTGCCCAAATGGTTGTCAGGTGTTCGCCAACCGGTGTCGGCCGGTACCAATACACGTACTGGGAAGAGGACGGAACGATTCGTCAAGACCTGGGCCCTCACAGTCCCGGCTCCGCAGCCTTGTGGCGAATGGTGCTGGCTCAGCGGGTCGCTTCCGAAGCAGTCGGGCAACCGCTTTGGTTCAAGATGGTGGTCAACGTACAGCGTGATGGCAAGTTCACCACTGAATTCGAGTACCGGGACCATTACGTTGAAGGCGACATCTTCCGAGATGAGCCGTGAAGGCCGCTCAGGCGGGTTGGCCGCAGGGTACTGATGACGTCTCAATGCTGACGGCGTAGCGGCACGGCGAGGTGCACAGGAGGTCGCTTGACACAGGCAATGCGTTCCAGCGGCCTTAGCAGAACCGACGGGAGAGCGGGGAGATGGCGCGCCCATGGGCGCAGGACGTGCTGGACGGGAAGACCGTGCGTGTGGAGGTGAGTCCTGTCTATGGGGCCAGCGGAGGTGTCCCAACACGCATCGACGTGAAGTACTGGATCGACAATGTGCCGTACCGGCAACAGTTCAAGAACCTGCCATGAGGCGCGCCGTGACACTCAACAACATTGACCAAGCGACGACCGAGTTGGCGAAAACGCTCTACGCAGCGCTGGAAGAACGCCAGAGTCTGTCGGTGCGTTTCGTGTTCCGAGTGACCCCCGACGGCAGCGTGTCAGCGCCGGATTTTTGGTTCTTCGCCGAAGCCGCGGCTGAGGGCGAAAAGGACTATCCCAGTGACCGCGTTCACGGCCGTGTCACCGACACGGCCATGGCGCACTGGCAACTGACGCAAACCCTCGGCCTGCCCCGTTGGTACAAGATGACGGCAACGGTGGAGCGCACAGGCCGTTTCAACGTCGACTTCGAGTACCGGGACCACTACCGCGAAGGCGACATCATGCGCGAGCAGGGCTGATCCGCACCGCCCGTGGTGACTTCGTGCCCGACGAACACCACGACGCCGCGCTGGCCAAAGCGAAGGCCGACTGGGCACCGCTGGGCCCTCGGCCAACTTTCCCACGGCGGTGGTCGCCGGCCAGCGGGCCCGCTTCACGGGCGACGTGGCCAAGGCCGATCGCAACACCTGGCAACAAGCGGCGGCTGGCCATGTGGGCGGTGAAGGCTACGATGGCGGCCACCTGATCGCTTCCTTGTTCGGCGGCGCTTGCGAACGCATCAACCTGGTACCGCAGCTGTCTTCGGTGAACCGCGGGGAGTTCAGAGAGATGGAGCGCCAATGGGCGCAGGCCGTGCTGGACCAGAAGACGGTGCGGGTGGAGGTGCTCCCTGTTTATGTTGAAGGGAGTACGGTGCCTCAGAGCATTGTCGCCCGGTGGTCTATCAACGGAACATGGTCGGAAAAGACCTTCCCGAACCTCAAGAACGGAGGTTAGTCATGGACGTCTTGCAGACCTTGGATGCTGCCCAATCAGCGATTGCCAAGGCCGTTTTCCTGACGTTTGAGCGTCGGGATTGGGATGTTGTGGAGTACCGAGCCGCCTTCACCCCGACGGCGGACGTCTGGTCAAGCGCATACGACTTGATTCACGACGGTGGTCGAAAGGAGAGCGTGTTGCCGACCGTAGCGCAATCAGGGAGCATCAACAGTCTGGCCCATCAACATTGGCGGCTGACACAGGAACTTGGGCTTCGCCGTTGGTACAAGATGACTGTGAAGGTGCAACGCACGGGCCACTTCAACGTGGAGTTCGAGTATCGGGACCACTACCGTGAAGGCGACATCATGCGCGAGCAGGGGTGATGCAAGCTTGGACTTTGTTGCCAACAGCTGTATGGGTGAGACCGTGTACGGGGCCGTGCGCACCATGGCAGCAAGGTACGGTGCTTGCCGCGCGTTGTTGGCTGTGGTGAGGTCGCTGTGACGCTGCGTCAGTCCTTGATGTACTTCAAGGAAAACGTCGGCAAGGCCATGTTGTGCGCGCCGGACAAGTACCCCGCGTGGGACGTCGGTGCTTACCCAACGCATCGCTCGGAATTGCTTCGGCATTGGCAGGATGCCAAGGCTTTGCTGAAGAAGGATTTCGCGTTGGCCACCGATGTAGACAACCTGCTTGGCCTGGCTCTGCAAAGTCTCGATCTCGGTCAACGTGAACCTGGGCACAGCCTGATGGTGGAGCTCTACAACCTCTTGAACCTGAATGCGCTTCAGTGTGACGACCTGGTTCACGCTGGACGGCAGCACTTCAGTGCAGTCCTTCCGGTTGGAGGTGGGGGCTGGGCCTGTGGAGGACGGGTCTTTGCCCATTGAGGGCACTGCGCGAGGCAACGTGCTTGGACTTTCTTCTCGAATGCCGGTGCTTTTGCCGTTTGGCGCGTGTTGCACGAGTGATGGCCATGTCGATCAACAGCCTTGATGCCGCGACCGCGGCGGTGGTTCACGCGCTGGTCGATGCCTTCCGAGGGGTGCCGTGGAAGTCTTTGCGTTATGCGTCTCGATGGACCCCCGCGGGGGATGTCGGCGCGGATGACTTCTGGCTGAGCAACGGTGGTGAAGAGGTCAAGACCATGCCGGCCTTGGCCGCCACGCTGAAGGTTTCTGACGCGGCCAAGCAGCATTGGCAATTGACGCAGACGCTGGGCCAGCCTCGTTGGTACAAGATGACCGTGAAGGTGGAGCACACAGGCCGCTTCAACGTCGACTTCCAGTACCGGGACGATTACCGCGAAGGCGACATCATGCGCGAGCAGGGCTGATGTGCACGGGCCCCTTGGCCACGCCGGTTGGCGCCCCAGCTGGGGTGCACCCTGTCTGTTCAGCGCGGCCGCAGCGCGTTAGCCTGATGTTTCCTAGGGACCGCCCATGAACACCCTCTTCAGCGCATTGCCTGCCGCCGCCTGGCGCACCGCTTCTCTGGCCGACGCCTGGCCGGCGGCCCAGCCCAGTGTGGCCACCGCCGCGGTGTGGAACGTGCAGGCGCTGGACGCGCTGGGCCCGGCGACGGTGCTGCACGTGGGGGCGGCCCGACCTGCCGCCTCGGTCGACGACTGGGCGCAGGCCATCGTTGGTGCGTTGTGCACGGCTGACGCCTGAAACGAGCCCACACGCGTCTGCCGCTTTTGCCGCCCCTTCCAACCATGCCTGGCATCGGCAAGCCATGGTGGCCTTGAAGGCGGCACCCGATTGGGCGGCCGCGGCGCAGGGCCTGGTGGACGGCTGCGCGCACGCGCCCAACGCCGCATGGCGCACCGAGTTGCTGGAGCGTGTGTGTGCAGCCCTGGGCGACCAGCTGTACCCGGCTTTCCTGAACGTGCTGTGCCTGGTGGGCGAGCGCGGCAGCGATGCCGCGCAGGCCGCGGTGGCCGATGCGCTGGTGGACGCGCTGTGCAGCGGCCGGTTGCCCGCAGGGCGCCGCCCAGCCTGGGGCCTGGCCGGCCGCTGGGGCGAGGCCTTGGGGCCTTTGGAATACCTGTGCGTGGGTTATGCGGACCCGCCGGCCGGCCAGGCGCCCAGTGCGGCGCATGCCGACCGTGCCTTGCAGGCGCTGCTGGCCTTGCTGTGGCACTCACCCAGGGCCTGGGCGCTGTACGCGGCCCGCGTGCAGGCCTTGACCGAAGCCCCGCCCGACGGCACCTTGACGCGTGGCGCGCGCCAAGCCCTGCTGGCCTTGGCCGCGGCCATGCAGGCCAGCGGCGCCACACCGGCCAGCGCGGCGGCGGCGGTGCTGGCGGCACACCCCGGCGCGGGCACGGGCCTGGCGGCGCTGGTGTCGACGCCGCCGGTGTTCAGGTGACGGCGGTCTGCCCCGACGGTTGCGCCGGGTCCGGCGGTGGGCGTGGTGGCTGCGCTGGCGCGGTGCCACGCACGCCCGTAGGCTTCAGAAGTCGTTCCTGATGGTCGGGTCCAGCCGCAGGCGCTGGCCGGTGCCGGTGTGCACGACGTGGATCGTGTAGTTGAAGATGCCCGGGCTGGTGTCGGCGTCCAGCAGGGCGGCCTGTTGCGGGGCCAGGGTCCAGGCGGCGCAAGGGAACTGGGTGCCACCGTCTTGCACGGTGATGGCGGCCTCGGCCGGGAAGGCCCAGCCGTTGGTCAGCAGCAGGAACTGGATCAGCACGCCGCCGCCGCTGACGTCCACCTGTTCGGGCAGGGCGTGCGGTTGGTTGGCGCTGTCCACCCAGACGCGCACGGTGCGCACGCGGGGGTAGGGCGCGGCGGGCGCGTCCTCGGGGGCGGGGGGGCTGTTCAGGGCGGGGTTTTGCATGGCGGGCGCTCGGTGGTCAGCGTGCCGAAGCGGCCGGGGTCTGCAACTCGCGTTGCAGCGCCTGCCCATCGGGCGCGCGGAAGCTGCTGGTGGCCAGGGTTTCGGCGATCGCGCGCGCTTCTTGAACCTGGCCCAGCCGCCAGCGCAGCCGGCCGTGCAGAGCCAGCGCCGGCAGGTCGCGCCGCGCCACCGCTGTGGCCAGGCGTTGCGCGGCCGCCGACCACACCGCCTGGGCCGCGGCGTGCGTGGCCGGGTCGCCGGCCTGCAGCCGGTCGCCCAGCGCCAGGCCCGCCGCGGCGGCGATGCGGGCTTGTTCGGCGTCCAGCACCCGGCCTTGCGCCTCGTGGCGGGCCACGTCGGCCAGCCAGGTTTGCGTGGCGACCACGGCGCTGGTGTCGCCTTGCACCAAACGTTCGGTCAGCAGCAGGCCTTGCAGGTTCAACCACCAGCGCTGTTTGCGCTGGGTGGCGGCCAGCAGCGGTGCGGCCAGGCGCTGGGCCTGGGCCAGGGTCGCGGTGGCTTCGGGCTGGCCGCGCTGCAGCTGGGCCAGGGTCACCCAGGTGGCGGTCAGCGTGCCGGCCCAGTCCAGGTTCTGCGGCTCCAGCTGCACCAGGGCCTGCAACAGCTGGCGGGCGGTCTGCAGTTGCTGGCGGGCGGCGTCGGCCTGGCCCTGGGCTTGTTGCAGGCGGCCGATGTCGTAATGGGCCACGGCCCGCAGGTGCTGGGCATCGCGGTTGCGGTCGCCGTCGGGCAGCTGGGCCAGGGCCTGGAACTTCGCCTGTTGCGAGGCCAGCGCCGCGGGCAGGTCGGCCAGGCCCTCCTGGGCGCGGCTGATCCAGCCCAGGGTGTTGGCCAGCTCGATGGCCGCCGCTGGCCGGCCGGGCACCACCTGCTGCCACGCTTGCAGCGTGCGTTCAAAGGCGGGCAAGGCCTGGGCCGGGCGGCCGGCCTCCAGGTGCATGACGCCCAGGTTCTGGCTGGCGTAGGCGGCTTCGGTCTGCCAGTCCAGGTTGTTCGGGTCCAACTCGGTCAGGCGCTGGGCCAGGGCCTGGTACTGGCCGAAGGCCTGTTCGGCCTGTTCGCGCAGGCCGCGCCGGCGCGCCACCAGGCCCACCCAATAGCTGCTCTGGGCGTGGTTGAAGACGGCTTCGCCCTGAAGTGGCTGGCGGGCCAGCAGTTCGGCGGTGCTGGCCGCGGCTTCTTCAAAACCCCGCGCGGCTTCGTCCAGGCGGCCGCTTTGTTCGGCGATCTCGCCCATCAGGTGCAGGGCGCGGGCCCGGCGCGCCAGCGAGGCGTCGTCCAGGCTGCCGGGCGCCTGGTCGGCGTAGTAGGCCAGCGCCCGCTGGGCCACGGCGTCCAGCGTGTCCAGCCGGCCCACGGGCTTGAGCTTTTGGGGCAGGTCGCCCAGCATGAACTCGATCAAGCCTTCGGCCTGGGCCTGCTGTTCACGGGCTTCCCTGGCTTGCAGCAGCGCCACGGCGGCGCTGCCGGTCAGCACCAGGGCCGCCACGCTGCCAGCGCCCACGGCCAGGCGGTGGCGGCGCAGGAAGCGGGTGCTGCGGTAGGCCCAGGTGTCGGGCCGGGCGCTGATGGGTTCCAGCGCCAGGTGGCGGCGCAGGTCTTGCGCCAAGGCCTCGGCGTTGGCGTAGCGCTCGCCGGGCAGCTTTTTCAAGGCCTTGGCGAGGATGTTGTCCAGGTCGCCGCGCAGCGCCTGCACGCGGCGCGGGTCGCCCCCGGCCTGGCGAAGGGCCTCGGACACCGGCGGCGGCGTGCGCGCCACGTTGGCGCGCCACTGTGCCAGCGCGGCCTCGTCGCCGCGCACGTCCAGCGGCAGCCGCCCGCTGAGCAGGCGGTACAGCAGCACGCCCAGCGCGTAGACGTCGGTGGCGGTGGTGACGTCTTCGCCTTGCAGCTGTTCGGGCGCGGCGTAGGGCAGCGTGAAGGCCTGGCCCACCTGCTGGGTAAGTTCTGCGCCGTCGGCTTGGGCGCTGTCCAAGAGCTTGGCGATGCCGAAGTCCAGCAGCTTGGCCTGACCTTGGGCCGTGACGAGGATGTTGGACGGCTTGAAGTCGCGGTGCAGGATCAGCCGGTTGTGCGCGTGGGCCACGGCGTCCAGCACCTGCAGGAACAGCCGCAGCAGGTCGGGCAGGGCCGGCTGCACGCGGGCGCAGTAGGTGTCCAGCGGTTCGCCGGCCACGTGCTCCAGCACCAGGTAGGGCTGGTGGTGGCCGCGCGGGCCCAGGTGGCCGGCGTCCAGCAGCCGCGCAATGTGCGGGTGCGCCAGCCTGGCCATGATGTGGCCCTCGCGCGCAAAGCGCTGCGCCGCGGCCGGTGAGAACCACCCCAGGCTGAGGAACTTGATGGCCACCTCGCCTTCGAAGCGGCCGTCGGTACGGTGGGCCAGCCACACGCTGCCCATGCCGCCGCGGCCGATCTCGTGCGAGAGCCGGTAGGCGCCCACCGTCTGCCCGGCCAGGCCCCCGTCGGCTTGGGCCGGCACCGCGCCCGGGCCGCCCGGGGTGGAGCGGGCGCCCTGCTGCAGGAAGTCGGGGTGGTCGCTCAGCTGGGCCAGCTCGGCCAGCCAGGGCTGCAGGGCCTCGGCCAGCGCGGGGTCCTGCGCCTGCAGCGCGGCCAGGCGGCTGGCGCGTTCGGCGGCGGGCAGGTCCATCAGCTCGTCCAGCAGCGGTGACACCTCGGCCCAGCGGGCGCGGTCGGGGCTGACCGCCACGGTGGGTGGCGGCACGGGCGGGGGCGGTGGGGTGGGGGCGTTCACCGCAGGGCCACCCGAAGGAACAGGCGGGCTTTGTGCCAGTCGCGTTGCACGGTGCGCTCGGTCACGCCCAGGTGTGCCGCCACCTCGGCTTCGGCCAGGCCGCCGAAGTAGCGCAGTTCCACCACCAGCGCCAGGCGCGGGTCGGCCTGGGCCAGTTCTTCCAGCGCTTCGTGCACGCGCAGCACCTCGTCGTCGTGGCGGTGCAGGTTGTCCTGCAACTGGGTGTCCAGCGTCAACAGGGCCTGGCCGCCGCCGCGGCGTTCGGCCTGGCGTGCGCGCACGGTGTCGATGACGACGTGGCGCATCACCTTCGCGGCGTAGGCCAGGAAATGGTGGCGGTCGGGGAAGTGCGCCTCGGCGGCCGGGCCCTGCAGGCGCAGGAAGGACTCGTGCACCAGCGCCTGGGTGTCCAGCAGCGTGAGTTCACCGCTGTGGCGCAGGCGGCTGCGGGCCAGCTGACGCAACTCGGCGTACAGCAGGGTGAAGACGCGGTCGGCTGCGGTGCTGTCGCCGCTGCGGGCCGCCTGCAACAGCTGGGTGATCTCGGACATGGTGGCGCGAAGGTTCGCGGCAAATGTAACTGCCTGTCGGGTTTGGCGTTGGGCCCACGTTGGTAGGGGTGAGGGGATGTTCCGCGCCGGCGGCACAGGGAGGCACTGGGCCCTGGTGAGGTTCATCCCCTCTCCACCGGCTTCACCTGGCCCAACGCCGTGGGGCCGCCACGCCATGCTGACACCGAACTGGGGTTTTTCGATGCCGAAGCGCCCGCTGTCCGCCGCCAGCGGGGTGTTGGTGCTGGCCGACCAAGCGGCCTTCCTGGCCCAGATCCATCACGAGGCGGCGCTGCTGCGCCGCCGGGGTTTGCGCCTGACCGTGTTGCAACTGCAGGCCGAAGGCCGGCCTGCGCTGCACCCCCTGCTGATGACCCAGCGCCTCAGCGACTTGGGTGGCTGGCTGCGGCGCCACCTGCGCCCCACCGACACCGTGGTGCATTGGCCCAATGGGCAGTTCGGCGTGTTGCTGCCGGGCTGCCCGCCAGCCCAGGGCTCGGGGGTGCTGCACCGCCTGCTGAGCGCCCCACCCGGCCGCTACTGGCCCGACGACTGGGCTTTGGACTTGGCGCTGTCGGGCCAGGTGGTCGACGTGCCAGAACCACCGCCCGCGTCGAACCAGAGGGCTTGAACCGCCTGCGGTGTTGGGTGGCGGTGGTGGGTGCGGGCGCCGTCAGGGCCGGTCGAAGGCCCTCAGCCGTTCCGACAAGGCATCGCCCACGTGCTGCATGAAGGCGCGCACGCGGGCGGTTTGCCGCAGGTCGGGGTGGGTCAGCATCCACACCGGCACCGACAGTTCCGGGATCACCTCGCTGACGGCCACCAGCTCGGGGTGGCGCGTTTCCATGAAGGTGGGCAGCACGCCCAGGCCCACGCCGGTGCGCAACATGGCGGCCATGGCGTTGAAGATGTCCACGCGCACACGCACCTGGGCCTGGGCCAGTTGGCTGCGCATCCAGCGGTCGTAGACGCGGCTGGTGGCGTCGCGCTCGAAGGCCACCCAGGGCGCATCGCGCAGCAGGTGGGCCAGCGGCTGCGGTGTTTGCGGCAGGCCGGGCGCGCCGCGCAGCGCGTAGGCCTTGCAGTGCGTCATGCCCAGTTGGCGCCCCACCAGGTGTTCGGCCACGTTGGCCGACAAGCGCAGCGCCACGTCGGCTTCCAGTCGCGCCCAGGTCTGCGCGGTGTCGGCGCTGCGTCGCGACAGGTCCACCAGGAAGGCGTTCTCCACCACCTCCACCTCGATGCCGGGGAAGGCCTGGGCGAAGGCCGCCAGCGGGTGGGGCAGCAGGTGTTCCATCACCACGAAGGCGGTGGTCACGCGCAGCGGGCCGGTGAGCTCGCGGTCGCGGCCCAGCACGCGGCGTTCGATCTCGTCGGCCTGGTCGGCCATGCGGCGCGCCTGCTCCAGCACCACCTGGCCGGCATCGGTCGGCTGGTAGCCGTTGCGGTGGCGGTCGAACAGCCGCGCGCCCAGGCGCTTTTCCAGCACGTCCAGCCGGCGCTGCACCGTGGTGGCGTTGACGCCCAACTGGCGCGCCGCCGAGGCGATGCTGCCCAGGCGGCCGATGGCCAGCGCGTAACGCAGGTCGCTCCAATCCATGTCGGCCATGTGCGGGGTGGGGCCGTGGGCCCAGTCTGCTGCAGATTTGCAGACTGTAAATGCGAGGCCGTTCGTTGTCTGCAAAGTCGCCAAGACCTAGAGTGCAACTTCCGCGTTTACCCGCACCCCGTTCCGGGGCCCGTTCACCATGAATGCCAGCGACAGCGTCCTCCCGCCCCCCGTGGCCGAGCGCCCGGCCCTGCGCCTGCTGGAACGGCCCCTGCACGCGCGGACGCTTGCCGCGGCGGCGGCCCGCGCGCCCCAGCACCTGCCCCGCCCGCCCAGCGCGTCGGCCGCTTGGTTGCAAGCCTGGCAGCGCTGGGTCGCGGTCTGGCGCGGCTGAGTTCTCATCGCGCCGGCTCGCCCCGCGCCTGAAGCGCGGCGCCGGCCAGGCCGCGGCCGAGGTGCCGCGCACGGCTCTCTAGAATGGGCCGCATGACACTCACGCTGGCGCAGCGCGCCGCTTCGCTGCACCGCCTGGCCGTGGCCTGCCTGCTGGGTTTCGCCTCGGGCCTGCCGCTGGCGCTGACCGGCCAAGCGCTGCAGGCCTGGCTCACGGTCGACGGTGTGGACATCGCCACCATCGGCTTCCTCAGCCTGGTCGGCCTGCCCTACACCTTCAAGTTCCTGTGGGCGCCGCTGATGGACCGCTTCGACCTGCCCGGCCTGGGCCGGCGGCGCGGTTGGCTGGTGGCCACGCAGCTGGCCCTGGCCTTGGCGCTGTGGGCGCTGGCGCAGCAGTCGCCTTCCGCAGGCTTGCGGCTGTTCGCGCTGCTGGCGGTGACGGTGGCCTTCCTGTCGGCCTCGCAAGACGTGGTCATCGACGCCTACCGCACCGACCTGCTGGCTGCGCCTGAACGCGCGCTGGGCGCGTCGTTGAACGTGATGGGCTACCGGCTGGCGATGATTCTCTCCGGCGGCGTGGCGCTGATCTGGACCGACGCCCAACAAGGCGGCGGCTGGAGCTGGCCCGAGGTCTACCGCTTCATGGCGGCGCTGATGGTGGGCGCCGCGGTGTTGTCGGCCCTGGTGCTGCCGCCGCTGAAAACCGCCGCCGCACCGGCCACCGTGGCGCGCCACGACCTGCAGGGTTTTGTCGCCGTGCTGGCCGCCGTGGCGCTGGGCGTGGTGCTGAGCGACCGTTTTGCCAGCCCCATCGCCCAGGCCTTGCTGGGCCCGCTGCTGGAGGGCACGGCCCTGCCCCCGCCCTTGCAGAAACGCTGGGTGGACCTGTTGGCGCTGCTGATGGGCCTGGGCTTCACGCTGCCGCTGGCGGCTTGGGCGGCGCGTCGCGCGCGCTTCGAGACCCTGCTGGGTGGCCTGCGCAGCTACTTCGCCCAACCGGGCGCGGGCGCGTTCCTGGCCTTCATCGTGCTTTACAAGCTGGGCGACGCCTTTGCTGGTGCGCTGATGACGCCTTTCCTGCTGAAGACCATGGCCTTCAGCGCCGCCGAGGTGGGCGTGGTGAACAAGCTCATCGGCCTGTGGCTCACGATCGGCGGGGCTTTGTTGGGTGGTTTGTTGATGCTGCGCCTGGGCTTGTGGCGCGCGCTGCTGCTGTTCGGCGTGTTGCAGATGGCCAGCAACCTGGGCTTTTGGTGGTTGGCCGTCAGCGGCAAGGGCCTGATGCCGGGCCTGGTGATCCCGGCTTTCGACTGGGGCTTCATCAAACTGGCCCAGGCCGCGCCAGTGGACGGCGGCCTGCTGATGGTCGTGGCCTTCGAGAACCTCAGCGGCGGCATGGGCACGGCGGCCTTCCTGGCCTTCCTGATGAGCCTGTGCAACCAGCGTTTCACGGCCACGCAGTTCGCGCTGTTGTCGGCCTTCGCGTCGGTGGGCCGCGTGTGGGTGGGGCCGGTGGCCGGTGTGCTGGCCGAAAGCATTGGCTGGCCCACCTTTTTCATCGTCAGCACCGTGTTGGCCGCACCGGCGTTGTGGATGCTGCTGCGCCTGCGGGCGGCCGTGCAGGCGCTGGAAGTGCCCCCACGTCCGCCGCAGGAAGACTGAACCTGCAGCCCCTGCCTAGAATGACCCGCAGCGCGCCATGAACCACGACTTCCACACCGACGCCCACGTGCCCCTGCCCGCCCTGGCCCATGGCCGGGCTTGCCGCTGCGCCCTGCACAGCCGGCGTTGGTTCACCGGCGGTTTGTTGGCCGCGGGTGTGGCCGGGCCGGCGCTGGCCCAGCAGCCGGGCACGGCCGAAGGCGTGCAGTCTGACGTGGGCAAACAAAGCCGCTTCACGAAGTTCGCGCCGGCCGACCAGGTGGAGGCCGCCGCTGCGCAGCAGTACCTGCAGATGACCCAGGGCGCCGCGCAGAAACGCGCGTTGGCGCCCAACGACCACCCGCAGGTGGTGCGGCTGCGCAGCATCGCGCAGCGCATCATTCCGCACGCCTTGCCCTGGAACCCGCGGGCCCGGCAGTGGAAGTGGGAGGTCAACCTGATCGGCGACCCGCAGCTCAACGCCTTCTGCATGCCCGGCGGCAAGATCGCCTTCTACCATGGCATCTTGGCGACGCTGCAGCTGACCGACGACGAGGTGGCCACCATCATGGGCCACGAGGTGGCGCACGCGTTGCGCGAGCACGCCCGTGAGCGCATCGGCAAGACCATGGCCACACGCGTGGGTGCCAACCTGGTCAGCAGCCTGTTTGGCCTGGGCCAGTTGGGCGACAGCCTGCTGCAGATGGGCGGCCAGCTGCTGACCCTGCAGTTCAGCCGCGAAGACGAGACCGAAGCCGACATCGTGGGCATGGACCTGGCCGCGCGCGCCGGTTACGACCCGCGTGCCGGCGTGTCGCTGTGGACGAAGATGATGAGCGCCAACAAGGGCGCGCCGCCGCAGTTTTTGTCCACCCACCCCTCGGGGCCCACGCGCATCAAGGACATCGAGGGCAAGCTGCCCAAGGTGATGCCCTTGTACGAACGCGCTGAGAAACCCCGACAGGTGTTCGGCCCGCCGCCCAAACCTGCGGCGTCGGCCTCTGCCGCCAAGGGCGGCTGAAGCCACCTGGGGGTCCGAGCGCACATGCAGCCGGCCACCGGCCCCGTTTCCGCCGCACCGGCGTTGCCCGCCGACGACCCGCAGCGCGCCGAGCTGCACAACGAGGTGCACGCGCGCCCGCCAGCGCGCATCCGCCTGCCGGCCTTGGTGCTGTCGGTGGCCTTGCTGAACGACGGCGTGGACCGGGCCACCGAATGCGCGCACCTGCAGCGCCTGCCTGGCCACGAAGGTCTGCAGCCGGCGGCGTTGGCCGGCAACTTCCTGCGCTTGCGGCTGGGGCCGGGCTTGGGCTCGCTGAAGTACGAACGCCACACCGAGTTCACGCGTTATGTGCTGGTGCAGCCTTTGCCCGAAGGCGTGGCGTTGGGCGACAGCGAACCGGCGCTGCTGCAACAGCTGCACCTGCCCGAGGGCTGGCTGGCCGGCCTGCCGGGCCGCCCCATGGCCGCCCTGGTGCTGAGCCTGCTGCCGGCCGACCTGGGCCAGGGCGCCGCCTGCATGGCCCAGGGCCGCCGGTGGTTCGGCGGCCGGCCGGTGGTGGCGTCGATGGTCGGCAACCCCGGCCCGCGGCCGACCGGTGGCGCGGACAGCACCGGCCCGGCCGGTCACAGCCTGGTGCTCACCGACTTCGAGCTGCGCCCCGACGGCTTCGAACACCTGTTGCTGCTGGCCCCGCCCGACACCAGCGAAAGCCGCGCGGGCCGCACCGCACAGCGCCTGCTGGAACTGGAGATCTACCGCTTGATGGCGCTGCGGGGCCTGCCCGTGGCCAAGGCCCTGGGGCCGGTGCTGGCCGACAGCGAAGCCGCGTTGGCCGACGTGACGGCCCGGCTGGAAGCGCGCCAGGCCAGCGAGGCCGAACTGCTGGACCAGCTGATCCAGGTGGCCGCGCGCGTGGAACGCGCCACGGCCGAACACAGCTACCGCTTTTCAGCCACCCGCGCTTACGACGCCCTGGTGCGCCAGCGCCTGGCCGAACTGCGCGAGAAGCCGGTGCCGGGCACGCAGACGCTGGGCGACTTCATGCAGCGCCGCTTGTCCCCGGCCATCGCCACCGTGGCCAGCACCGAACAACGCCTGGCCGCGCTGGCACAGCGCATCGAACGCACCAGCGCACTGCTGCGCACACGGGTGGACATCTCCACCGAAGCGCAGAACCAGCAGCTGCTGGCGCGGTTGACGCAAGGCCAGCAACTGCAGCTGAACCTGCAGACCACGGTGGAAGGTTTGTCCATCGCGGCCATTTCCTACTACGTCATCAGCCTGGCGCTGTACGCCGCCAAGGGCCTGAAAGCTGCGGGCGTGCCGCTGCACCCCGAGGTGGCGGCCGGCGCCCTGGTGCCGCTGGTGCTGTGGGGCGTGTGGCGCACCACGCGGCGCATCCACGCGCGGCTGATGCACCCCGAACAACGCTGAGCCGCGCTGGGCTGAAGCGCGCGGCCCGCCGTGCGGTGGTTTACCAGCGTGCCGGCAGGTGGCGCCAGCGCAGCCGGCGGTCGTCGGTCAGGCTGATGTAGCCGCCGTTTTCCAGGTCTTTCAGCACGCGGCTGACCATCTCGCGCGAGCAGCCCAGGCGGTTGCTGAACTCTTGGTGCGTCAGCCGTTCGTTGGTTTCAAAACCGCCGTCGGGCAGCGCCGTGGAAGCGCTGGCCAGCAGCGCACGCAAGCGGCCATAGACATCGTTCAAGGCCATCTGTTTGGCGCTGAGGGTGGCCGCCCGGGCGCGGCGGATCACCTTGGCCAGCAGCTCGAAGGCAAAACCCGGCTCGGCCGCCAGGTGGGCTTCCAGCGTCTGGCGCGTCACCACGGCGCAGGTGCTGGCTTCCATGGTGATGACGCTGGCCGAGCGTTTGCCACCGTCCAGCCCCATCTCGCCCACGTAGTCACCGGGGTCGTAAGTGCCGAAGGTGATTTCGCGGTCGCCTTCGGCGTTGCTGCTGAAGGCGCGCAGCCGGCCCTTCAGGATGATGTACAGCGTGTCGCCCGCGTCGCCTTCCTGGATCAGCAAGGTGCCGCGCCGGTAGTGGCGCAGGTCACCGCGGCGCGCCAGCGCACGCAGCGATGCGCTCAGCGCGGGGTGGTCCAAAGGGTCGGTGGCGGCGGCTTTGGCGGTGGGCATGGGCCCGCATCGTAGCGGGCCCCGGGGCGGGTCTGGCGCCGGCGCGCCAGCAGCGCGGCCTCAGTTCTGCCGCAGGCTGCTCACCATGGGCGGCAGCACGGCCACCTGGCGCACCAGGGCGCGGATGTTCTCGGCGCCGGTCTTGGCCCGGATGCTGCCGATCTGCGTGCGCACCGTGGCGAGGCCCACGCTGTACTGTTCGGCGATCTCGCGCGGCTCCAGCCCGTTGCACAGGCCTTCCAGCACCCGCGTCTCGGCCGGCGTCAGGCCGTTTTGTGTGGCGAAGCACTGCACCGAGATGCGTTCCGACAGGTGGCGCTTGCTCAGCACCACCAGGGTGGCGTGGTTGCCCAGCGGGATGACGGCCACGTTGGCGCGGCTGTCGCCTTCGCCCAGGGCCAGCAGGCGGCGCAGGCCGCGGTCGGCGGCGCCGCTCAGGGCCTCGTGCAGCCGGGCCACGTCGGTGGCTTGGCGGGCGCGCAGCTGGCGGCCCAGCAGTTGCAGCGGGTGGCCAGCGTCCAGTTCGGCGCGGGCGGCGTGGTTGGCGTGCAGCACCTGGGCGTGTTCGTCCAGCAGCAGCATGCCGTAGTCGATTTCGTCGAGCATCAGCGCCAGCCAGCGGGCTTGCGGTGCTTGGCTGCCGCTGCGGCGCTCGGGCCCGCGGTAACCGCCGGTGGCCATCGGTGCATGCAGGCGACCGTTGGAACCCATGGCATTGAACAATTGGACAGTGGCTTCGAACATGGTGAACTCCTGTGTGCCGTCTCTGGCGGTGGGCCGGCGGATGTAGAGACTGTAGGAATTCGTATCCCTCAAAGGGTGTAAATGCGCCGACCGTGTTTTGTGATCTATTTACATACCGCCCATGCCGCCGCCCGCCGACCTGTCCCCCGCCTGGCCCGCTGAGGCCCTTCCGGGCCGCCCGCCGTGCCTGACACGCCGTGCCGGCCTGGCCTGGATGGCGGGTTTGGCGGGCCTGGCGGCGCTGTCCGGCTGCGCCACGACCACGCCCGGCGGGGTGGTGGTGGACCGCCGACACGTCGCGCGTGGGCAGGACAGCCGGGTGCTCTTCCTGGTGCTGCACTACACGGTGGGCGATTTCGGCAGCGCGCTGCGCACGCTGACGCAAGGCGAGGTGTCGTCGCATTACCTCGTCAGCGACGAAAACCCACCGCGCATCTACCAGCTGGTGGACGAAGGCCGCCGCGCCTGGCACGCCGGCGAAAGCGCCTGGCAGGGCCACCGCGGGCTTAACGCCAGCTCCATTGGCATCGAGGTGGTCAACCCCGGCCCGCGCTGGGGCGCCGAAGGCCGGCAGTTCGAACGTTTCCCCGAGGCGAGACCGCTGCATAACTACCCCGATGCGCGGACCTGAGGTGTGGGGTGCAATGAGGGCATGGACAGCTTCTTCCTGATGGGTGCCAAGCCGCTGGTCCAGGACTCGCCGACGATGAAGTTGCACGAGTTGCTGGACTGGG
>JBKCUM010000073.1:0-28005 GCA_046318395.1 Rubrivivax sp.
CGACACCGGAAACAGGCCGCCTTGGTCTCGACTGTGTCCTTGCACGTAGCCCATATGAACAATGCCCTGCAGCTTTCGCTGCAGGGCATTGTGTTCAGGGCTTCAGATCGGCGTCAGAGTATTGACACGGACTGTGCGGGCGGCCTTTTTCATGGGCGGTCGAACCGCAGGCCGCCGCCCGATCGGTTTACAGCGGCGCCGGCCCCAGGCTCACCGGTGCCTGCGCGGCCAGCCAGGCCACCGCGGCCCAGCAGGCCACGTTCTGCGTCAGCGACACCGGGTCCACACGCTCCAGCGTGTCGTTCTCGGTGTGGTGCACGTCGAAGTAGTGCGTGCCGTCCTGGCTGAGGCCAATGGCCGGCCACTTGTGGCGGCGCATCAGCACACCGGCGTCGGGGCCAGGGCTGCCGTCGTTGCCGCCGGCTTCCACACCCAGCGGTGCCAGCACCTGGGCCAGCTGCTGCGCCAGTGGCAGCGCCCCGGTTTGCCAGCGCGTGGCGAAGCGCCACACGCGGCCGGCGCCGAAGTCGCTTTCGCTGACCAGTTGGTGCTTCACGTTCGCGTACTGCTGGGCGTAGTGGCGCGCGCCGTCGAAGCCGTTTTCTTCGTTGCCGAAGAACACCACGCGCACCGTTCGGCGCGGGCGCCGGCCGGTCAGTGCCGCGGCTTGGGCCAGCACGCCCACGGCCGCGGCGGAGATGGCGACGCCGGCGCCATCGTCCAGCGCGCCCTGGCCCACGTCCCAGCTGTCCAGGTGGCCGCTGAGCAGTACCACCTCGTCGGCCAGGTCGGTGCCCGGCAGTTCGGCGATGACGTTGTGCGTGGTGGCCTCCACATCGCTGCGCGCGTCCAGCGTGAAGTGCAGGCGCAAGGGCGCACCCCGCGCGTGCAGCCGGGCGATGAGCTCGGCATCGGGCACCGACACCGCAAACGCCGGGATGCGCGGCAGCGTCAGGTCGTAGCCCATGGCGCCGGTGTGGGCCACGCGGTCACGGTCGGTGCCGATGCTGCGGATGGCCAGCGCCACGGCACCTTTGCGCGCGGCTTCGACGGCGCCGTTGAAGCGCGCGCCCACGGCCGGGCCGTAACCGCGGCCGTCACGGGCGCGTTCCATCTTCTGGTCGATGAAGACGATCTTGCCCTGGGCCCGGCCCGAGGTGTCGGCCTTCAGCGTTGCCAGGTCGGGGTACCAGGCCACCTCGGCCTCGATGCCACCGGCCGGCGCGGCGATGCTGTTGCCCAGCGCCGACATGACCAGCGGGTGCGGCGCGGGCGCCACCAGGCGCGCGCTGCCGGGGCCGCGCTGCCAAATCTTGATGGGCATGGCCTCGGCGCGCGCGTTGGACAGGCCCAAGCCCTTCAGCGCCGCCACGCCCCACTGCGCGGCGCGCAGGTCGGCCGGCGAACCGGCGGGGCGCGCACCGATCTCGGTGGTCAGCGCCTCCACCAGCTTCCACGCGGCGTTGTCCTTCAAGGCCATGTCGCGCAGCAGCTCGGCATGCCGCAGGTCGTCGGCCGACACGGTGGCGGTCTGGGCCAGCGCACGGCCGCTGAAGGAAGGCAGGGCCAACGCGGCTGCGCTGGTGAGCAAGTGGCGGCGCTGCATCATTTGGCGGTCGGCATCACAAACTCGGCGCCCTTACCGATGCTGTCGGGCCAGCGCTGCATCACGCTCTTTTGCTTGGTGTAGAAGCGCACGCCTTCTTCGCCATAGGCGTGCATGTCGCCAAACAGGCTGCGCTTCCAGCCGCCGAAACCGTGCCAAGCCATGGGCACGGGGATGGGCACGTTGATGCCGACCATGCCCACCTGCACACGGCGCGCGAACTCGCGGGCCACGCCGCCGTCGCTGGTGAAGCAGGCCACGCCGTTGCCGAATTCGTGGTCGTTGATCAGCTGCAGCGCGGCGGCCATGTCGGGCACGCGCACGCAGGCCAGCCCCGGGCCGAAGATGTCTTCCTTGTAGATGCGCATGGCCGGGGTCACGTGGTCGAACAGCGTGCCGCCGGTGAAGAAACCCTGCTCGAAACCCGCCACACGGTGGCCGCGCCCGTCCACCACCAACTGCGCGCCTTCTTCCACGCCAATGCCGATGTAGTTTTCGATGCGGTCGCGCGCCTCACGCGTGACGATGGGGCCCATCTCGGCGTCCAGCTCCAGGCCGTTCTTGATCTTCAGCGCCTGCGCACGTTCGGCCAGCAGCGGCACGATCTGGTCGGCCACGTCGCCCACCAGCACGGCCACGCTGATGGCCATGCAGCGTTCGCCGGCGCTGCCGTAGGCCGCACCGATCAGCGCGTCCACGGCCTGGTCTATGTCGGCGTCGGGCATCACCACCATGTGGTTCTTGGCGCCGCCCAGGGCCTGCACGCGCTTGCCGTGGTGGGCGCCCGTTTCGTAGATGGTCTGCGCGATGGGCGTGCTGCCCACGAAGCTGACGGCCTTCACATCGGGGTGGGTCAGCAGGCCGTCCACGGCCAGCTTGTCGCCCTGCAGCACGTTGAACACGCCGTCGGGCAGGCCGGCCTGCTTCAGCAGTTCGGCCATGAACAGGCTGGGGCTGGGGTCGCGTTCGCTGGGCTTCAGGATGAAGGCGTTGCCGCAGGCCAGGGCCACCGGGACCATCCACATGGGCACCATGCAGGGGAAGTTGAACGGCGTGATGCCGGCGACCACGCCCAAGGGTTGCCGCAGCGTCCAGTTGTCGATGCCGGTGGAGACCTGGTCGGTGTAGTCGCCCTTCAACAGCTGCGGCACGCCGCAGGCGAATTCCACGATGTCGATGCCGCGCATCACCTCGCCCTGGGCGTCGGTGAAGACCTTGCCGTGTTCGGCGGTGATCATGGCCGCCAGCGCATCTTTGTGCTGGTTCAGCAGCGCCAGGAACTGGTTCAGCACACGCGCGCGGCGGATGGGCGGGGTGTCGGCCCAGGCCGGTTGAGCGGCTTTGGCCGCGGCCACGGCGGCCAACACGTCGTCGGCACTGGCCAGCTGCACCTGGCGTGCCACGGCGCCGGTGGTGGGGTTGTAGACGGCCTGTTGGCGGCCGCCGGTGGCGGGGCGGCGCGCGCCCTGGATCCAGTGGCCGACATCGGCCGGGTCGGTGAACGGGGTGGGGGCGGCCATGCGCGTCTCCAATGGGCGAAGATGGTCCACCGCGGCGGTGCGCCGGGCGGGTTTTCAGGCCAGTCTAGGCCAAAATTCCGCAGGCAAAAAAACGCCCGCACAAGGCTTGAACCTTGACGGGCGTGAGAAGCCCTTCCGGAGAAGGGCGTCGTTGGGACCGGTGTTGGGCGGGTGCCGGCGGCCAGCCAAAAAACAGCCAAACCGACAAATTCAACCCAAGCAGGCCACCACTGTAGCGCCGCTCGGGGCCAAGATTCATCCTTTCAACTGGGGACTGCCCACATGACCGAACACACCGCGTTGTCTGACGCTGAACTGCAACGCTTGCAGGCCCTGCTGGACGACGTGCCCGCGCCGCTGGAGCCGCTGGACACCATGGCGCTGGACGGTTACCTCTGCGGCGTGCTGCTGCAGCCGCGCCCGGTGCCGCTGGCCGACTGGTTGCCGCACGTGGCCGACCTGGAAGGCCGCCCGCTGCCGGCCGGGTTTCCGGCCGAAGAGCTGTTCGGCCTGGTACAGCGCCGCCACACCGAACTGAACCGCGCCATCGCCGACCGCCAGTGGTTCGACCCCTGGGTCTACCAGCTGGAAGAAGACCTGTCGCCTTCCGACACCGTGCTGCCCTGGGTGGCCGGTTTTGCCGCGGCCATGGAGATCTTCCCCGCCGTGATGGACAGCGACCACCCCGAACTCGGCGAACCGCTGGCGCTGATGTACCGGCACTTCGCGCCCGAGGACCTGGAAGACGCCGACGCGCTGCAGGCCGTGATCGACACGCTGGAGCCGCCGCAAGACCTGGCCGAAGCCGTGGAAGACCTGGTGCGTGCGCTGATGCTGATGGCCGACGTGACGCGCCCGCGCGCCGCGCAGCGGCCGGCAAGGCCGGCGCGCAAAACCGGCGGCCCCCGCCGTCCGGGTGGTGGCGGTGGCGGCGGTGGTGGCGGCCAGCGCCGCCGCTGACACCCCGGCCCAGCCGTGTGACGTGAGCGCCCGCTCTCGTTAAACGGCTTAATGAGCGGCTTAATGAGCGGCTTAAATCACCTGCAGGCGACTCAGCCGCCGAACAGCGTCCTGGCGTGCAAGCCCAGGCCCTGGGCCACGCTGGCGAAGGCGTCGCCGCGCACGCGGCGGGCGCCGGGGAAGCCGGCCGCGATGCGGTCCACCAGCGGCGTCAGCCCGGTGGAACCGCCGGTGAAGTACAGCACTTCCACGTCCTCGGGCCGCACGCCGGCTTGGCGCGCGGTGTCGTGCGCGGCCTCGACGATGCGGTTCAGGTCGGCCTCGATGGCCTCGGCCGCGCGGCTTTCCGCCAGTTCCGCCACCAGGCCGGTTTCCAGCAACTGCAGGTCGATGTGGGCCGCGCCTTGTGTGGCCACGTCGATCTTGGCCTGCTCGGCCGCCGCCGCCAGGCCGTGGCCCAGGCGTTCTTCCAGCACCGTCATCAGGCGGCGGTGGTGCACCGGGTCGGCGTACCAGGTCTTCATGCGCCGGTACTCGGCCAGGCGGGCCGGCGTGTAGACGGTGTTGATCAAGTGCCAGGTGGCCAGGTCGAAGTAGATGCCGCTGGGCACTTCGCGCGGCGCCTGGCCGGCCTGGGCCGGGCCGAAGCTGCGGTAGCCCAGCAGCGGCAGCACGGCGGCCAGTTCCACGTGGCGGTCGAAGTCGGTGCCGGCGATGTGCACGCCGTGGTTGGCCAGGATGTCGTCGCGGCGGTCCACCCGGCCGCGGCGCCCCGGCCCCACCCGCACCAGCGAGAAGTCTGAGGTGCCGCCGCCGATGTCGGCCACCAGCACCAGGTGCTCGTGGTCGGCCGTGCTTTCGTGGTCCAGCGCGGCGGCGATGGGCTCGAACTGGAAGTGCACTTCGCTGAAGCCCACCTGGCGGGCGGCGGCTTCCAGCGAGGCCTGGGCCTGGCGGTCGCGCTCGGGTTCACCGTCCACGAAGAACACCGGCCGGCCCAGCACCACGCGGTGCAGCGGCGCGCCGGCGGTCGCCTCGGCTTGGGCCTTCAGGTGGCGCAGGTAGCCGCTGATGATGTCCAGGTACTTCACACCGCGGCCGCCGCCCACGTCGGTGCTTTGGTCCACCAGCGGCGAACCCAGGATGCTCTTCATCGACCGCATCAGCCGCCCATCCACCCCTTCGATGTAGGCGGCCATGGCGGCGCGGCCGTACAAGCGCTCGGGCTCGGCGTGGCTGGGGCCGTCAGCCCGGTAGAACACGGCCGTAGGCATGGTGGCCCGGCCGCCTTCCAGCGGCACCAGGCGCACCTGGCGGTCGCCCTCGGGCAGGGCAATGGCGGAGTTCGAAGTTCCGAAGTCGATGGCGGCGAAGGTGGACACAGGCGGCGGCGCCACGACAGCGCATTCGGGAAAGCACGAAGGGGCGCGATTGTAGGCAGTTGCGGGCCCACCACAGCGTCATCGAATTCAGCGAAGAAGCACACAAGCCGGGCCCAGTTCCGCAGGCACGGCCGCAAACAACGCGCGACACTTGGTCACAAATCAACCCCCCAACACCGCGGAGACAGGCCATGAGCAAGCCCGATACACGCCCCCCCGGCCTCTTCGCCCGTCTGCGCAGCCGCCCAGCGCCGGCCGCCTTCGACGCCGCCGACATGGGCACCTGCTTTGGCCTGGAAGTCAGCCTGGACCAGCCCGACGAAGTGCCGGTGATGGCCGCGCCGGCACCGGTGCGCCGCCCAGGTTGGATACAGCGGCTGGGCCGCCGCGGCAATCCCGCGGCCTGAGCCCCGGCTCGGCCCCCCGGCCGGCGGCACGCAGACGCCACCGCCACCCCAAAAGCCACGGGCCCCGCAGGGCCCGTGTTCACGTGCAGCGCCGGCGCGGTGGCCGGCGTCTGGCTTCAGCGGATCAGCAGCGCTGGCGTGCCGCAGCCGGCCAGCACCTTGGTGGCGACCGAGCCCATCACCAGGTTGCCCAGCGTGCCGTGGCCGTGCGAGCCCAGCATCAGCAGGTCAAAGCCGCCCTTGTTGGCCAGGCCCACGATCACGTCGGCCGGGTGGCCCACCTTGCTGACGAAGTTGGCCTTCACGCCCTGCTTGGCGAAGAAGGTGCGGATGGGCTTGAAGACCTTTTCGGCCTCGTCTTCGTAGTGGGCCTTGAGCACAGCCTTGTCCAACACGGCCGCTGCGCGCGGCGGCACGGCGGGCACGGCGTGCACCAGGGTGTACTCGTGCTGGGTGCCCAGCCATTCGTCGTGCGCCACCAAGTAGGCCAGCATGCGCTTGGTGAAGGGGCTGCCATCGACGGCGGCGAGGATCTTCATGGTCGGTCTCCTGCGGGTTGAAGCGGGGGTGCTGGGGCCAGTGTCGCAGGCATGGCGGCCGGCGCCTTGAGCAACATCAAGCCACGTGGGGTTGTGTGCACGCCACGGGGTGGGGCGCTCACACCTCGAACACGCGCAGCGGGTCGTGCCCGTCGGCCTCGCCCTTCTTCACCAGGCCGCGCGCCTGGCACACCACGCGGCTGGGCGCGGCGCCGGGCCGGGCCACGGTGTAGTCGTGCCGGCAATGCAGGTGGCCGTGCAGCCACAGGTCGGCGCGCGGGATCAGGTCGTCGTCGGCGTTGCAGAAGCTGGCCGTGCCGGGCTGTTTGCCGTAACGCGGGTCGGCGCTCTTCAGGCTGGGTGCGAAGTGGGTGATGACGCAGGTGGCCACCCAGCCCCCTGCGTTGCCCGCCGCAGCGGCCGGGCGCCGCGCCAGTTCAGCCTCCAGCCAGGCGCGGCACAGCAGGCCCTCTTCGCGCACGGCGGCGGCGTCGAAGGGTTGGCCTTGGCGCGTGGCGTTCATCACGCGCTGGAAGTAGCTGCCGGCACGCTGGGCGCGCTCGCGCTGCGCGGCGCCGAACAGGTCGAAGTCGCTCCAGCGCACCGCACCCAGGAAGCGCACCGGCCGGCCATCGGCGCCCGACAACACGGTGCCGGCGCGGTGCAGCAAGGTGAACCCCAGCTCGGCGCACAAGGCCTGCAGCCCGGCCTGGGCCTGGGCCAGGTCGCGGCCATCGAACTCGTGGTTGCCCGGCACCACCAGCACCGGCACCGGCCAGCCGGCGAAACGGCGGTAGCCGGCCCAGGTGGCGTCGATGTCGCCGGCCAGCACCAGCAGCTCGGCGTCGGGTGCAGGTTCGGGCTGGAAGTCTTCGGTTTCCAGGTGCAGGTCGGACAGCAGCTGCAGCTTCATGCGGCGTGCGGGTGGGCCGGTGGAGCGTCGACCTCGGTGTCCAGGTCAGCCTGCAGCCAGGCGCCGTGCGGGTGGGCCAAGGCCAGGCGCCGGTCGGCACCGCCGGGCCACAGCGTGCAGCGCAGTTCCACGGGGCGGTCGGCCGCGGGCGGCTCCAGGCGCAGCCAGGCCAGTGGCGCTTCGGTCGTGGCGCGGGCGCCGGCCTGGGCCAAGTGCTGGCGGATGTCGCCCTGCGTGGCCGCCGGCAGGTACTGCCAGACGATGGAATGCAGCAACACGGTGCAGCGGCCCGGGCGCGATGCGGCCAGTTGTTCGGCCACAAAAGCCGCGGCGTCTTGCGCGCGCACGGCCACGCCTTCGGCGGCCAGCCAGCCGGGCACCCGCTGCAGCGCGCGGTGCAGGCGCGCCAGGCGGTCGGCCTGGTCGGGCCAGATGAAGCTGGTCAGGCGCAGAGCTTCACCCGGGGCTTGCAGGTCCACCGGCTGGGCGTCGCAGGCGGCGCGTTCGGCCACCTGAAGCCGGGCCTGGGCGTAGGCGGGCACCGGGCCGCGCCAATCGGCTTGCAGCTGCAAAGCGGCGTCGGCAGGGCCGGCGGACCAGGCGCCGTAGTCCACCCGGTGGCGCTCGGGCCACAGGTTCAGGCCCGCGCTGGCGCCCAGTTCACACAGCGCCAGCGGCAGGCCGGTGGCCTGGGCCAGGTGCAGCAGGCCGGGCAACAAGGCGGCGCTGCGCTGCACCTCGTTGGTTTGCGGGGCGTGGGCCAGCGCGGCTTTCAGCAAGGGCTGCTGCAGCAGCCAGGCGGCCTGCACCGCGTGGGCCAGGGCCTCGGGCGTGGGTGGGACGGGTGCGGCGGCGCCCGTGGGCCACAGCGCCGCCCAAGGGGTGCGCCCGAGCAACGCCAGGTGGTGCAAGGCGCCAGCCCAACGCAAGGGCACGGCGCCGGCCAGCGGGTCGGCCTGGGCCGCGGGGTCGGCGGCCAGCAGGTCCACGAACAAACGGCGCGCGACCGGGTCGGCCTGCAGCCAGGCGCGGCCGGCGCCCAGCAGCGCCGCGGTGAACGGCGAGGGCTGGGCGCACCAGCGCTGCTGCTGCTCGAAAGCCGACAGCAGCGCCAGTTCGGCCGCGGACAGGGGCAGGTGGGGCATGGCGGGCAGTCTATCGGCTGCCCGCGGGCCGGGTGGTGGGCACGGGCATCACGCCCGTGCCGCGCCCAGCCTCAGGCGGACAGGCGCGCTTCGATGCGGGCCATGGTGGCCGGCAGTTCGGCCGGCAGGTGGTGGGCCAGCTGTTCGAACAGTTCGGCGTGCAGCTTCAGTTCCTGCTGCCAGGCGGCCTTGTCGATGCCGATGACGCTGTTGAACTGCTCGGCCGTGAAGGCCAGGCCGTCCCAGCGCAGGTCTTCATAACGCGGGCTGGTGCCGAAGACGTTGTCCACGCCCTGGGCCGTGCCGTCCACGCGGCCCAGCATCCAGGCCAGCACGCGCATGTTTTCGCCGTAACCCGGCCACACGAACTTGCCGTCGGCGCCCTTGCGGAACCAGTTCACGCAGAAGATGGCCGGCGCGCGGCTGCCCGGCGTGGCGGCCAGCTGTTCGCCGATGTTCAGCCAGTGCTGGAAGTAGTCGGCCATGTTGTAGCCGGCGAAAGGCAGCATCGCGAAGGGGTCACGGCGTACCACGCCCTGCTGGCCAGCGGCGGCGGCCGTGGTTTCGCTGCCCATGGTGGCGGCCATGTACACACCTTCAGCCCAGGTGCGGGCCTGCGTGACCAGCGGCACCGTGGTGCTGCGGCGGCCGCCGAAGATGAAGGCGTCGATGGCCACGCCGTTGGCGTTGTCCCACTCGGCGTCCAGCACCGGGTTGTTGGTGGCGGCCACGGTGAAGCGGGCGTTGGGGTGGGCGGCCTTGGCGCCGGTTTCTTTGGCGATGGCCGGCGTCCAGTCCTTGCCCTGCCAGTCGATCAGGTGCGCAGGCGCGGTGTCGGTCATGCCTTCCCACCACACGTCGCCGTCGTCGGTCAGTGCGACGTTGGTGAACACGGTGTCGCGCTGCAGCGAGTCCATGCAGTTGGGGTTGGTCTTGTGGTTGGTGCCCGGAGCCACGCCGAAATAACCGGCTTCGGGGTTGATGGCGTACAGCTTGCCGTCGGCACCGGGCTTGATCCAGGCGATGTCGTCGCCGATGGTCGTGACCTTCCAGCCGTTGAAGCCTTCCGGCGGCACCAGCATCGCGAAGTTGGTCTTGCCACAGGCGCTGGGGAAGGCCGCGGCCACGTGGTACTTGCGGCCTTCGGGGTTGGTCACGCCCAGGATCAGCATGTGCTCGGCCAACCAGCCCTGGCCGCGGCCCATGGTGCTGGCGATGCGCAGCGCAAAGCACTTCTTGCCCAGCAGGGCGTTGCCGCCGTAGCCCGAGCCGTAGCTCCAGATCTCGCGCGTCTCGGGGTAGTGCACGATGTACTTGGTCTTGTTGCAGGGCCAGGCCACGTCTTTCTGGCCGGGCTGCAGCGGCGCGCCCACGGTGTGCACGCAGGGCACGAACTCACCGTCGGTGCCCAGCACGTCCAGCGCGCCACGGCCCATGCGCGTCATGGTGCGCATGCTGATGGCCACGTAGGGGCTGTCGGTCAGTTCCACGCCGATGTGGGCGATGTGCGAACCCAGCGGGCCCATGCTGAAGGGCACCACGTACAGCGTGCGGCCCTTCATGGCGCCCTTGAACAGCGCCGGCGTGCCGTCGGCCTGGCCAGTTTGCAGCAGGGCGCGCATCTCGGCCGGGGCCATCCAGTTGTTGGTGGGGCCGGCGTCTTCCTTGCGGGCGCTGCAGATGTAGGTGCGGTCTTCCACGCGGGCGACGTCGGACGGGTCGCTGGTGGCCAGGAAGCTGTTGGGGCGCAGCTCGGGGTTGAGCTTCTTCATGGTGCCGGCCGCCACCAGCTGTTCGCACAGGCGCTTGTACTCGGCTTCGCTGCCGTCGCACCAGTACACGTCGGCGGCTTCGGTCAGCGCGGCGATCTCGGCCACCCAGGCCACAAGGCGCGGGTGGTTCACGTAAGCGGGCACGTTCAGGCGCAAGCCTTCCAGGGCGGGACGGTTCATGGGGGAAACTCCAATTCAAGGTCAAGAAGCGGGATCGGGCCAGGCCCGGTGCCGCCGGCCCTGTTTGGCCCGCCCCGGAACTCGCCCCATGCCGCGACCCTTGAAAGGGCGCCACCCAGGCCCGGCCGAAACCGGGACCGTGATTGTGCGCGGGAATGTAATCACCCCGTAACCACAGGCATGCAGGGAGCCCATGCAAATTCGGAATGGCGTGATGCCCACCACGGCCGGTGGCATCAGCCGACCGTCAGACCCGCAAACGGGGGTGTCGCGGCCCTTGGCCAGCCCAGGCGCGGCGTTTTCGCAGCGGCCACCGGCCTGATCGGCCAGAATCCGCCGCCGCGGCGCGCCAGCGGCGGCTCGTCCCCCCGGTTTTGGCGCCCACCCCGATGTTCCTGCGATGAAACTTCTGCACGTCAACACCGCCACCGCCCGCGAAGTGCTGATCAACGGCCGCAAGGTGCTGACCGGCCACCACAAGCAGCCGGTGGACGGGCCCGTGGCCGTGGGCCCGCTGGGCCTGGCCGGCGACGAACAGGCCGACCCCTCGGTGCACGGCGGGCTGAGCAAGGCCGTTTACGCCTACCCCAGCGAGCACTACGCCTTCTGGCAGACCGTGCGCGCCCAGGCGCGGCAGCAGCTGTGGGACGAGGTGGCCACGCCCGGGCTGCTGGGCGAGAACCTCACGCTGCAAGGCCTGCGCGAGGCCGACCTGTGGGTGGGCGACCAGCTGCACCTGCCCGACTGCGTGCTCGTCGTCAGCGAGCCGCGTTTCCCGTGCTTCAAGTTCAACGCCGCCATGGGCTTCAACCAGGCCAGCAAGCTGATGGCGCAGTCGGGCTACTGCGGCGCCTACCTGGCGGTGCACCGGCCGGGCACGGTGCAGGCCGGCCAGCCCATCACGCTGGTGCCAGGGCCGCGCGAGGTGGGCATCGCCGAACTGTTCCGCAGCCGCGCGGCCAAGCTGCGCTGAAGGCAGGCCGGCGCCTGTGGCGCCGTCGCTGGCCCACTCAGGGTCGCGCAGCGGCCCAGCGGTACATCCAGGGCGTGCACACCAGCACCGCCACATAGCGTGTGACGTGGAAGGTGGTGACCACCGGCACGCCCAACTGCAGCACCTTGGCCGTGATGGCCATTTCCGCGATGCCGCCGGGCGAGGTGGCCAGGATCAAGGTGGCCCAGTGCTGGCCACTGAGCTGCACCAGGCCCCAGGCGAAAGCCACCGAAGCCCCGATCATCACCAGCGTGCCCACCGCCACCGTGGCCAGCCAGCGCGGCGCCGCTTGCACAAAAGCCGGCGTGAAGCGGCTGCCCAGCGACAAGCCGATGCAGCACTGCGCCGCGTTGCTGACGCCGGGGGGCAGCGCCGACCACTGCGCGCCCAGCCCCGTCACCACGGCGGTGGCGGCCAGGGCGCCCAGCACCCAGGGGTTGGGCACGCGCCAGCGCTGCAGCAGCGCCACCCCCACGGCCGCCACCGCCAGCAGCGCCAGAAAGCCCCCGGCGTGCACCGTGGTGCTGGCCGGCGCGGCGACATCGGCGCCGTGCACGCCGGCCCACTGAAACGCCAGCGGAATGGTGGACACCACCAGCAGCAGGCGCAGCGAATGCGCCGCTGCCACACGGTCCACCTGGCCGCCGGCCTTTTCGGCCAGCACCGCCATCTCTGAAGCGCCGCCGATGGCCGCGGCGTAAAACGCGGTGGCCCTTTCACCGCCCGGCCCTGGCCCGTTGACGGCCAGCAGCGCGCGGTAGAAGCACCAGCCCAGCAGGAACGCCCAGGCGATGCCCAGCACCAGGGCCGGTGCCAGCTTCAGCACCCAGACCAAGGCGGCCGGTGTGAAGTACAGCCCCAGCGCCAGGCCGATGCCGGCCTGGCCCAGGTTGCGCAGGCGGTTGGAAGCCGCCACCGGCGCGCCCAGCACCCCGGCCAGCGCCACGATGGCCAGCGGACCCAGCATCCAGGGCAGCGGCACCTGGGCCGCCTGGAACAGCAGCGCCGCGGCCACGCCCACGGCCGCAGTGGCGGCCACGCGCAGTGCGCGCGGACCGTTCAGGCGCCAGGCCTCAAGCGGCGCTGGCGGCATCCAGCGTGGGGTAGTCGGTGTAGCCGGTGGCACCACCGCCGTACAGCGTGGCTGGGTTCAGCTTGGCCCAGGGCGCGCCTTTGCGCAGGCGGCGGCCCAGGTCGGGGTTGCTGATGAAGGGCCGGCCAAAGGCCACCACGTCGCCAGCGCCACTGGCCACGGCTTCCAGCGCCATGTCGCGGCTGTAGCCGTTGTTCACCATCCAGGCCCCGGGGAAACGGTGGCGCAGCGCGGTGTAGTCGAAAGGCGCCACGTCCCGCGGGCCGCCGGTCTGGCCTTCGATGGCGTGGATGAAGGCCAGCTTCATCGGGCTGAGCTGTTCCACCACGTATTCGAACAGCGCCTGGGCGTGGCTGTCCTGGCCGGCGTCGTTCACCGGGGTCACCGGCGACAAACGCACGCCGGTGCGGCCGCCGCCGATTTCCGCCGCCACCGTGGCCATCACTTCCAGCAGGAAACGGGCGCGGTTGACGATGCTGCCGCCGTAGTCGTCGGTGCGGTCGTTGATGCTGTCGCGCAGGAACTGGTCGATCAGGTAGCCGTTGGCGGCGTGCACTTCCACGCCGTCGAAACCAGCTTCCAGCGCACAGCGGGCGGCGTGGCGGTAGGCCTGCACCACACCAGCAATCTCTTCGGTGGCCAGCGCGCGCGGCGGCGAGCAATCGACAAAACCGTCCTTCGTGAAGGTTTTGCCCTTGGCCGGGCGCGCGGTGGACGACACCGGGGCCACGCCGCCGGGCTGCAGGCTGACGTGCGACACGCGGCCCACGTGCCACAGTTGGATGACGATGCGGCCGCCTTCGGCGTGCACGGCGTCGGTCACCTTGCGCCAACCGGCGACCTGGGCTTCGTTGTAGATGCCGGGCGTGTCCAGGTAACCCTGGCCTTCGGCGCAGACCTGGCTGGCCTCGGTGATGATGAGACCGGCGCCGGTGGCCGGGTTCGCGCGCTGGCGGTAGTACTCGACCATCAGGTCGTTGGGCACCTGGCCGGCACTGGCGCGGTTGCGCGTCAGCGGGGCCATGGCGATGCGGGTGGCGACGTCGATGTCACCCAGGCGGTACGGGTCGAAGAGGGAAGTCATGCGGCGGAGCGTACTGCAGCACCGTTGATCCGCGTGTCCCACGTGGGACGTGGCACAGTGCTAGCCATGCTCGCCTACCGACACGCTTTCCACGCCGGCAACCACGCCGACGTGCTCAAACACACCGTTTTCACCGCGGTGCTCCGCTACATGGCCCAGAAAGAGAAGGGCTTCCGCGTGATCGACACCCATGCCGGTGCGGGTGGCTACGCCTTGGACGGGCGTTATGCCCAGCAAGGCGGCGAGGCCCAGACCGGCATCCACGCGCTGTGGGGCCGCCAAGACCTGCCCGCGGCCGTGGCCGACTACGTGGGCCTGGTGCGCCAATTCAACGACAGCGACCACCTCAAGCAGTACCCCGGCTCACCCGGCCTGGCCCACCTGCTGCTGCGCCCGCAGGACCAGCTGCGCCTGTTCGAGATGCACCCCACGGACCACAAGATCCTGGCCAGCTACCTGGGCGACATGCCCGGCGTGGAAGTGCACCTGGCCGATGGCTACGGCGGCCTGAAAAGCCAGCTGCCGCCCACCACGCGGCGCGGCGTGGTGCTGATCGACCCGCCCTACGAGATCAAGACCGACTACGCGCGCACGCTGGCCGCGCTGCGCGAGGCGTTGACACGTTTCCCCGACGCCGTGGTGCTGGTGTGGCTGCCGCAACTGCGCCTGCTGGAAGCCGCGCAACTGCCACAGCGCCTGAAGGCCACGGCCGACAGCCAGGCCAAGAAAGGCTGGCTGATGGCCACGCTGACCGTAGGCGGCCCCACCGACGAACGTGGTTTCGGCATGTTCGGCAGCCACATGTTCGTGGCCAACCCGCCGCACACGCTGAAGGCCGACCTGCAACCGGCCCTGCCCTTCCTGGCCCAGGCTTTGGGGCACGAAGGCCAGGGCACACACGCGCTGGACAGCAAGGGCGGCTGAGGCCGCAGGGCCTGGTGCGCCCCCGGCCGCCGCGCCGTCAGCGCCGCAAACGCCCGCCAGAGACGCGCGCGAGTTCCACCACGCGGCTGCCGCGGTGCTGGGTCTTGTCGTAGTGCATCTGCAGGCCACCCACCAAGAAGCGGCCGGCCTGCTCCAGCGCGTCCACCACGGCTTCGCTGTTCTGGGCGTCGGGCACCTGGCGCAGGGCGCGCAACGCGATCTGCGCCGACAGGTAGGCCTCCAGGCCGAAGGCCGAAGGCTGGGCCGCGGGCAAGCGCTGCAGCGCGCGGCGGTAGGCCACGGCCAGCGGCAGTTTCTGGTCTTCCGGCGAAGGGACGACCTGCGCGCACACCAGGCCTTCGGCCGCGCTGCCCAGGGCCGTGGCCAAGGGCTCCGCGTGCAACAGCGACAGCGTGTAGATGCGCGAAGCCGGAAAGCCCGCGGCCAGCAGGTCGCGCAACACCTGTTCGGCGCCCGCGCCACCACCGCCCAGCACCACGGCCTCGGGCGACAGCTTCAGCACCGCCGGCACCGAGGCCTGGGCCGCTGCCGCCGCTGCCTTGGCCGCCTTGCCACCGGTGGCGGGCGGCACCGGGTTCACCGAAAACGACTCGGCGCGCAGCGCCGTCAACCCGTGCTGCTGCGCCGCGGCCGACAAGCGCTGCCAGGCCTCGGTGCCGGCGGGGTCGGCCATGAAAAACACGCCCAAGCGGCGCGCGCCCACGGTGGCCAGGTGGCGGGCCAAGAACGCCACCTCGTCGGCCACGCTGGCGATGTTGAAGAACGTCCAACGGTGGTAGCTGCGCTGGGTTTCAGCCCCCGAGCGCGCGCCAATGAGCGGCGTGCGGGTTTCGGCGGCCCAGGGCATCAGGGTGTCCATGGCGGCCTTGCCAAACGGCGCCAACAAGGCCGCCAGGTTGCCCTGGGCCTTGAGCTGCTGGGCCAACGCCAAGCTGCGCGGCGCGCTGTAGCCGTCGTCCAGCGACACCAGCTTGACGTCGCCACCCCGCACACCGCCTTGGCTGTTGGCCTCGGCCACCGCGGCTTCCAGGCCCTGCCGCATGGCCAGGGCCGCCGACGCGAAAGCGCCTGTGGCGGGCGCCACATGGCCCAGCACCACCGGCCCCCCGGGCGCGGCCAGCAAACGCGGCACCGCCAACGAGGCGGCCAGCGCACCACCAGCCTGCACCACCCGACGCCGGGGCAGCACCGGCCTCACAACCACCGGCGGCTTCAAAGCACGCACCGGTGCAGGTGGCGTTGCGGCGCTTGCGCCCCCCAGGCCACCGACCCGCGCCAGCCCATGGGCTTGGTCTTCTTGTTCTGCACCTGGTTCACCCGCATCCTCGACCCAACGTTGTCCAACGCACACTTGGTAACGATGGTAGCGGTGGAACGCGGTGCCTCAGTCCGCGGGTTTGCACCATGGGCGGCCCCGTGGGCGCCCATGGTTTCAGTCGACGCCGCGCGCCCGGTCGGCCTTGAACTGCGCGCGGAAGGCCTCGAAGCGGCCATCGTCCAGCGCTTCGCGCACCTCGCGCATCAGGTTCAGGTAGTAGTGCAGGTTGTGGATGCTGGTCAGCATGGGGCCCAGCATCTCGCCACAGCGGTCCAGGTGGTGCAGGTAGGCGCGGCTGAAGCCGCCGGTCACGGTGCCGTCGGGCAGCGTGGTGCCGGCGCAGGTGTGGCAGCTGCAGGTGGGGTCCAGCGGGCGCGGGTCGCTGCGGTGCTTGGCGTTGCGGATCTTCAGGTCGCCGAAGCGCGTGAACAAATGGCCGTTGCGCGCATTGCGCGTGGGCATCACGCAGTCGAACATGTCGACGCCGCAGGCCACGCCTTCCACCAGGTCTTCCGGCGTGCCCACGCCCATCAGGTAGCGCGGTTTGTTCGCCGGCAGGCGGTGCGGTGTGTGGGCCATGATGCGCTGCATCTCGGCCTTGGGTTCGCCCACGCTGACACCGCCCACGGCGTAACCCGGCAGGTCCATCTCCACCAAAGCCTGCAGCGATTCCTCGCGCAGGTTCTCGAACATGCCACCCTGCACGATGCCGAACAGCGCGTTGGGGTTCTGCAGGCGTTCGAATTCGGCGATGCAACGCTGGGCCCAGCGGCGGCTCAGCTCCATCGAGAAACGCGCTTCTGTTTCGGTGGTCAGCGTGCCCTTGGTTTCGTAAGGCGTGCACTCGTCGAACTGCATGACGATGTCGCTGTTCAGCGTGGTCTGGATCTGCATGCTGACCTCCGGCGTCAGGAACAGCTTGTCGCCGTTCACCGGGGAAGCGAACTTCACGCCTTCTTCGCTGATCTTGCGCATGGCGCCCAGGCTCCACACCTGGAAGCCGCCGCTGTCGGTGAGGATGGGCTTGTGCCAACCCTCGAAACGGTGCAGGCCGCCGAACTGCTGCAGCACGTCCAGGCCCGGCCGCATCCACAGGTGGAAGGTGTTGCCCAGGATGATCTGCGCGCCCATTTCTTCCAGGCTGCGCGGCATCACGCCCTTCACCGTGCCGTAGGTGCCCACGGGCATGAAGATGGGCGTCTGCACCACGCCGTGGTTCAGCGTCAGGCGGCCACGGCGGGCATGGCCCTCGGTCTTGAGCAGTTCGAATTGCAGCATGGGGGTTTCTGTAGAAGGTCAGGCCGAGGGTTCAGCGCCGCTGCAGCAGCATGGCGTCGCCATAACTGAAGAAGCGGTAGCGCGCTTCCACCGCGTGGCGGTACAGCGCGTGCATGTGGGCGTGGCCGGTGAAGGCGCTGACCAGCATCAGCAAGGTGCTCTTGGGCAGGTGGAAATTGGTCACCAACAAGTCCACCACGTTGAAGCGGTAGCCGGGGCGGATGAAGATGTCGGTCTCGCCGCTGCAGGCCTGCAGCGTGCCACCCCGGGCCGCACTTTCCAGCGCGCGCAGCGCCGTGGTGCCGGCCGAGACGATGCGCCCCCCGGCCGCGCGTGTGGCTTCGATGGCGGCCACCGTTTCGGCGCCCACCTCGAACCACTCGCTGTGCATCTGGTGTTCGGCCAGGTTGTCGCTGCGCACCGGCTGGAAGGTGCCGGCGCCCACGTGCAGGGTGACGGCCGCGCGGCGCACGCCGCGGGCTTGCAGCGCCGCCAGCACCCCGTCGTCGAAATGCAGGCTGGCCGTGGGCGCGGCCACGGCGCCGGGTTTGGCGGCGAACACGGTCTGGTAGCGCGCCACGTCGTGGGCGTCGTCGGCGTGCGTGATGTAGGGCGGCAGCGGCACGTGGCCGTGCTGTTCCAGCAGGCGCAGCGGGTCGTCGGGGAAACGCAGGTGGAACAGGCCACCGTCGGGGCCGGCGCGGCCCAGCACCTGGGCGTCGAAAGCGTCGGCAAAACGCACCCAGCCGCCGGGGCGTGGGCTCTTGCTGGCGCGCAGGTGGGCCCACACCTCGTGGCCCGGTAGCACCCGTTCCACCAGGGCTTCCACAGCGCCGCCTGTGGGCTTTTCGCCGTACAGCCTGGCCTTGATGACACGCGTGTCGTTGAAGACCAGCAGGTCGCCGGGCTGCAGCAGGCTGGGCAGGTCGCGGAACACACGGTCCGCGGGCGTGGGGCCGGTGCCGTCCAGCAGGCGCGAGGCGCTGCGTTCGGCCGCCGGGTGCTGGGCCACCAGCTCAGGCGGCAGTGCGAAGTCGAAATCGGCCAGCGTGTAGTCGGGGGCCTGGGAAGGGGTTTGATCAGTCATGGCATGCAGGCTGTACCGGCCTGGTGGGCGCCGTGTGGCGCGGGGCCGCCATTGTTCCATCCTGGCCAGCGGCGCCAGCATGGGCGCACGGATGGGCCCACGGCCGCTGCGGTCGCCACCGCACAATGCGGCGGCCACCAGCCCCTGCCCTGCCCAGCCCATGTCACGATCTGAACGACTGCTTGCGCTTCTGCAGCTGCTTCGCCGGCACCGCCAACCGGTCACCGGATCGGCCATCGCGGGTGAACTGGGCATCAGCCTCAGAACCCTGTACCGCGACATCGCCACCCTGCAGTCGCAGGGCGCGTGCATTGACGGCGCACCAGGCCTGGGCTACGTCCTGAAGCCTGGCTTCACGCTGCCGCCACTGATGTTCTCCACCGAGGAGTTGGAAGCCCTGGTGCTGGGGTCGCGTTGGGTCGCGGAACGCGGTGACACACGCCTGGCCTCAGCGGCACGCGACGCTTTGGCCAAGATCGCCGCCATGCTGCCCGCCGAGTTGCGACACCAACTCGACACTTCTGCGCTGCTGGTCGGCCCGGGCGACCCCATCACGGCCGGCGACACCGAGGTAGCGGCCATTCGACAGGCCATCCGGATGGAACACAAGGTCGAGATCAGTTACCGGGATGCCGGGGCCCGGGACAGCCGGCGCACGGTCTGGCCTTTTGCGCTCGGCTATTTCGACCGCGCCCGCGTGGTCGTGGCCTGGTGCGAGCTGCGCGGGTCCATCCGTCACTTCCGCACCGACAGGATCGTGGGCCTGGCCGTGACGGGCACACGCTATCCCCAGCGCCGCACGGCGTTGTTGAAGGCGTGGCGCGCACAACAGGGCATGGCCGAGCCGTAGCCGGCCAGCGCGACCGACTGCTGACAGAAACTGACAAGGCCTGTTCCTAGGATGAAGACACCGAACGAAACCGTTCGCTGTCTGCACCCGAAGGAACCCTCATGACCGATCCGAACTTTGTCATCCTGTACGTGAAAAACCCGCCCGACAGCGTCGCCTTCTATGCCGACTTGCTGGGCAAACCCCCGCTGGAGACATCGTCGACCTTCGCGATGTTTGCTCTGGCCGGCGGAACCATGCTGGGCTTGTGGGCCGCGCACACGGTGGCGCCTGCCGCCACCGCCGTGGGCGGATCTGAGTTGGCCTTCGCCATGGACAGCACCGATGCGGTCACTGCCCTGCATGCCACCTGGTGCGCCAAAGGGCTGAGGATCGCCCAGGCTCCAACGGGCATGGTCTTCGGCTTCACTTTCGTCGCGCTCGACCCGGACGGCCACCGCCTGCGCGTGTTCGCGCCAGGTGCCCAATGAACACCGATTGGATTGCCGTGGCATCGGCCGAACATGTGCGTCACGGCCGCGAACAGGGGTTCATGCAAGTCTGTCACGGCAAAGCGGGGCCCCTGCGCCGCATTCACGCGGGAGACCGTGTCGCGTACTACTCGCCCTGCGTCACATTCCGCGGCAAAGACCAGCTGCAGGCCTTCACGGCCATAGGCCATGTCCAGGCCGGCGAGCCGTACGCGTTCGACATGGGGGGAGGCTTCCGACCGTTTCGGCGCAAGGTGACGTGGTGCCAGGCCAGAGAAGCGTCGATCCAACCCTTGCTCGACAAGCTCCAGTTCACGGCCGGGGTGCGCCACTGGGGTTACAAGCTGCGCTTTGGGCTGTTTGCAATCAGTGCACAGGACATGGCCGTCATTGCCTCGGCCATGCAAGCGCAGGTGGTCTCCTGATCCGTGGCGCCCCTATGGCGTTCCGTCGACAAGATGGGCGGCCAGCGGGCCGCCCGAAGGGGTTTGGTCGACAGCAGGTGGTCCTGGTGGCGGCGGCTTCGGTAGGGCACCGCCACAATGGCCGCATGGCCACCGCCCCAGCCCCCCAGACCACCCCCGCCGTGCGTGCCAAGTCGGCCCCGCAGAAGGCCATGGAGCGCCTGGGCCTGCAACGCGACATCGACCTGGCGCTGCACCTGCCCATGCGCTACGAAGACGAAACGCAGCTGCAGCCGCTGGCCAGCGTGCGCGACGGCGACACCGCGCAGGTGGAAGGCCTGGTGGTGGAAAACAAGGTGGAACTGCGGGGCCGCCGCCAGCTGCTGGTGAAGCTGGAAGACGCCAGTGCGCCGGGCGGTGCCACGCTGCTGCTGCGCTTTCTGAACTTCTACCCCTCGCAACAAAAGCAGATGGCCGTGGGCGCGCGCGTGCGGGTGCGCGGCGAAGTGCGCGGCGGTTTCCTGGGCCGCGAGATGGTGCACCCCACCGTGAAGGTGGTGGCCGAAGGCGCGCCGCTGCCCCAGGTGCTGACGCCCGTCTACCCCACCACGGCGCAGCTGCCCCAGGTCTACCTGCGCAAGGCCGTGGTGGCGGGCCTGCAGCGCGCGCCGCTGGAAGAAGTGCTGCCCGCAGCCCTGGTGCCACGCCACCTGCCCACGCTGCGCGAGGCGCTGCAGGCCCTGCACCACCCGCGTCCGGGCCAGCCGCTGGCCGCGCTGGAAGACCGGAGCCACCCGGCCTGGCTGCGGCTGAAGTTCGAAGAGCTGCTGGCGCAGCAGCTCTCGCAGCTGCAGACCCAGGCCGAACGTGCGCGGCTGCGCGCCCCGGCGCTGCGCGACACCGCCCTGCCCGCGCGGCTGCGCGCCGTGTTGCCTTTTGCGCTGACACCGGCGCAAGAACGTGTGGTGGCGGAGATCACCGCCGACCTGGGCCGCCCGCAGCCCATGCACCGCCTGCTGCAGGGCGACGTGGGCTCGGGCAAGACCGTGGTGTCGGCCTTGGCCGCGGCCGTGGCCATGGGCGCGGGCTGGCAGTGCGCGCTGATGGCGCCCACGGAGATCTTGGCCGAACAGCATTTCCGCAAGCTGGTGGACTGGCTGCAGCCGCTGGGCCTGCAGGTGGCCTGGCTGACCGGCAGCCGCAAAGGCAAGGGCCGCGCCGAGATGCTGGCGCGCGTGGCCAGCGGCGAGGCCGCCCTGGTGGTGGGCACACACGCTGTGATCCAGGACGACGTGCAGTTCCACCGCCTGGGCCTGGCCGTGGTGGACGAGCAGCACCGCTTCGGCGTGGCGCAACGCCTGGCGCTGCGCCGCAAACTGGAGCTGCAGGCGCTGGAGCCGCACCTGCTGATGATGAGCGCCACGCCCATTCCGCGCACCTTGGCCATGAGCTACTTCGCCGACCTGGACGTCAGCACCATCGACGAACTGCCGCCCGGCCGCACACCGGTGCTGACCAAGGTGTTCGCCGACAACCGGCGCGACGACGTCATCGCCCGCATCCACGAAGAAGTGGCGCGCGGCCGGCAGGTGTACTGGGTGTGCCCGCTGGTGGAAGAGAGCGAACACCTGGACCTGCAGAACGCCACCGAGACCCACGCCACGCTGACCGAAGCCCTGCCCGGCGTGGAAGTGGGCCTGCTGCACGGCCGCATGGCGCCCGCCGAGAAAGCCGCCGTGATGCAGCGTTTCACCAGCGGCGACATGAAGCTGCTGGTGGCCACCACCGTCATCGAAGTGGGCGTGGACGTGCCCAACGCCAGCCTGATGGTGATCGAACACGCCGAACGTTTCGGCCTGGCCCAGCTGCACCAGCTGCGCGGGCGCGTGGGCCGCGGCGCGGTGGCCAGCGTGTGTGTGCTGCTGTTCACCACCCCGCTGTCGGACACCGGCAAGGCGCGGCTGCGCGCCATGGCCGAAACCACCGACGGCTTCGAGATCGCGCGGCGCGACCTGGAGATCCGCGGCCCCGGCGAGTTCATGGGCGCGCGCCAGAGTGGCGCCGACTTGCTGCGCTTTGCCGACCTGAACGGGGACACCGGGCTGCTGGAGCAGGCCCGCCGCATCGCGCCACGCCTGATGGCCGAGCACCCCGCCGCAGCCAGAGCGCACGTGGCGCGCTGGCTCAGCACGAAGGCGGAGTACCTGAAAGCCTGACCGAGCGGCGGCAGCCGCAGGCCGCCAGGTTTACTGGCGCGTGGGCAACAGGGCTGGCGCGTGGGCGAACTGGCTCCACAGCCGCACCGGGGCGGCCAGAGGATCGGCAGCAGCCTCGGCCTCCAGGGCCTTCAGCGTCTGGCGGGCGGCGTCCCGACGACCTGCAGCCAGTTGCGCCATGGCCAGGTGCAGGCGGGCTTCCACCGGCCGACGCAGGCCGCCCTTGGCCAAGCCCTGCTCCATCAGGGCCAGGCCTGGCTCTGCCTGCGCGGGCGCTGCCCCCAAGGGCAGGCCGGCGACCATGGCCCAACCCAGGTCCACCAGGCCGTTGCCGTTGGGCGCCGTGCGCGCTGAAGCTTCGGCGGCAGCGCGATCCGCAGCTTCCGCAGCAGCCTGCTTGCGCACCTGCTCGCGCAAGGTCTGGTGGGCGGCGGCTTGTCCCCCCTTGCCCATCTGGCCGGCAGCAAAGGCATCTTCAAGCACCGACAGGGCCTCGGCCGGCTGGCCCAGGCGGGCGGCCAGTTGGGCCAGTTCTTCGCCCAGCTCCAGCTGCTTCACGCCGCCCACCAGGCGCAGCAGGCGGTACAGCTCGATCAAGGTGCGGTCGGGGAGGGCAGGGTCGCGCGCTGCCGACACCACCAGGTCCATCCAATACTCAGGGCGGGGATAGGCCCGCGCCAGACGCTCCAGCGTGCGCGGGGCGCCGGCATCCTTGGCCTTCTGCTGCAGCGACAGCAAGGTGCGCAGGTGCGACTCGGGCGGGGTCTGCCCGGCCTTGTCCGCCACGTCCATTCGGGCGTTCAGCGCCGCCATCGCCCCTCTTTCATCACCGGTGGCCAGCTGGCTCTGGATGCGCACCATTCGCACGGCGTCCTGCGTGCCGCCAATGGCGGCGTAACGCTCGGTCCAGCGCAGCACACGCGCATGGTCGTTCTGGCGCGAGGCGATGCTGACGAGGGCCTCAACCAGGCCCACCTCATCGGGCGCCGGAACCTGACCGGTGCTCAGGGCGGCGTCCAGTGCCTGCAGCACCAGGGCGCTGTTGCCCTGCCGTTGGGCCACCGCCGCACGGGTGCGCTCCAGCAGCATGGTCTCGTAGAGCGTAAGGTTGGGCAGCGCAGCGGCCAGCGCCACATTGCGCATGGCTTCATCGAGCTGCCCTTGGCCGAGCAGCGACTGGGCCGCATTGATCGGGGTCGCGAACTCGGCCCGCACGGTCTGGACCACCTGCAGGGCAGGTGCCGCCGCAGGAGCCGGTGCCGCCTGCTGGGCGCCGGAAGTGGAGGCTGCCAGGGCCAGCATCAGGGCACAGGTCAAGGCGACGGTCGGTGCGCCGCTGGTCGGGCGGGCCGGGCGGTGGCAATGGAGGGCGTGGGGCATGATGGTCAACGGCAGGGGTCGGGGGCGGCACAGCGCGCGGCAACATGGAGCGTGCTGCGCACGGGCGGGCGCGAGCATACCCGCCCCGCCGAGGGCACGGTTTCAGGGCGGTTTCAGGGAGGTTTCATCGGCCCGGCGCCCTCCCGATGGCATGTGCCAAGTAGCAGGCCACTGACCGACAATCTCTCGCCATGACCCTGACGGAACTTCGCTACATCGTCGCCGTGGCACGCGAGCGGCATTTCGGCCGCGCGGCAGAGGCCTGCTTCGTCTCGCAGCCCACGCTCAGCGTGGCGGTGAAGAAGCTGGAGGAAGAGCTGGACGTCAGGATCTTCGAGCGCGGGGGCAACGAGGTCAGCGTTACGGCGCTGGGCGAGGCCATCGTGCGCCAGGCGCAGGTGGTGATCGAGCAAGCCGCCGCCGTCAAGGAGATCGCCAAGAGCGGCAAAGACCCGCTGTCGGGCGCGCTCAAGCTGGGCATCATCTACACCATCGGGCCGTACCTGCTGCCCGACCTGGTGCGCCAGGCCATCGAGCGCGTGCCGCAGATGCCGCTGATGCTGCACGAGCACTTCACGGTCAAGCTGCTGGACATGCTGCGCAGCGGCGAGATCGACTGCGCCATCATGGCCGAACCCTTCCCGGACACGGGCCTGGCCGTGGCGCCGCTGTATGACGAGCCCTTCATGGTGGCCGTGCCCAAGAGCCACCCACTGGCCAAACGCAAGAAGGTCAGCTCGCAGGAGCTTAAGCAGGAGACCATGCTGCTGTTGGGTACCGGCCACTGCTTCCGCGACCAGGTGCTGGAGGTGTGCCCGGAGTTCGCGCGCTTTTCCAGCAACGCCGACGGCATCCGCAAGAGCTTCGAGGGGTCGTCGCTGGAGACCATCAAGCACATGGTGGCCTCGGGCATGGGCGTCACGGTGGTGCCGCAGCTCAGCGTGCCCAAGGGCGCCCAGCCCCACGTGGCCTACCTGAAGTTCGAAGCCCCCGTGCCCACCCGCCGCGTGGTGCTGGCCTGGCGCCGCAGCTTCACCCGCTACGAAGCCATCGCAGCGCTGCGCAACGCGGTGTATGCCTGTGAGTTGCCGGGGGTGAAGCGCTTGTCGTGAGGGCACCCGGGTCCGGGCGGTGCTTGGGCCAGGCTGTCTTCCCCACTCTGAATCGATAGACGGCTTGGAGAGAACGTTGAAGAGTTCCTTCAACCGCGCTGAAGGCCCCACGCGGGCTACGGTCCATGAACTTCCCCACGGCAGTCAAGTCTGCTGCGCCAATCGAAAACCCGGGTAGGCGAAGGCAGGCGCGATGCGCGCGCAGTCGCGCTCGGACACGCCGGCGGCCCGGGCCGTGGCGTACCAGGTTGCGCGCACCTGCGCTTCCATGGCGTCGACCATCGCGCGGGCTTGCGGGGCTTCGAGCAGGAAACGCGCGCTTTGCGACAGAAGATTGGCAGCATTGGCGAACCGGCCCGCGTCACCGCATGCCATGGCGAGATCACGCTGCTCCAAACTGACCGGCACGGCCGGGGTCAGGTCGTAGGCAGGCGACAGCTTCCAGTCTGCGGCTTGCGCCATCACAGCGTGGTTGCGCGGGTGATCATCGACATTCGAGATCAGCGCGTTGAAGCACATGCGGCGGAACAACTCCGCCGCGTTGTCTGCGGGTTCGCTGCAGACGCGCCGCAATTCTTCTGCCAGCAGCACGTAGGACCATTTATCTCGGGCCTGATAGGTGTCTTCTGCGCGCAGCAGGGTCAAGGCGCTCACCATGCGGGCGCGCCGATAGCCGGCTTGGGTTTTCTCACGGTCGAAGCGCTTGACCAGCAGCACGTCGCGGCCCGCCACCTCGACCACCCGGCTGTGCGCGGCAGCCAGGCCGCAGGCCCGTGCAAGCGTCAGCATGGCGTGTTCGACCCGCGCGCTGTTCCAGGCGTCGTCGGGCCTGTTGAACTTCGCCAGCCACAGGCCGTCGTCATCTTCGACCACGGCCTTGGGGCGTGCGCCGCCCATGGACGTGCCAATCAACATCAGTCTCTCGACCTGGTCGTGATCAGCCTCCTGGGCGCCCCCTGTGGCCGGCAGGTGGTCGTCCGCCACGAGGGCGTCCGCGATGCGTTGCACCGTGGCCAGATCAAGCGTCTGGTTGAAGGAGCGCCTGGGCGCCGGCGGCGTCTGGTGGAGCCCGAAGCCGAGCGCACCCGCCCTGTCATCAGGCGAGTGCAGCAGGTAGTCCATCTCGCCGGGCTGGGCCTTGCCAAGGTGCCGCTGGATGACGCGGCGGCCCCAGTGGTCCGGGCTTGCGTCGCGCAAGGCGCCGAAGACACCGCCCATGGCCACGGTGGCGTAGGTGCGCGGCGCGAGCTTGAGTTCGACCGGGTCGAGAGCCACGGCGTTGGGGCGTTCCAGGTAGCTGCGGCCATAGACGAACCGGCCTTCGGGCACGCCACGGCGGTCCATGGTGAGTGCGAAACGGCCTGCGGTGACGGGCGCGGTCTCACCTGGCAGGGTGATGTAGACGAAGCATTCGCCCCGCGCTTCAGAAGTCATTGCTCAGGTCCGTCTTCGGGCGGGCGCGGCTGCGCTCGCGCGTGAGCGCCAGGGCCTGGCCTTCTTCATCGCGATCCGGCGCCGCCACATCGGCCACCTGGTGAAGCAGGTCGAGCGCCCACAGCATCGCGGTGTAGACGGCGATGCCCGTCGAAGGCTTGCCGCGCTCGGCGTCGGCCACGGCACGCACGCCTGTGCCGATCTTCCCGGCCATGTCGGCGATGGTCAGGTTCCTCCGCAGGCGCGCCGTGCGCAGGTTGGCACCCAAGGCTTTCAGCGTCTGCTCGACGGAATAGGGTGGGGCGCTCAGCAGCTTGTTGCGGGCGGTCATGGGTTCACCAGGGCTTGCGGCCGTTCGGTCTCACCAAGGCCTGTGGGCTCTCAGCAAAACAAAAGTGCTCTCAAGACAAGTTTAACCTTTTTAAGACGCCTTCAAGAGCATCCTCTAGGGCCGCCGTGCTAGACTCGCGTCCGCCGCAAGGGAGAGGGTCCCTGGCGGCATCGGAGTTCGGGTTCAGGTCTTGCAATGACACATGCGCAATCTCAAGCATCTGCCGGCCACCCCCTTCGCCTCGGCGGCGGTCGTCTCTCCGCGCCCGCCCATGGAGAGCGCAGCGCCATGCCCAATATGGGCACTACAATGCCCAAAATGAGCATGAAAGGTGGCGCCGCTTCCAAATCGCACAGGCCTGTGGGCCTAGGCGACGCGTTGTTCACAACGACTCAGCAGCGCCTGCTGGCCTTGCTGTTCGGGCAGGCTCACCGGTCCTTTTTTTCCAACGAACTGATCAGGCTCACCGGCTCTGGTTCCGGCGCTGTGCAGCGCGAATTGGCGCGTCTTTCATCCAGCGGCCTCGTGACCTCTCGCGAGATCGGTTCTCAGCGGCACTTTCAGGCCAACGCAGCATCGCCCATCTTCAACGAACTGGTACAGATAGTTCAGAAGACTTTTGGCGTTGCCCAGCCCATTAGGGCAGCACTTGAGCAATACGCGCCCCACATCAAGTGCGCGTTCATCTTCGGCTCGGTAGCCAAGCACACCGACACCGCTGCAAGTGACCTGGATCTGTTTGTCGTCAGCGACTCGCTGACGCACCCCGATTTGATCAATGCCCTGCTCTCAGCGGAGGTGAAGCTGCTGCGAGGGATCAACACCACCATCTACTCATCGACCGAGCTGAGAGAGAAGGCCGGCTTGAAGAACGCCTTTCTCTTGCGAGTGCTTGAGCAACCCAAGATCTGGGTGATCGGCAATGAGCAAGATCTCTGAGCTTGACAACCTGTGCGGGCCTGGCAAGCCGCTGCGGCAGGAGCCCGTCGACGCCCGTGAGTGCGAGAACCTGGTCCTGTCGGGAAGGCGAAGGTTGTTGGATGCACAGAACAAGGCGTTATCCATCGAAAGCCGATTCGATCTGGCCTACAACGCCGCACACGCCCTCAGCCTGGCAGCCTTGCGTCGAATGGGTTATCGATCAGGCAACCGTTACATCGTGTTCCAGGTCCTGCAGCACACAGTCGGGCTGGGGCCAGAAGTCTGGCGCGTACTGTCCCGTTGCCACGACATCAGAAACCTCAGCGAATACGAGGGCGGCCTGGACATCAGCGATCGGCTGGTGGATGACCTGATCATCGCAACGCAGAAAGTCGCGGATCGGGTGAGTTGAGCCGGGCGAGCACCGCCGGCTGCGCGCACCCGATCGTCAGGCGGAAAGGCGCATGAAGGACGCGGCTCCGATAATCCGCAGTTTCCTCAAGCGGCCCTGCGCCGCACCCACCATGTCCAGCCCCCTGCAGGCCCAGGTGCACCGCCGGCGCACCTTCGCCCTCATTTCCCACCCCGACGCGGGCACGACCACGCTGACGGAAAAACTGCTGCTGTTCTCCGGCGCGATCCCGATCGCCGGCTCGGGGCAGGC
>JBKCUM010000074.1:0-2277 GCA_046318395.1 Rubrivivax sp.
TCCAGTCATCGAGTCGCTCGGGGAACAGAACGCTCTGCGTTCGGTCCTGGCCTTCAACGTATCGCCCCATTGATCGCTCCCGCCTCAAGTGCTGGAACTGCGACTCTGTCGGTGCGAAAGAGTTTCCACACAGCCTCAGTCTGCAGCCGACACACCCAACCCAAGCGTTAGCAACGGCCGGACCCGCCCGCCGAATGTGTGCAGCCCCAGCACGCCCACCCATCCACACGCCAGACCGTCAGCCCATCACCTTAGACCGTGAAGGGAACGCGGCCCCCGGCTCACACCCGCGCCTTGGCCTTGAAGTAACTGCTGAACACCCGCGTGCTGCCGTCCTGAGCAATCAGCAGCACGTCGTAAGGCTCCTGGCGGTTGCCATACGCAGGCCCGTCCATGCCCGGCGAGCCGATGGGCATGCCTGGCACGGCCAGGCCGATGGCTTGGGGGCGCTCTTTCAGCAGCCGCACGATGTCGGCTGCGGGCACGTGCCCCTCGATGGCGTAGCCGCCCACCCAAGCGGTGTGGCACGAGCCCAGCTTGGCGGGCACCTTCATCCGCGTGCGGGCTGCGGTGTTGCCCACGTCGTGGGCCTTCACCCGAAAGCCGTGGGCCTGCAGGTGGGTCATCCAGTCCTTGCAGCAGCCGCAGGTCGGGCTTTTCCACACCTCGACCAAGGCCTGCGCGCCGGCTGGGGCCGGGCCCTGCGCACGCACCAACCCAGGCGCTGAAACCCAACCGGCGCCACCCAGCAGCGTGGCCAAGGCGCGGCGTCTGTGCATGCGGCTCATGCTTGGCGCGCCGGGGCCACCACCACCGTGCCCACCATGCCGGCCTGGTAGTGCCCGGCGATCAGGCAGGCGAACTCGAAGGTGCCGGCGCGGTTGAAGGTCCAGACGATCTCGCCGGTTTGGCCCGGCGCCACATGGGCCATGTAGGGCTCGTCGTGCTCCATGTTCGGGAACTTGAGCATCAGCTCGGCGTGCTTGGCGTTTTCGGCCGGGGTGCCGATGACGAACTCGTGCATCACCTGGCCGGTGTTGCGCACCCTGATGCGCAGCGTTTCGCCCAGGCGCACGGCGATGCGCTCGGGCGTGAACCGCATGTGGTCGCCCATGGTGACGTCAACGGTGCGCCGCACGGCCTGGGCATCGCCGGCCACGCCCCAAGGCTTTTGCTCTTTGCTAACGGGGCCGGGCTTCTTGGTGTGGTCGCCGTTGCCATGCGCGCGGGCCGGGCCGGTGATGCCCAGGCCCAGGGCCGCGGCGGCGAGCAGGAGGTGGCGTTTGCGGTGCTGTATGGGGTGTCCTTGTCGTGCTTCAGGCGGCAGTGCATGCGGCCACGGGGCTGTGCCGGTCCGGTGCTGGCCCACATGTTGAACGGCGCCAGGGCAAGCTGCAGGGGCAGCCGTCAGCCGAACCGGGGCGCAGCTTCATTGGAAGTCTTCTTCGCGCTGGTGGCGCGCGCCAATGACGAGCACCAATTCCGGCGTACGAATGTCAAACCGCAGAACGTAGCCTGTGGCGCCGAACGGGACGATCAGCTCGCGAAGTGTCGGGCGTGGGCCCACCTTGCGGTAGCTGTAGGGCGTTGTTGACAGATGGCTGTTGGCTGCGGTGCGGATGGACTCGACCGCCTCGTAGGCACGCAGGGCGTCTTCCACCGTCTCAGCGCGGTCCAACAGGAAGTCGAACCAACGCTCCAGATCGGCCAAGGCCTCGGGCGTGAACTCAACCCTGAACGTCATCGCGCAGTTGTTTCACCCGCGCCGCGACTTTCGCCTCGAGTTGGGTCAGCACCGCGTCGGAAGGGATGGCCAGCCCGGTTCGTTCATACGCCGCCAACGAGGCCTCGCAGCGTGCGGCAAAGTCGGTTTGCGCACGCCTTTGCTCAACGGCGCGACGCACCGATGCTTCGACAAACCCGGTCAGGGTCTCGCCCGGCAACAGCACGGCATCAAGTTCAGCGCGCAACGCCGGCTCGACACGGACCTGGGGGATGACGGCGGTCTTCATGGCGAAGGTGTCGTGCAAACGCAGGACGGCCACGGGCGCTGTGCGGGCACCCCGTAGGGCCCAGCCGGCGCTGCAGGTGCGCCCGCCGTCGGCCCTCTATACAAAACATATACGTTTCATATAGACTGCCGCCATGGGCATCGTCAAAATCTCCGACCAGACACACGAAAACCTGCGCGTCGCCAGCCAGGCGCTGTCGCGGTCCATCAACGCGCAGGCCGAACACTGGATGCGCATCGGCATGCTGGCCGAACTGCACCCGCAG
>JBKCUM010000075.1:0-32168 GCA_046318395.1 Rubrivivax sp.
CGAGAACGTGGTGGCCCGCCTGGCCCAGGTGCCGGGCGTGGACGCCATCTTGTTCGGCCACTCGCACGGTGAATTCCCCGGCACCTTCTTCGGCAAACACCCGGCCGTGGACCTGGCGCGCGGCACCATCCACGGCGTGCCCGCGGTGATGGCCGGCGCCTGGGGCAGCCACCTGGGCGTGGTGGACCTGGTGCTGGACGACAGCAGCGGCGCCTGGAGAGTGAAAGAAGGCCGCAGCCACCTGCGCCCTGTATTTGACCGCGCCACGCGCAAGGCCCTGGTGCAACCCGACCCGGTCATCAACGCCTTGGTGGCCGAAGAACACGCGGCCACCGTGAAGCAGATGAACGCCGAGGTGGCACGCACCACGGCGCCCATCACCAGCTACTTCGCGCTGGTGCGCGACGACGCCAGCGTGCAGGTGGTGGCCGAGGCGCAGCGCGAGCACGCCAAGAAGTTGCTGAAGGGCACGCCGCACGAAGGGCTGCCGCTGCTGTCGGCCGCCGCGCCCTTCAAGGCCGGCGGCCGCATGGGCGCCAACTACTACACCGACGTGCCGGCCGGCCCGCTGGCGCTGCGCGGTGTGGCCTCGCTCTACGTCTACCCCAACACGCTGAAGGCCGTGAAGCTGACCGGCGCCCAGGTGCGCGAATGGCTGGAGATGAGCGCCGGCCAGTTCAACCGCATCGCCCCCGACGGCCCGGCCGAACAGCCGCTGGTGAACGAAGCTTTCCGCACCTACAACTTCGACGTCATCGAAGGCCTGCAGTACGAACTGGACCTGACCCAGCCCGCGCGTTACGACGGCAACGGCAAGCTGCAGGCCCCGCAGGCACGGCGCGTGGTGAACGTGCGCCACAACGGCCAAGCGTTGGACGACACGGCCCAATTCATCGTGGTGACCAACAACTACCGCGCCAGCGGCGGCGGCAGCTTCCCCGGCCTGGACGGCAGCCAGATCGTGCTGGACACACAGGATGAAACCCGCGTGGTGCTGGCCGAATACCTGAGTGCACAAAAAACCTACACGCCACAGACCGACGGCAACTGGCGCGTGCGCCCGGTGCCTGGCGTGAAGCTGTGGTTCGACACCGGCGCTGGCGCCCTGCCCTACCAGGCCGCCACGCCGCAGGCGCGGCTGATGAAGGCGCTGGACAACGGCTTCGCACGTTTCGAACTGCTGCCCTGAGAACCTGAGCACAGACGCCCCATGGCCTGGACCCTGCCCCACCCCCTGAAACCGCGCCACCTGCTGTGGGGCGCGGCCGTGTTGCTGCTGCTGCCGGTGGTGGTGCTGCTGCTGATGCTGCTGTGGCACAGCCGCGACCTGCCGCCGCTGGACGAGGTGCTGGACTACAAACCGCGCCAGCACCTGCAGGTCTTCACCAGCGACGGCGTGGAGATCGCGCAGTTCGGCAGCGAACGCCGCCTGTACGTGCCACTGGCCAAGACCCCGAAGCTGCTGCAAGACGCCGTGGTGGCCGTGGAAGACCACACCTTCCGCGAACACGGCGGCATCAGCCCCCGCGGCGTGCTGCGCGCGCTGTGGGCCAACACCACGGGCGGCCTGCCGCAAGGCGCCAGCACCATCACACAACAGGTGGCACGCACCTTCTTTCTGAGCACGCGGCGCACGGCCGAGCGCAAGCTGAAAGAAGCGCTGCTGACCTACAAGATCGAAGCGCGGCTCAGCAAAGACCAGATCCTGGAGCTGTACCTGAACCAGATCTACCTGGGCCAGCGCAGTTATGGCTACGCCGCGGCGGCGCAGACCTACTTCGGCAAGCGCCTGGAAGAACTGGACGTGGCCGAGACCGCCATGCTGGCCGGCCTGCAGCAGAACCCCATCCACGCCAACCCCATCGTCAACTTCGACCGCGCCAAACAGCGGCAGAAGGTGGTGCTGCTGCGCATGCGCGAAACCGGTGTGATCGACGAAGCCACGCGCCTGGCCGCCGTGGCCCAGCCGCTGGTGCTGCGCCGCCCCGGCAGCCAGGCCGTGGTGGCCCAGCACGTGGCCGACATGGCGCGCCAGGCCGTGGTGGAGCGCCTGGGCGAGAAGGCCGCCTACACCGAAGGCATCCGCGTGGTGACCACGTTGCGCGCTGCCGAACAGCAGGCCGCCCACCTGGCCTTGCGCAAGGCCTTGCTGGCCCACGAGGCACGCCAGCCTTGGCGGGGGCCTGAAGACTTTGAAAAGCTGCCGGCCGACGACGCCGAGGCCGAAAAACAAGCTGCCCAGCTGCTGCGCGAACACACGGACGACGAAGACCTGCGTGTGGCCGTGGTGCTGAAGGCCAGCCCTGCCGAGGTGATGGCCCTGCTGGCCAACGGTGAGACCGTGCGCATCACCGGCAACGGCCTGCGCCTGGCCGCCGCTGGCCTGAAGCCCGGCGCAACCAACGCCCTGGCTGTGCGGCGTGGCGCCGTGGTGCGGGTGGTGGGCATCACCGGCCAAGGCGCGGCGCTGCCCAACACCTTTGTAGGGGGCACAGGCGCCACAGCCAAGGCCCCGACCACCACCTGGGCCCTGGTGCAGTGGCCGCAGGCCGAAGCCGCCTACGTGGCGCTGTCGCCAGAAGACGGCCGTGTGCGGGCCCTGGTGGGCGGGTTTGACTTCCACCGCCGCAACTTCAACCACGCCACCCAGGCCTGGCGACAGCCGGGCTCCTCGTTCAAGCCTTTTGTGTACGCCGCCGCCCTGGAAAACGGCGTGGCACCCGACACCCTGGTGGACGACACGCCCTTTGGCAACGGCGAGCCCGGCAGTTGGAACCCGCAGAACAGCGACGGCAAGTTCGACGGCCCCATCAGCGTGCGCGAAGCGATGGCGCGTTCGAAAAACATGGTCTGCATCCGGCTGCTGGAACAGACCGGCATCGGCCCCACGCTGGCCTGGGCCGAAAAGTTCGGCTTCGACCGCCGCCGGCACCCCGACAACCTGACCCTGGCCCTGGGCGCCGGCAGCACCACGCCCCTGCAGCTGGCCACGGCTTACGCGGTGCTGGCCAATGGGGGCTACAAGGTGCAGCCGGTGCTGATCGAACGCATCACCGATGCGCAGGGCCAAACGCTGTACCAGGCACCCGAACCCGCGCCGTTGGACGAAGCCCAGCGTGTGGTGCCAGCGCGCAACGTCTTCCTGGTGAACAGCCTGTTGAACGAGGTGACGCGCAGCGGCACGGCCGCGCGCGCCCAGGCCACGCTGCAGCGGCCTGACCTGTACGGCAAGACCGGCACCACCAACGACGCGGTGGACGCCTGGTTCGCCGGTTTCCAACCCAGCCGCGTAGGCGTGGCCTGGATGGGCCACCCACAACCCCGCAGCCTGGGCGAAGGCGAAACCGGTGGCGGGCTGGCGCTGCCCATCTGGCTGGGCGCGATGGCCACGGCCCTGAAGGGCGTGCCGGTGCAGGCGTTGGTGCCGCCCAGCGGCGTGGTGTGGACCGGCCAGGACTGGCACTACACCGAGGCCGGCGACGAAGCAGCCCCTGCGGCCGCGGAAGCGGCTTCAGCGGCCAGCGCCGCGGCCCCGGCAGCCGAGGCCAGCGCACCGCGCTGAACCTGCGGGCCCGCGTGGCGGGCACCAACGGCGTTTAAGGCTGGGCGCGCGCCAGTTCGGCGTTGGCGTGGGCCAACCACATCTTCAGGCGCTGGCGTTCCATGATGCCCAGGCCCGGGCCGTCGCTGCCGGTGTTGTGGCGCGCGGCCCAGAAGCTGGCGTTGCCGGCGTCGATCTTCTGCACCACGCTGTCGTGCAGCTTGCGCAGCGTCAGCACCTGACCGCCCAGGGCACGGGCGCGCTCCAGCAGGCCGGAACGTTCGAGCTGGCCGAAGTCGCCGCCGCGCAGTTCATTCTTCACCAGCACGTACCGCACACGCTGGCCGAAACGCTCGAGCAGGCGCTCCAGCAGTTCCACGCTGTCGCGGCCGTTGTCCATCACGTGCCAGTGCACCAGGGCGATGCCGGACAGGTCGGCCAGGTCCAGCACGCCGGACTCGTCCATCCACTTCAGCAGCGGCTCCTGCGTCTGCGCGGCCAGGTCCACCAGCACACGGCGCTGGGGTTGTTCCAGCGCGGCTTCCATTAGCGCGTCCAGCGCCTCGTAGCGGTCCACCAGGGCCGGCGAGGCGTAGTCGGCGTAAAAGCGCATCAGCGCGCCGTGGGAACGGTCGGTGTCGAAGCCGATGAAGGGCTGTTGCTGGTCGATGAAGTACTGCGCCAGCAAACGCGCCACCATGGACTTGCCGACGCCGCCTTTTTCGCCGCCGATGAGGTGGATCTTCGACACGGGGTCGGACTGCAGGGTGGGGAGTTGGTCCATGGCCAGCATTGTGCCCGCGCGCCAGCACCCGGCCCGACATTCGGACCACCCCCGCGCGGGGTTTCCGCTACAACCGGGGCTGGCCCACCGACCCCGCCCTGCATGAACCACCCTGCCTTTGAACTGCTGCCCCGTGACCTGAGCGCCTACCGCGCTGGCAACACCGGTGTGCCTTACGTGCACCGCTTCGACAGCGGCCGCCCCGGCCCCCACGTGTTGGTGAACGCGTTGACCCACGGCAACGAGTTCTGCGGCATGGTGGCCGCCTGCGACCTGCTGGACCGCGGCGTGCGCCCGCTGCACGGCAGCTTGACCGTCAGCTTCGCCAACGTGGCGGCTTACGAGAGCTTCAACGCCGAACAGCCCTTCGAGAGCCGGCAGCTGGTGCACAACCTGAACCGCGTGTGGAGCAGCGCCTGGCTGGACGGCGGCGAAGACAGCCCCGAACTGCGCCGCGCACGCGAACTGCGGCCCGTGGTGGCCGCGGCCGACCACATCCTGGACATCCACAGCACCAGCACCGACGTGCAGCCTTTCTGGGTCTACCCGGCCTTTGCGCGCAACAGCGCCGCCGCGTTGGCCATCGGTTTCCCTGCCGTGCACATGGTGATGCCGCAAGGCCTGGGCTCGGGCACACCGCTGATCCAACACGGCGCCCACGGCGAGCCCCACCACCACGGCGTGGCCCTGGTGGCCGAATGCGGCCAGCATTTCCAGGCGGCCTCGGGCGAACGCGCCAAGGCCGTGACGCAGCGCTTCCTGGCGCACTTCGGCCTGGTGGCCCCGCAGCCGATGGACCTGGCACCACCGCGGCGCTTTGAGCTGCTGCAGACCGTGGTGGTGAAAACACCGCAGTTCGCCTTCACCCGCCCGCTGGTGGGCTTCGAGGTGTTCCAGGCAGGCGAGCTGATCGCCACCGACGGAGACGAACAGATCGTGGCGCCTTGCGCCGACTGCACGGTGCTGATGCCCACGCGCCAGCCCATCGTGGGCCGCGAGGGGCTGTACCTGACGAAACCCGTGGACTGAAATGGCCACGGGGCCCATGAAGGGCCCCGTGTGCGGTGTGCGTGATGTCCACCAAGCGCCAGCGTGGCGCTCGGGGAGATCAGCGGGCTTGCGCCAGGCGCTGGTTGACGGCGTTCACACCGGCCAAGCGCACTTGTTCCAGCTGGCTGGCGGTGGGCACGGCTTGCGTGCCGTCGCCTTCCACCACCAGGCCCAGGCGGCGGGCTTCGCGGGCTTCGGCCAGCACCTGCACACGCACCAAGCTGGCCGGCACCACGGCCTTGGCGTACTGGTTGGCGTCGTATTCGTTGCGGGCCACTTGGCCACCACGCAGGGCGGCGATGGTGTCGGCTTCCACCTGGGCGCGGCTGACGCTGCTGGTGATGGCCTTCGGGTAGTCGGGGGTGTCGCCGTCGGCGAAGGCGCTGCCAGCGGTCAGCGAAGCGGCGATCAGGGCAATGGCTTGGAAGCGACGGGCGGTTTGGCGGCTGTTCATGGCGGGCTCTCTTTCAATGTGTGTCGTTGCGATGGGATGAACTGTAGAGATCAACAATCGCTGGAAAAAGCCGCCACAAGTCAATAGGTCGTTGCACTGATCGGAACAATCACCCGCGCCAGCGGCCCCAGGCCCGGCGCCCGGGTGCGCCGCGCCGGCGAAGACCGCATCGCCCGCCCGATAGACTGGCCACCACCTGAGCGACCCCCACCGCACCATGAGCCTGCAACGCGCCGAAAGCATCCACGAGTTCCACGACGACCCGCGCAACGCCGACATCCGCATCTGGGTGAACGGCCAGCTGAAGCACCGCAACGAGGCCATGGTCTCGGTGTTCGACAGCGGCTTTGTGCTGGGCGACGGCGTGTGGGAAGGCCTGCGCATCGTGAACGGCCACCCGGCCTTTCTGCGCGAGCACTTCGACCGTTTGTGGGAAGGCGCCAAAGCCATCGCGATGGACATCGGCCTCGGCCGCGCCCAGCTGACCGACGCGCTCTACACCACGCTGGCCGCCAACGGCATGGTGGGCGAAAACGGCACCGGCGTGCATGTGCGGCTGATGGTGACGCGCGGCGTCAAACGCACGCCCTACCAGGACCCGCGGGTCACCGTGGGGCCGGCCACCATCGTCATCATCCCCGAGTTCAAGCTGGCCAAGCCCGAGACCCTGCAGCGTGGCCTGAACCTGTTCACCGTGCACGTGCGCCGCGGGTTCCCCGACGTGCAAGACCCCAAGCTGAACAGCCACAGCAAGCTGAACTGCATCACCGCCTGTGTGCAGGCCTACACGGCCGGTGCCGACGAAGCGCTGATGCTGGACCCGCACGGTTTCGTGGCCACCTGCAACAGCACACACTTCTTCATCGTGCGCCGCGGCGAGGTGTGGACCAGCACCGGCGACTACTGCCTGGGTGGCATCACCCGCGCTAACGTGCTGCGTGTGTGCGCACAGGCCGGCATCACGGCGCGCGAGAAGAACTTCAGCCTGGCCGAGGTCTACAGCGCCGAAGAAGCCTTCTGCACCGGCACCTTCGCCGGGCTGGCGCCGGTGCGGCAGATCGACGGGCGCGTGATCGGCGAAGCCGAGGACGGCGGCGCGCTGCCCCTGCCCGGCCCCGTGGTGCAGCGGCTGCAAGGCCTGTACCGCGCCCTGATGCTGTCCGACGTGGCCGAACAAGCCCAGCGGCGGGTGGCGGCATGAGCAGCACACCGCCTCCGTTGCGGATTGCCGCCTGGAGCGGCCCGCGCAACATCAGCACGGCCATGATGCGCGCCTGGGAAAACCGCGGCGACTGCGCCGTCAGCGACGAACCGCTGTACGCGCACTACCTGCAGGCCACGCAGCTGGACCACCCGGGCCGCGACGAGGTGATCGCCGCCGGCGACACCGACCTCGGCCGCGTGGTGGCCGCGCTGACCACCGGCCCGGCGCCGGCCGGCCGGCCGGTCTGGTACCAGAAGCACATGACGCACCACCTGCTGCCCGGCCACGACACCGGCTGGGTGCATGGGCTGCACCACGTCTTTCTGATCCGCGACCCGGCCCTGGTGGTGGCCAGCTATGTGAAGTCCCGCGCCAGCGTGGTGGCCGACGACATCGGCCTGCTGCAACAAGCCCAGCTGTTCGACGCCGTGGCCCAGCGCCTGGGCCAGGCGCCGCCGGTCATCGACGCCGAACGTTTTCTGCACGCACCCGCCGCGCAACTGCAGCGGCTGTGCGCGCACTTCGGCCTGCCCTTCACAGAACACATGCTGCACTGGCCGGCCGGCCCGCGCGACAGCGACGGTGTGTGGGCCCCGCATTGGTACGCCGCCGTGTGGGCCAGCACCGGTTTTGAGGCACCGCGCCAGCGCCAGGTGCAGCTGCAGGGCGAAGCCCTGCGGGCCGCCGAAGCCTGCCAGCCGGCCTACCAAAGCCTGTTGCAGCACGCGATAGTGTGAGCGCCTAACGCCAAAGGTTCAAGGCGTCATGGCGGGTGCCGCAGGGCACCCCGAAACACCTCAAGGCGCTTCTGGCGCGATGCTCTCAGCGTAGTCGTACAAGGCCTCCAACAGGCCTTGCGCGCGTTCGTCCTCGCGCTCGTTGGCCTGTTCGGCCAACTGGTCGATGCGTTCGAAAAAGGCTTGCAAGGTCAGCCCGCCGCCCGCGCCCTGGTGCAGGCGTTCTGCACAGTGCTGCAGCCAGCGCTGCTGTTCGGTGCTGTCCAGCGTCTGCGGGAAGTTGCGCGCGCGGTAGCGGAACAGCAGCTCGTCCAGCCGGTTGTCTTCAAAAGCCACACGCTTGTTGGCCAGGGCCTCGCCGTCCAGGGCACGCAGGCGCTCCAGCTGGCGGCGGTCGTCGTTGCCGACAAAGCCGCCGTACAGGTCTTCGTCCACGTCGGTGTCGGCGCCTGGGGCGCCCCCGGCACCGGCGCCCGTCAGCCGGTTGAACACCGCCGGCCACAGGCCCGCCAGCTGCGGGGCCAGCGCCGCCGCGGCTTCGGCGTGTTGCAGGGCCTGGGCCACGTCCAGCTGCCAGCGTTCGGCCGGGCCGCCGGCACCGGCCAGCGTCTTCAGGTTGCCGATGACCACCGGGCTCTTGTTGATGTGGATGGTCTTGATGGGCAGGCGCTCCACGCCTTCGGGCAGGTCTTCGCGGCGTGTGTACAGGCGCAGCTTGATGTCCTCGGCGCTCAGGCCGGCCAGCAGCGCGGGGTCGGCGCTGCAGTCCCACACGATCAGCTCGTTCTTGTTCGTGGGGTGCGGCGCCAGCGGCCACACGATGGCCGTGCAGCCGCGTTCCACCGGGTACATGCCCGACAGGTGCACAAAAGGCCGGCCCACGCCGATTTCAGCCTGCACCGCACGTTTGTCGCGCAGCTTCAGGCAGAAGTCCCACAGCCGCGGCTGGGCGGTCTTGACCAGCCGCGCCAGCGCGATGGTGGCGCGCACGTCGCTCAAGGCGTCGTGCGCGGCTTCGTGGGCCAGGCCGTTGGCCGCGCTCAGGTGTTCCAGCTTGAAGCTGGGGCGGCCGGCCATGTCGCCGCTGGTGTGTTTGGGCCAGGTGATGCCCTCGGGCCGCAGCGCCCAACAGGCGCGCACGGTGTCCAGCAGGTCCCAGCGGCTGCAGCCGTTCTGCCATTCGCGGCCGTAGGGGTCGATCAAGTTACGCCAGAACAGGAAGCGCGTCACCTCGTCGTCGAAGCGGATGCTGTTGTAGCCCACGCCCACCGTGCCCGGCGCGCCCAGCACGCCCAGGATGCGCTCGGCAAAGCGGTGTTCGGCCATGCCTTGGGCCAGGGCCTGTTGCGGCAGGATGCCGGTCAGCAGGCAGGCCTCGGGGTCGGGCAAGGTGTCGGGGGCGGGCTGGCAGAACCAGTTGGCTTCTTCGCCCAGTTCGTTCAGGTCGGCGTCGGTGCGGATGCCGGCGAACTGCGCCGGCCGGTCACGGCGCGGCACACGGCCGAAGGTCTCGTAGTCGTGCCAGAAGAAGGTGTGGGAAGCGTGTGGGGCCGTCATGGCCGGCACGATAGCGCAAGGGCTGGGTGGATCAAGGGCGCGCGTGGCGCTGAGGTCAAGGCCGCGCTTGGCGCTGCCGCAGGTCGGTCCACAAGGGCGGCGCGGCCAGCAGGGTCAGGCCGGCGGCCAAAGGCAGCGTGGCCGCATAACCCAGGTGCTTGAAGGCCAGCGCGCCCAGCACCGCGCCGCCGAAGAAACAGGCCAGCAAACTGGCGTGGATGCGCAGGCGTTCAGGATCGGCCCGCACCTGAAGCGCAGCCCCCAAGGGCGTGCGGTTCCAGTACAGCAGGCGGCCCAGTTCTATGCCCAGGTCGGTCAGCAGGCCGGTCACATGGGTGGTGCGGATCTGCGCCTTCGACACCTTGGTGATGACGGCGTTCTGCAGACCCATGATGAAACACAGCAGCAGCACGGTGGCCGGCAGCACCACGTCGGTGGCCAGGTGCAGGCTGGCGCCCATCAGGCCGAACAACAGCAGCAACACGGCTTCCAGCATCAGCGGTGCGGCGTATTCGCTGTGCAGGCCGCTGCGCCGCGCGGCGTTGCTCAACCAGGCCGTGCACATGGCGCCCAGCACAAAACTGGCCACCGCGACGGCGCCGGCCAGGGCCAGGCGGCTGAAACCCAGCGCCAGGTCGTCGGCCACGGCCGAGACGATGCCGGTCATGTGCGAGGTGTAGCGCCCCACGGCCAGAAAACCACCGGCGTTGACGGCCCCGGCCACGAAAGTCAGCACCCAGCCCAGTTGCAGGTTGGCGGCGGTGGACCGGTCGCGGCCGGTCAGGCGGTGCATCCAGGCGATGGGCATGGGCGCACTCTACGCCCGGCACAGCACCAACCCCTGGGCAGGCCGCGCTACAGGCGGTGCAGCGGTGTGGCCAGGGCCTGCACCAGCGGGTGTTCGGGGCCGGCCACCCGCAGTGCCAACGCGTGCAGCTCGGCCAGGCGCGCGGTGTCGCGCGGCAACCAGCGCACTTGGCCGCTGTGCAGATGCACCTTCAGCGAAGGCGCCCACAACATCGCGGGCCAACGGGCGAGTTCCACGCGCTGCACGTCCTGCCAGCCCAAACGGCGGGGGAAGCCCAAGTGGTCGAACAACTGCAACCCACCTTCGCCAGCCCGCGCCGGCAAGAGCAGGTACCAGGCCAACACCGACGGCGCGGCCAAGCCCATGACCCAGTGCGTGGGCACCCAGCGGAAAGGCTGACCGGCCAACCAGTCGGTCGTTGCTGAGAGCGCCACACCCAGGCTCAGGCTGACCGTCATCACGCGCCACAGCACCGGTGGGCGCGTGGGCAAGCGCAGCGTCAGCGTGGCGCGCGGCGGCTTCACTGGCGGCGAACCACCACGCTGCCCACGGAATAACCGGCGCCGAAAGAGCAGATCACGCCCAGTTCACCCGCGGCCAGGTCGGCGTGGTGTTCGTGGAAGGCGATGATGGAACCGGCGCTGGCGGTGTTGGCGTACTCGCTCAGGATGATGGGCGCGATGTCGTCGCCGACTTCGCGGCCCACCAGGCGCTTCAGCACCAACTGGTTCATGCCCAGGTTGGCCTGGTGCAGCCAGAAGCGGCGCACCTGCGTGGGCTCGATGCCCAGCGTGGCCAGGTGCTGCTCGATGTGTTCGGCCGCCATGGGCACGACTTCCTTGAACACCTTGCGGCCTTCCTGGCGGAAGGTCTTGTCGCGGGCGTCGGGGTGGGTGTCTTCGCAGCGGTTCATGAACCCCGCGTTGTTGCGGATGTTGTTGCTGTACTGCGTGGCCAGCTTGCTGCCCAGCACGGCCCAGCGGTCGGCGCTGACGGCGCTGTCCTCGGCTTCCACCAGCACGGCGGTGCACACATCACCGAAGATGAAATGGCAGTCGCGGTCGCGCCACTCCAGGTGGGCCGAGGTGATTTCCGGGTTCACCACCAGCACGCACTTGGCACTGCCGGTGCGCACAGCGTTGACGGCCTGTTCGATCGCGAAGGTAGCGCTGCTGCAGGCCACGTTCATGTCGAAACCGTAACCGCCGCAGCCCAGGGCGGCCTGGATCTCGCAGGCCATGGCCGGGTAAGCGCGCTGCATGTTGGCCGCGGCGCACAACACGGCGTCCACGTCGGCCGGCACCCGGCCTGCTGCGGCGATGGCCTGGCGGCCGGCGTGCACCGCGATCTCGGCCATCAGCGACAGGGCTTCGTCGGGCCGGGGCTCGAACTTCGGCTTCATGCGCGTGGGGTCGAGCACGCCGTCTTTTTCCAGCACATAACGCTGGCGGATGCCCGAGGCTTTTTCGATGAACTCGACGCTGGAATGCACCATGGCCGGCAGCGTACCGGCGGCGATGGCCTCGGCGTTTTTCGCGTTCTGCAGGTCGGCGTAGGCGTTGAAGGCCTGCACCAGTTCGGCGTTGGTGATGACGTGGGGCGGGCGGAACAGGCCCGTGCCCGTGATGACGGCGGTTTTCATGGCGCGCGAGTCTAGGGGGTTCGGGCGCCGACCGGGGCTGGGGTTTTCAGCCCGGTTTGTGCTATGGCGAGCGGCCCGCCCCCCAGCAACCGGGGGGCCCTGCCTGAGGGGTTGCAGCACCGTGCCAGGCGGCAAGCGGTGCGCCTGGGCCTCTCAGCCCTTCTTGCGCGGCGCGGGGGCCGCGGTGGACATGGCCTCGGCCATGCCCAGCAGCACACCGCTGACCATGGCGGTGTAACTCTCGGCCATGGCCTGGGCCGCACGCAGGCCGGCGGCACGCTGCTGGCGCAGGCTGTGTTGCACCTGGTCGGTCAGGTCGGCCAAGGTCTGGTGGGCCTGCGCGCCCACCTGGCTGCCGCCCACGCGGAACTTTTCCAGCACCGGCACCCAGGCGCTGGCCATGTGGCCTTCGGCGTCGCCGGCCACTTTCTTCATGGTGGCAAAGAAGGTGTCTTCCAGCTTTTCCAGTTCGGTGATGGCGGTCTTCAGGTGTTTGTCCTGAAGGTCGGCCCCTTGCGCCTGCAACTGCTTCAGCGCCAGGTGGTGGGCGTCCACGGCCTTCAGCAGGGCCTGGTCGATGCCGTCCATGGCCTGTGCGAGCAGCAGTTCGGGGTCCAGCCCCACCAGGTTGCGCGCGGCGCCGGTGCTGGCCGCGGCGCTGACGGCCTGCATGGCGGCGCGGATGTTCTTCAGCGTCAGCTCGCGCCCCCGCAAGCCCGCCAGCGTGGCCTCGGTGGCCGCACGCTGGAGCTGCGCACCTTGTTCGGCCGTGGCGTTTTCAAACAGCTTGGTCAGGGCTTCGGTGTCGAACAGGGCAGCGGCCATGGGGGTCCTCGGTGGGCTGGGGCGGGGGGGGTCAGCGGGTGGTCGGCGGCCGCATGTTGGCATCGCGCGCGGGCGTCGGCAAGCACGGTTTCGCCGAGACCGGGACTGCACTACAGTGGGGCGCTATGCAGTACCTGTTGCTTGTGGTGGAGCCCGTGGGCCAGCGCCAAGCGCGCGGCGAAGCGGAGGGCCTGTTGGCTTATCAGCAAATGCTGGACTATGCCGCGGCGTTGCAGGCTGAAGGCGTGCTGCAGGCAGCGCAATCGCTGCAGTCGCTGGAGCACGCCAGCCGCGTCAGCCAGCACCAGGGCCAGTGGGTGCAGCAGGACGGCCCCTTTGCCGAAGCCAAAGAAATGGTGGGGGGCTTCTTCCTGGTGGACGCCAAAGACCACGCACACGCCTTGGCTTTGGCGCGGCGCTGCCCGGCCGCGGGCTGGGCCACGGTCGAGGTGCGCGCACTGGGGCCTTGTTTCAGCGACGGCCTGCCCGCCGTGGCGCTGGGCGCGCAGCCAGCGGCCCGCTGCGCTTGAAGGCGCAGCGCGGGGCTGTCGAAACCCCGCGGCTTGGTTCGTCGTCTGTGATCTTCCAACCGACACAGGACCACGTCCCATGCACAGCCAGATCTACGTGAACCTGCCCGTGGCCGACCTGCCACGCAGCGTGCAGTTCTTCCGCGCCCTGGGCTACGACTTCGACCAGCGTTTCACCAACGACATCGGCGCCTGCCTGGTGTTGGGCCCGCAGCTGTACGCCATGCTGCTGACCCGCGAATTCTTCCAAGGCTTCACGGCCAAACCGGTGGCCGATGCACGGCACACCACCGAGGTGTTGGTGTGCCTGAACTGCAGCAGCCGTGCCCACGTGGACGCCCTGGTGGCCAAAGCCCTGGCCGCCGGCGGCCAGGCCCCGCGGGCACCGCAGGACCACGGTTTCATGTACGTGCACGGTTTTGAAGACCTGGACGGCCACATCTGGGAGCTGGCCCACATGCCCAGCGAACCCCCGGTTTGACGGGCACCATGCCGCCCGTCCCCGCGCCGCCAAACCCGGGCACCGGCTCGGCGGCATTCGCCGCGCAGGTGGCGGCCATTTGGCGCGCCGAAGCCGCGGCGGTGGTGGCCACCACGGCGCGCCTGGTGCGTGACGTGGCGCTGGCCGAAGACATCGCCCAGGACGCCCTGCTGGCCGCCTGGCAGCACTGGCCGGTGGACGGCCTGCCAGAGCGCCCGGGCGCGTGGCTGACCACCACCGCCCAGCGCAAGGCGCTGGACCACCTGCGCCGCCACCAGATGCTGGCGCGGCACCACGAAGCCCTGGAAGCCGACCTGAACGCCCTGCAAGCGGGGGTGCAGCCCGACTTCGTGGACGGGCTGGACGCCCGCCGCAGCGACACGCTGGGCGACGACGTGCTGCGCCTGATGTGCTGCGCCTGCCACCCCGTGCTGTCACCCGAAGCTCAGGTGGCGCTGTGCCTGAAGCTGGTGGCGGGCCTGAGCACGGCGGAGATCGCCCGCGCCACGCTGTGCAGCGAGCCCACGGCGGCGCAGCGCCTGGTGCGCGCCAAACGCAGGCTGTCGCAGCTGCAGCCCGAATTCGAGCTGCCCGCCGGTGCGGCCTGGCAGCAGCGCCTGCAGCCTGTGATGACGGTGCTGTACCTGATGTTCAACGAGGGCCACACCGCCACCGCCGGAGAGGACTGGATGCGGCCCTTGCTGTGCCAAGAGGCCTTGCGCTTGGCCCGCCTGTTGGCCAGCTTGGTGCCGGCGCAGAACCGGGCGCACGCCGAAGTCCAAGGCTTGCTGGCCTTGCTGAGCCTGACCGCGGCCCGCCTGCCAGCGCGGCTGGACGGCCAAGGCCGCCCGGTGCTGCTGGCCCAGCAAGACCGCAGCCGCTGGGACATGGCCCTGGTGCAGGAAGGCCTGGCTGCGCTGGCCCAGGCCGGGCTGCAGCGCGCCGGGGCACCCGCGGGCGCCTGCGAACTGCAGGCGGCCATCGCCGCGTGCCACGCCCGCGCCGCCGATGTGCCGTCCACGGACTGGGCGCAGATCACCACGCTGTACCAACAGTTGCTGCAGGTTCAGCCCACGCCCATGGTGGCGCTGAACCACGCCGTGGCGCTGGGCCAAGCCCGGGGCCCGGACGCTGCCCTGCCCCTGGTGCAAGCGCTGGCCGAAGACCCGGCCCTTCGGGGCCACCACCTGCTGCACGCGGTGATGGGCGACCTGCTGCTGCAACTGGGCCAACGCCACGCCGCGCGCCAAGCCTTCACCGAAGCCGCCGCGCTGACCCGCAACGCGCAAGAGCATGCGCTGATGCTGCAGCGCGCTGCAACCGCCACGCAAGCCCCGCCGGCGGACGGCGCATGAACGCGGGCTGAAGCGGCGCGGGCCGGGCGGCCCAACACCTCAGAGGTTCAGTGCAGCACCAGCAACGGCAGCTTGCTGCGCGTCATCACGTTCTTGGTGTGCGAGCCGAACAGCAGTTCGCCGAAAGCACCGCGGCCGTGCGTGGCCATGACGATGAGGTCGCAGCCGAACTCATGCGCAGCAGCCACGATGGCGTCGTCCACGGCGTCGGTGCGCTGGAACTTGCCTTCAAATTCCACGCCCACTTCTTCTGCATGGGCCTTGAACTTGGCCAGCACGGCGCGCGCGTGTTGTTCGGTGCGCTGCAGGTGGGCGTCGGCGTCGCGGGTGTAGACCTGGGGGTTGCTGCCCATGGTGGGCAGGGGCGGCATGGGTTCGGCCACAAAGGCCGTGAGCTTGGCGCCCAGCTTGCGGGCCAGTTCCAGGCTGGCCTGGGCGGCGCGTTCCGAGAGTTCGGTGCCGTCGACGGGCACAAGAAGGTGGCTGTACATGGTGGGCTCCAGGTCGGGGTCTGTGATGAACCCAGTCTAGGCAGCGCCAGCCCCGCAGCCTTGACCTGCCTCAAGAACCCGATGCTGCCGCCGGCCGCAGCCAGGCCGCCATTTCATCCATGTCAAGTTGCAGCTTCAGAAAGGCCTCGGTGTGCACCGGCCGGGCGCCGCCGCGCGTTTGGCTGGCGCCCAGGAACAGGCGCGTGCCGGTGGAGGGCCGCCAGCTGTACGTGGCCGACAGGGTTTCCAGCGCGAACGCGAAGGCGTCGGTGCCGGGCCCTGCACGGCGGTCCAGCACCGTGCGCTGCCAGATGCCACGCAGGTTCTGCCGCGCGTCCAGGTGCCACACGGCCAGCACACGGGTGGCGGTCTCGCGGTACTGCAGCAGGCCGTCTTCGCGCAGCTGCGCCGTGGCCACGCTGGGCTCCAGTTCCAACGGGCGCAGCAGGCGCAGCCGCGTGCCCAGGTTCCAGCGCCAACCCGGGCGCACGCGGCCGGCTTGGGTGTCCACCAGATCGCCGGCGGTCAGCTCGGTGTCCATCAGCGGCATCCAGGGTGCCGGCGAAAACACCGCGCCCACGTTGAGGTAGTTCTCACGCAGCAAAGGCTGGCCTGGGCCCACGCGCTGGGCTGCACCGCCGTGCCAGTTCAGCCACCACTCCAGGTTGTGCGCACCGGCCGCGTACAGGCCCGGCACCAGGTCCATGGACACCGTTTGGCCGTTGGCACGCAGGCCCCGCTGCTCACCCCGCAGGTTGAACTGGAAGGTGTGGAAAGGGCCCACGCCATGCCAGGTGTGCTGGGTGCGCGCCGACCAGGCCCGCACGCCGGTCTGGGCGTAGAAGCCCATGTCTTGGCGGAAGCGTTCGCTGCTGTCTTCCAGCGTGAAGGCCTGTTCGTCCGAGGCCGTCTGGCGCCACAGCTGGGCCTGCAGCAGGTGGCCGCTTTCGGCACCGCGGTCGGCCGTGAACGCCGTGGTGCGCGAGCCCAGCAGCTGCGCCCGCGCCCGCCAGCGTTCGTCGATCTGCCACCCGGCGTCGGCGCCCAGCACCTCGTTGCTGCCCAGTCCGTCGGCGTAGCGCCGGCTGCTCGCCAGCACGCCGGTCTTCAGCGCGCCATGGTCGTGCAAAGCACGAACGCCCACACTGCGCGACGCAGGCTGGTCCACAGCACCGGTGCCGAAAGGCCCGGGCAGCAGCACCACGCCACCCCCGCGGTCGTCCACCGCGAAGGCGGTGCCGGCCAAGGTGTTGCCCCGCCAGCTGCCCCGCAACCCGGCACGAGGCGCCGTGAAGCTGCGGGTGTAGAAAGCGTCGGTCGGTGACTGCAGCAGGTCGGCGGATTCAAAGAAGAACGGGCGCTTCTCGGCCAACGAAAGCGCGAACTGGGTGTTGCCGGCCAGCTGCGGCACGTCCAGTTCCACCTGCGAGAAATCGGGGTTCAGCGTGCCGTCCACCACCAGTTCGGCCAGCGGGCGCCACTTCACGTCCAGGCTGGCCTCGGTGTCGCGCTGGCGTGCAACGCCCTGTTCATGCAGGCTGCGCGCGGTGAAGCTCGGGCGCACCGTCAGAAAACTGTGGCGCTGCGGCAAGGCCATGCCCCGCAGCGGGTTCATGGTGTGGATGAAGCTCGGCGCGTCACGTGGAATGGGCGTGCTGGCCACCAGGTGGTACTGCTGGCGCGGCAGGCGGCGCGCCACCATCAGGTGCCAGCGCTGGTCACCTTCGGCAAAGCGCAACGAAGCAAAGGGCAGGCGGAACACGGCGGTCCAGCCTTCGGGGGTGCGTGCGGTGGCGCCGTCCCAGTCGTAGTCCGGCGAGAAGTCTTCGTTGTCGTCGGCGGCCGTGTGCAAGCCGTCGGCCATGCTGCCGGCCGAGTTGAGGCGGAAGAACTGGGCCGATTGGCGGCCGCCGATGGCGTCCACGTAGACCACCACGAAGTCCTGCGTGCGGTTGACGCCGTCGCGCCGCACCGGCACGTCGCGCATCTCGTGCGGGCGCGTTTCCAGCGCAGTGACGCCCACGTACACCGCCTGCTCGTCGAACAGCACCTGCACGCGCGTGGCCTGCGGTGGCACGGCCCCGCCCACCGGGTCTTTTTCAACGAAATGCACAAAGGCCGGCGCGCGCTGCCAGGCCGGGTGGTCCAGGCGGCCGTTCAGCGTGAGGCGTTCGCCTGGCAGCAGACGCACGGCCTGCAGGGCGTCGCCGGGCGCGCCGGCCGGTGCAGCCGCCGAGGCGGGCAACGCGGTGGCATCGGCCGCGGGCTGGCCCATGGCCGGCACGGCCGCCGCCAGCGCCAGCAGGCCGCTGAACAGCCGCCAGCGCCAGGCGCGGGGCGCCGCAAAACGAGGTGGGGTGTGCATGGCGCGGCGATTGTGCACGGGCGGGATAATCGCGGCATCCCCTCCCCTGCTGCCGCTTCTTGCGCGAAAGGCCCCGCCCATGCCGTCCACGCCCCGCCGTGTTTTCAACTTCAGCCCCGGCCCCGCCGCCCTGCCCGAGGCCGTGCTGCGCCAGGCCGCCGATGAAATGCTGGACTGGCGCGGCTCTGGCATGTCGGTGATGGAGATGAGCCACCGCGGCAAGCATTTCACGCAGATCTTCGAACAGACCGAAGCCGACCTGCGCCGCCTGCTGGACGTGCCGGCCGACTACCACGTGCTGTTCATGCAGGGCGGCGCCATCGCAGAAAACGCCATCGTGCCGATGAACCTGCTGCGCGGCCACGCCAGCGCCGACTACATCGACACCGGCGCCTGGAGCCAGCGCAGCATCGAAGAAGCGCGCCGCTACGGCCAGGTGAACGTGGCCGCCAGCAGCGCCGACACCGGCTACGACCGCGTGCCCGAGCGCAGCACCTGGCGCTTGGACCCGAACGCCGCCTCTGTGCACATCTGCGGCAACGAAACCATCGGCGGCGTGGAATACCACGACATCCCCGACGTGGGCGCGGTACCGCTGGTCAGCGACGTCAGCAGCACACTGCTGAGCCGCCCGCTGGACGTGAAGCGCTTCGGCCTGCTGTACGGCGGTGCGCAGAAGAACATCGGCCCCTCGGGGCTGACGCTGGTGATCGTGCGCAAGGACCTGGTCGGCCAGGCCCTGCCCTGCACGCCGCTGGCCTTCGACTACGGCGTGGTGGCCGAACACGGCAGCATGTTCAACACACCGCCCACGTACTCGATCTACATCGCCGGCCTGGTCTTCCAGTGGCTGCTGGCGCAAGGGGGGCTGTCGGCGATGGAAGCACGCAACCGCGCCAAGGCCGAACTGCTGTACGGCTTCATCGACAGCACACCGTTCTACCGAAGCCCCGTGCAGCCGGCATTCCGCAGCTGGATGAACGTGCCCTTCAAGCTGGCCGACGACCGCCTGGACGCGGCCTTTCTGAAGGGCGCCGACGAACGCGGCCTGGTGCAGCTGAAGGGCCACCGCATCGTGGGCGGCATGCGCGCGTCCATCTACAACGCCATGCCGCTGGAAGGGGTGCAGGCGCTGGTGAACTACATGGGCGAGTTCGCCCAGCAGCATGGCTGACGCCGAAAATGAGGCGGCAGTCTCGGCGGCGCCAGACGCTGGCCCGCCGCTGCTGCACATCGGCCACGACGGCGTGGCGCAGATCACACTGCGCCGCCCGCAGCACCTGAACCGCCTGCACCGCGAAGACCTGCTGGCGCTGCAAGAGCACCTGCGCACGCTGCGCGCCAACCCCGCCGCGCGTGTGCTGGTGCTGACGGGCCAAGGCCGGGCCTTCTGCGCTGGCTTCAACATCGCCGAGCTGCAAGGGCCCGACGACCCGCGCCTGTTTGAACACACGGTGGACGCGCTGGAAGCCCTGCCGCTGCCCACCGTGGCGCGGCTGAACGGCAGCGTGTACGGCGGCGCCACCGACCTGGCCCTGGCCTGCGATTTCCGCGTCGGCGTGGCCCACATGGAACTGCGCATGCCAGCGGCCGCGCTGGGCCTGCACTACTACCCCAGCGGGCTGCGGCGTTATGTGTCGCGCCTGGGGCTGAACGCCGCCAAACGGCTGTTCCTGCTGGCCGAAGCCACGCCCGCGGCCGAGCTGCTGGCGCTGGGTTACTTGACCCACCTGGTGGCGCCCGAGGGCCTGGACACCACCGTGCAGGCCCTGGCGCAACGCCTGGCCAGTCTGGCGCCACTGGCGCTGCAGGGCATGAAGCAGTCGCTGAACGAGGTGGTCTCGTTGGGCACAGGCGACGACACCCTGGGTGCCATCCGCGAACGCGAGCTGCGCTGCGCCGCCAGCGGCGACCTGCAAGAGGGCCTGGCGGCCTTCGCCGAAAAACGGCCGCCGCGGTTCCAAGGCCGCTGAACGCCCCTTCAGCCCGCCGCAACAAAAACAGGCCCCGCAGGGCCTGTTATTTCTAACGAGCCGGTCGGCTCGGTTTACTTGCTGCCGTCGGGGCCCGACAGCAGCGGGATCGCGCCGTCGCTGCTGGCGCCCAGCAGGCCGGTGGCGCTGTAGATGCCCAGCTTCTGGCGCGTGTCCTGGATGTCCAGGTTGCGCATGGTCAGCTGACCGATGCGGTCGGCAGGCGTGAAGGCCGCGTCTTCCACCTTTTCCATGCTCAGGCGTTCCGGCTGGTAGGTGAGGTTGGGGCTCTGCGTGTCCAGCAGGCTCCAGTCGTTGCCGCGGCGCAGTTCGATCCACACCTCGCCGGTGATGGCGCGCGCCACCCAGCGCTGGGCGGTTTCGCGCAGCATCATGCACTGCGAATCGAACCAGCGGCCCTGGTACAGCAGGCGGCCCAGCTTGCGGCCGTTCTGGCGGTACTGCTCGATGGTGTCTTCGTTGTGGATGCCGGTGACCAGGCGCTCGTAGGCGATGTGCAGCAGCGCCATGCCCGGGGCTTCGTAGATGCCGCGGCTCTTGGCTTCGATGATGCGGTTCTCGATCTGGTCGCACATGCCCAGGCCATGGCGGCCGCCGATGCGGTTGGCCTCTTCGAACAGCGCCACCAGGTCGGTGAAGCGCTGGCCGTTCAGCGCCACCGGCACGCCTTCTTCGAAGCGCACGCTGACGGTCTCACGCTTGACTTCGACCTCGTCCTTCCAGAAAGCCACGCCCATGATGGGCTGCACGATGTTCATGCCGGCGTTCAGGAACTCCAGGTCCTTGGCCTCGTGCGTGGCACCCAGCATGTTGCTGTCGGTGCTGTAGGCCTTTTCCACGCTCATCTTGTAGTCGAAGCCGGCTTTGATGAGGTATTCGCTCATCTCCTTGCGGCCACCGAGTTCGTCGATGAAGGTCTGGTCCAGCCAGGGCTTGTAGATCTTCAGCGCCGGGTTGGCCAGCAGGCCGTAGCGGTAGAAGCGCTCGATGTCGTTGCCCTTGTAGGTGCTGCCATCGCCCCAGATGTTGACGTTGTCTTCTTTCAGCGCCACCACCAAGGCGGTGCCGGTGACGGCACGGCCCAGCGGCGTGGTGTTGAAGTAGGTCGAACCACCGGTGCTGATGTGGAAGGCGCTGCACTGCAGCGCGGCCAGGCCTTCGGCGGCCAACAGCGCGCGGCAGTCGATCAGGCGGGCGCTTTCTGCACCGTAGGCCAGGGCCTTCTTGGGGATGGCCTCGTAGTCGGCCTCGTCGGGCTGGCCCAGGTTGGCGGTGTAGGCGCAGGGCACGGCGCCCTTGGCGCGCATCCAGTGCACGGCAGCGCTGGTGTCCAGGCCGCCACTGAAGGCGATGCCGACACGTTCGCCGGCGGGCAGGTTTTGCAGGATGGTGGCAGACATGGGCAGGGGGCACGCTCGCAGCGCGCGGTTACTCAAAAGTGGGCGGGCAAACCCGGCGATTGTCGCAAACCGCGCAGGCCGCGGGTCGGCGACCGCCTGCCGGTGCGCCGCCGGGTCTTCAGCCGCGCGGCAAGGCCGGGGGCGTGGCCAGGTCGTCGGTGCTCAGGCCCTGCTGGCGCAGCAGGGTTTCCAGCGCCGGCAGCAGCGGGCCCAAGCGCTCGTCCAGCGCGTCGCGCACGGTGTCCACGAACACCTGGGTCTGGCGTTCGATCTCGATGTTCACCGCCGCACCTTCGGCCTTGCCGCCGAACGTCGTCATGCGCAGGGTTTCAGGGATCAGCCACACCTCGAACCAGCCGGCGCGGCGGTCGGCCTCGGCCACCGTCAGGCTGGCGCCGTTGATGGCGATGTAGCCCTTGGCGAAGATGTAGCGCATCCACGGCGCGGGCACGGCAAAACGCAGCACGTGGTTGTTCTCAGGCCGGCGGATGGCCTGCACCGTGGCCATGAAGTCCACGTGGCCTGAGAGCGGGTGGCCGCCGATCTCGGCGCCGTCCTTGGCCGCACGTTCCACGTTCAGCGGGCTGCCTTCCACCAGGCTGCCCAGCGTGGTGAGGTTCAGGCTTTGTTGCATCACGTCGAAACGTGCGGCGTCGGGCCCCAGCAGTTCGGTGACGGTGAGGCACACCCCATCGCAGGCCACGCTGGCGCCGATGGACAGGCCCTCGCCAAAGCCGGGTGGGAACTGCAGCGTGAAACTGCGCAGGCCGGGGCGGTCCTGCAGCTGCGTGACTAAGGCGATGCCTTGAACGATGCCGGTGAACATGGCCGCCAGCTTAGCAGCGCAGGGCCGCAGCCACCGCTGCGCGCCACAATGCCAGCCCATGGCCGAGCCTTTCAAGAACCTGCTGAACCCTGCCTTGGTGCAGGCCATGGCGCAGCACCTGCACCGCGTGGCACCGGCCTTCGACGCCGCCGGCTTTCAGGCACAGGCGCTGCCGGGCCTGGAAACGCTGGAGATGAAGGCGCGCAGCCTGCAGATTGCCGCCGCACTGGAAGCCACACTGCCCGCCGATTTCGACCAAGCCGCCGGCTGGCTGGAAACCGCGCTGGCCCCGCCCTGGGCAGGCGACCGCCTGGGCAGCGACCACCCCTTGTTGCACGGCCTGGAAGGCTGGGCGCTGTGGCCGGTGGGTGAGTTTGTGGCACGGCGCGGGCGGGCCCAGCCCGAGCGGGCGCTGGCCACGCTGCACGCGCTGACGCAGCGCTTCACGGCGGAATTCGCCATCCGCCCCTTCATCGCCGAACACCCGGCACTGGCCTTCAGCACGCTGCAGCGCTGGGTGGCCGACCCCAGCGCCCACGTGCGCCGGCTGGTCAGCGAAGGCAGCCGCCCGCGCCTGCCCTGGGGCCTGCCGCTGAAAGCCCTGGTGGCCGACCCAGCCCCCACGGCGCCCTTGCTGCTGGCCTTGCAAGACGACACCAGCGAATACGTGCGCCGCAGCGTGGCCAACCACCTGAACGACATCGCGAAAGACCACCCCCATCGCGTGGCCGACTGGCTGGACCAGCACCTGCCCGGCGCACCAGAACCGCGGCGCCGCCTGCTGCGCCACGCCAGCCGCAGCCTGCTCAAGCAAGGCCACCCGCGTGTGCTGGCCGCCTGGGGCCTGGGCCAGGCTTTCCAGGGCGAACTGGCCTTCACGCTGCAGCCTGCGGCGCTGCGGGTGGGCGACGTGCTGCAACTGCGCGTGGCGCTGCACAGCCATGGCCAGGTGCCACAAACGCTGGCCATCGACTACGCCGTGCACCACGTGAAGGCCAACGGCAGCCTCAGCCCCAAGGTGTTCAAGGGCTGGCAGCTGACCCTGGCCCCTGGTGAACGCCGGGTGCTGGAAAAGGCCCACTCGATGAAGGCCGTGACCACGCGGCGTTACCACGCCGGTGAACATGCGGTGGAACTGCTGGTGAACGGCCAGCCACTGGCGCAGCAGCCCTTCGTGCTGGCCCTGGGCTGAACCGGGGCGCCGGGCGCCTCAGGGCTTGTCGTTGGCCGCGTCGCAGCGCGGGTCGGTGCCGAAGCTGGCGCTGCGAACGAGTCCGTCGTCGCCCAGGCTCACTTGGAACCACAGACAGTCGTTGGTGGGGTAACGCCAGGACCACACCTGGCCGCCGGCCCAGCCACCGTGGCGGCGTTCACCCGGCGTGCCCAAGGCCCGCAACAGGGCTTCGCGGCCAAGGCCCGGTGCCGTGGCCTGGAAGGCCGCCAGCGCGGCTTCGTCCAGCACCTGGCGCGCGGCCACCACGCGGCCGCTGGCGTCCAGGTCCAGCATCCAGGTGGTGCGGCCGTAGGGGCCGCTGGCGTATTCCAGCCTTTGCACGGCTGGTGGCGCGCCCGCGGTCGGCGCCGTCAGCGTGTAGCGGGCCGTGGGTGCACCCCAGCGCGCCAGCACCTGCGTTTCGGTCTGCCCCACCCAGGCCGGTGGTGTGGCGCAGGCCGACAACACCGCCAGCCACAAAGCCACGACGCCTGCGCCCCACAGGCTTCGGCGTGGGCTTCTGGGCAACGACGTCGATAGGCGGTTCAGCATGGTGAGGCTTCCTTTCACACCGCACGGCCGGGCGTGGCCAAGCGCAGGCGCAAAGCTTCCAGGTGGGTGCGGCTGCAGGGCACGCGGCTGCCGTCGAGCAGGTGCAGCCGGGCGTCTCCGGCTTCGGTGGGTTCGATGGTGTGCAGGTGGTCCAGGTTCACCAGGTGGCTGCGGTGCACACGCACAAACCGCCGCGGGTCCAGCCGCTGCTCCAGTGCCGACAAGGTACTGCGCAGCGGGTAGGCGTGCTGCTGGCGGTGCAGGTTGACGTAGTTGCCGCAGGCCTGCACCCAGGCCACCTCGGCCATCGGCAGCAGGAACTCTTTGCCCAGCTTCTTCACCAACAGGCGTTCGGGGTAGACCGCCGGGGCACCGGGCGAAGGCAAGGCGGCGGCCGGTTCGGTCGCCAGCGACACGGCCGAAGGCGCGGCCTCCGAAACGCTTGGCGGCGCGGGCTCGGCGACGTCGGGTGCGTCCAGCCAACGGGCCTCGCCCTGCCAGCGCCACAACAGCAAACGGTAGCCCACGAACAGTGCGGCGATGAACACATAACTGCGCAGGTCCTTCTGGCCTTCGTAAAGCAGTTCCACCGCCCAGGGCCCGAACTGGTAACGCTGGCCGTTCACGGCGTAGACGAACTGCCGCAGCGCCACCATGCCCACGACATGCACCCCGCTGCAAACCACCGCCATGCCCAGATGCCAAGGCAGGTGGCGGCGCAGCAGGCCCCAGCGCAAAGGCCAGCGGTTCAGCGCCCACAGCACCAGGGGCAGCAACAGCAACCACATCAGGTGGCTGGAGACCTCCCAAGTGACCACCTCCCACCACTGGAACGGCAGGCGGGCCCGCTGCAGGTCCATGGCCGCGGTGACGGTGTTGAACGCCGCTTGGCTGGCCACGAACAGCACGCAGGCCAGCACCTCCAGCGGCTGGCGCCAGGCCAGGTAGCGCTGCAACCAGCGGTGGGCGGTGTCGTGGGACATGGCCGCAGTGTAAGAAGGCGCGGTGGGGTGGTGTGCTGGCCAAAGGGGCCGCACCGCCGCGGGCGGGGTTGGGGCGCGCTGCGGCCTCAAACCGGGCCCGCGCTGGGCGCGGTCCGTCACCGGCAGGCCGCGGCTGGTCACCCAGGCCGCGCTTCGGGGTCGGGCCGCAGCATGCTGCGGAACACCCTGGCCCCCTGGTCGTCGCCCACACCATGCCCCTGCACGCACCCCAAACCGCCCCGCCCGCCGAACCCGGCGAAGGGCACCCGCGCGAACCCGCGCTGGACGCACTGCGGGTGGCCGCCCTGGTGGGCCTCATCGCCTACCACGTGGGCATGTTCTACGTGCCCTGGGACTGGCACGTGAAGTCGCCCCAATCGGTGCCGGCCCTGGTGCCGTGGATGTTGCTGCTGGCACCATGGCGGCTGGGTCTGTTGTTTTTGGTGGCTGGCGCCGCGTTGGCACCGGCGCTGCACCGCAGGCCACCGCGACCTTGGCTGCGGCGCCGGCTGCTGCGGCTGGGCGCGCCACTGCTCTTCGGCATGGCGGTGGTGGTGCCACCACAGGCCTACATGGAAGTGCGTCAACAGCTGCAGTGGGCGGGCAGCTACACCGAGTTCCTGCGCCTGTACTTTCAGGGTCACGGGGGCTTCTGCGACACCGACGGCTGCCTGGTGCTGCCCACCTGGAACCACCTGTGGTTCCTGCCCTACCTGGCGCTGTACACCGCCATGGCGGCGCTGCTGCACCGCGGCAGCGCGGGCCGCTGCTGGGCTTGGTCGGGCTGGGCCAGGCTGGGGCAAGGCGCCCACCTGGTGTGGTGGCCGGCCCTGTGGCTGGGCGCTGTGCGGCTGCTGCTGTTGCAGCGGTTTCCCAGCACCCACGACCTGCTGCACGATGGTTTCAACCACGCCTTGTACGGGTCGTTGTTTGGCCTGGGCTTGGCGGTGCTGGGGGCGCCCGGGTCAGCGGCAGCGCCATCCGCTGCCCCCACCGCTTGGGCCACGGCACGCCGCTGGCGCTGGCCGTTGACGGTGGGCGCCGTGGCGCTGCTGCTGGGCTTGCCGCTGGCTGCCCAGGCCCTGCCGCGCTGGCCAGACTGGGCGCAGCCGGTGTGGACACTGCTGGGCGGTGCCCGCCACTGGTGGCCGCTGCTGGCCGCGCTGGGCTGGGCCAGCCAGGCGCTGCAAGGCGCACGCGCGCCAGCCTGGGGCCCGCGGCTGCGCGCCTGGAGCGCGGCCATCCTGCCGGCATACCTGGTGCACCAGACCATCACCGTGTTGGCTGGCCCGGCCCTGGTAGGCCTGGGCTGGCCGCAACCGCTGGAAGCGCTGGCGCTGCTGGCGGTGACGGTGGCCGGTTGTGTGCTGTTCGTGGCCGTCAGCGCCCGGTCTGGGCCCGGGCGGATGTGGTGCGGTTGGCCCCCGCGTCGATGAAGCCTGCGAAGCGGGTGCCCCAGCCGGCGCTCAGCAACGAGGTTTCAAGCCCCTTGTTCCCAGGCCGCCGCGTCGAAGCCCACGGTGACGCGGCCATCGGCCCACTCCACCACCGGGCGCTTGATGACGCTGGCCTGGGCTTGCATCAGCGCCAAGGCGCTGGCCTCGTCCACCACGGCAGCTTGGGTGGCCGCGTCCAGCTTGCGCCAGGTGGTGCCCTGGCGGTTCAGCAGCTTTTGCCAGCCCACGGCCGCGGCCCAGTGCGGCAAGCGGTCGGCGGGCACACCGGCTTTCTTGAAGTCGTGGAAGGCCACGGCCTGGCCCTGGTCGGCCAGCCAGGCGCGGGCCATTTTGACGGTGTCGCAATTGGGAATGCCATACAGGGTGGTGGCGTTGGATGCAGGCATGGGCATGGGGCAAAGAGAGAGTGTGGGCGGGTGTCCAACCACCCGGTGGCCGAAAGGCACCGACGGTGCGCCACGGCGCAGGGGCGGCACAAGACCGGGGCAGTTTAGCGAGGGCGCCCCACGAGGGCCGCCACCGGCCGAAGCCGCCAGTGCTGGCTATCATCGCCCACCACCCCCAACCCAGCACAGGTGAACACATGCCCAAGGCCTACTGGATCGCGAGCGTGGACGTGCACGACCCCGAGGCCTACCGGGCCTACGTGGCTGCCAACGCCGTGGCTTTCCGCCAGTTCGGCGCGCGTTTCCTGGTCCGGGGCGGCACCGCCGAAACCCTGGAAGGCCAAAGCCGGCAACGCCAGGTGGTGCTGGAGTTTCCCAGCCTGCAAGCGGCCCAGGCGTGCTACCACTCGCCCGAGTACCAAGCGGCGCTGCAGCTGCGGCGACCGGTGTCGAGCGCTGACCTGGTGATCGTGGAAGGCTACGACGGGCCGCAGCCTGGCGGATGACGCGCGGGGCCGGGGGTCCCCGCCAACGCGATGGGGTGCCTGCACTGCGGCTGTCAGCAGACCGGATGGCTGGCACCACAACACGCCGGCCCAAAGTACAAAAGCCTGGAGGCGTTGAACGCGTCCAGGCTTTTGAAGTTTTGGTGGGCCCCGACAGATTCGAACTGTCGACCAACGGATTAAGAGTCCGCTGCTCTACCAACTGAGCTAGGAGCCCGTGTCTGGCGCCAACGCTTGTACCAGCGCGGCTTCAAACGGGGACGAACCGGCAAGGGTTCGGTGGTGGGTCGTGCGTGACTCGAACACGCGACCAACGGATTAAAAGTCCGCTGCTCTACCGACTGAGCTAACGACCCCCGTCTGCAGAGCCTCACATTATAGACAGGAAATTTCTGTCTGTGGAAGGGGCCGTGACAGAATTTTTGCAATGGCTTCGGCTGCCGCCACCATGCCGAATGTGGCCGTGACGGTGACGCTGGAGCCGTAGCCGGCACAGTTCAAGCTGCCATCGCCCACCGCGCAGGCGTCGGCTGGCGGCGCCACAGGCTCACGCGAAAAAACGCAGCGCACCCCCATCGACCCGGTTCGCGCCGCCCCATGGCGCTGGCGCAGCCGCTGGCGCAGCCCGGCGAGCAGCGGGTCGTGCGTCACCTGGGCCAGGTCATCGACCTCCACCCGCTGCGGCTGCAGTTTGCCGCCGGCCGCACCCACACACACCAACGGCACACCACAGGCCAGGCTCCACGCGGCCAGGTGCAGTTTGGCGCTGGACTGGTCGCAGGCATCCACCACCGCGTCCACCTCGGTGGGCAACAGCGCTGGCCAGTTGTCGGCGGTGGCGAAGTCCTCCACCGGCAGCACCCGGCATCCGGGGTGGATGTCGGCGATGCGCTGCTGCAGCGCCCACACCTTGGCCTGGCCCACGGTGGTGCCCAAGGCCTGCACCTGGCGGTTGATGTTGCTCTCCGCCACCTGGTCCAAGTCCACCAACACCAGGCTGGCCACCCCACTGCGCGCCAAGGCTTCGGCACACCAGGAGCCCACACCGCCCAAGCCCACCACCGCCACACGCGCTGCGCGCAGCCGCGCATAACCAGGGTCGCCATGCAGGCGGCGCAGACCGCCGAAGCGGCGTTCGAGGTCGGCGTCGAGGTGGACGTTTTCCACAGGGTTCATCGCGGTGCAAGTGGTCAGCCAAAGGCTGGACGTGGAGGGAAGGTCGACCAAGTGGCCACTGCGCCAACGCTGGAACGTTGGGCTTTGGCGCGCCGAAAAAGAAAAATGGCGACCCGAAGGTCGCCATTTTCATCGCTGCCGGCGGTCAGCCGGCAGGCCGCAAGCCAAAAAGGCTCAGGCCTTCATGCGACGGCGGGCCACGCCAGCGCCCAACAGGGCCAGGCCAACCAGGGCGATCGAAGCCGGTTCCGGAACCTTGGCCGAAGCGGTCAGGTTGGTGGCTTGGTTGAAGTTGGCGGAGTACGTGATGGTCGACAGGATGGTCATCGAGTACGTGCCGGTGTAGCTGGCGATCGTGTCCACGCCGTTGGTGGTCTCGAAGGCGTTGCTGCTGAACAGCAGGTCGTCTTGGGCGTACTTGGCGTTGCTGTCCGAAGCGTAGATGCTGGTGGTCACGCCGGTGGCGCCGTAGCCCGTCGAAGCGCCGCTCGACAGGATGAAGCTCAGGGGCTCGTTGTAGGCGATGTCGGTGCGGGTCAGCGCAACGGTCAGCGTGCCCGGGCCGGTGGTGCCGAACACGTTCGAGTTCAGGGTCAGCTGGAACGGGTTGTCGGCGGTGGTGCCGATTTCCGTCGTCAGGAAGAAGTTGCCGATGGCGCCAGTGAACAGGATGGCGTTGGCTGTGGTGCCGAAACCGTCGCCGACGCCGTTGTCGATCACTTCAACGGTGTTCGAGACGGTACCGTCGCTGACGGTCAGGAACAGACCAGCGTGGGCGCTACCAGCAGCCACGGCCAGGGTAGCGGCGGCGGCGATCGGGGCGAGCAACTTGGAGAATTTCATGGGGAGCCTCCTTGGCGGTGGGGTGGTTACGCCAGAGTTAATGCAAACCGAAGGCCACCCTTAAAAATCAACAACTTAGGTCAAATCAGCCTGCCGCCTGTAAAGCCAGGCGACACCCCTGTTGGCCTACTTCAACGAACCCAGCCGTTCCTTGCCCGCCTGCGCGGCTTCCGACTGCGGATAGGCCTTCATCAGGTCGTCCAGCGTCTTGCGGGCGCCCCGCACGTCCTTCATCTCGGCCTGGCTGTTGGCCAAGGCCAGCAGGGCTTCCGGCGCACGTGGGTGGTCGGGGGCGGTGGCGACGAAACTGCGGAAAGCGTTGACCGCTTCCTTGTAGTCGCGCTTGCCGTACAGCGCGTTGCCCAGCCAGAACCGCACGGAGTCGGTGAATTGGCTGCCGGGGTAACGCTTCTGGAACGCTGCCAAGGCGTTGACCGACTTGTCGAAGTCGCCACCCCGCATGGTGGTGATGGCTTCGTCGTAGGCGCGCTTTTCCTCGGGGTCGACCAGGAACTCCCGGCCGTCCAGCGCCACCTTCAGCGGCTCGAGCTTGCGCAGGCGGTCGTCCAGGGCTTGGCCGGCATCCTTCTGCCGCTTTTGGAGGTCGGCCAGGTCGCGAGCCAGCTGTTCGTCGTTGCCGCGCAGCTTGGCCACGTCGCCACGCATGGCTTCGAGCTGGTTGTTCAGGTCCAGCATGCTGCGGCGCAGTGCCGCCAGCTGTTCGGCCACCTGGGCGATGGCCGCGGCCTGTTCGGCAGAGCGCTGCTTGCCGGCGTCGTCCGACGCCGCGATGCGCTGCCGCAGGTCCACGATGGCTTTGCGGGCCTCTTCGTCGTCGAAGAGGCCGGCCTGGGCCGCCCCGCCGGCCAGCAGGCCGAGGGCCAGCACCACGGGCGAAAAACGGGGCGACCGCATCTTCAACGGTCCTTCAGCTCAGCGCGGCGGTTCTTGGCCCAGGCGGCTTCGTCCTGGCCCTGCGCGGCGGGGCGCTCTTCGCCGAAGCTCACGGCTTCAACCTGCGCGTCGGTGGCACCCAACAAAGCCATGGACTTGACCACGGCTTCGGCGCGCTTCTGGCCCAGCGCCAGGTTGTACTCGCGGCCGCCGCGCTCGTCGGCGTGGCCTTCCACCGTCAGCTTGCGGCCCTTGTTGGTGGACAACACCTTGGCGTGGGCGTCCAGCGTGGGCTTGAATTCTTCCTTGATGGCGAAGCTGTCGAAGTCGAAGTAGATGACGCGCGGCACCTTGGCGGCGGCGGCCACGGCGGCGGTGGCCGCGGCGGTGGCGGCGGCCTGTTCAGCGGCGCGCTGTTGCGCCGCCAGGTCGACGGTAGTCACCCGCGACTGCGAGGTGGGTGCCGGTGCGGCCACAGGGGCCGGCGCGGGGGCGGGCGCCGCCACTTGACGCGTCTCAACCGGCGGGGTCTGCGGCGCCACCGGCGTGGAACTGCAGCCGGCGAGGAACGCTGCGCCGGCCAGCGCCGACAGCATCAGGGTGGTAGTGCGCGTCATCTTGAAGTTCTCCTAGGGTGGTCGGTGGTCGTGGGAAAGGGTCGGGCGCCGCAGTTCAGGCGGCCAGGTTGGCTCGGGCGCCCCAGGCGGCCCGGCAAAAACAACGACGCCAAGCCGGGGCTGGCGCCAAATGGGTCAACAAGGTTGGCTGGCGTTTCATGCCACAAAAGGCCCCCACGCGGGCTCGCGCATGTCGGCCCCCGTGGCCAACAAACGCGTTTTGATCTTGCCATCAAGCGTAGTGGTCATCAACACGTCTCTTCCCTGGGTGCGGGTGGCGTAAACCAACAGCCGGCCACTGGGGGCAAAGCTGGGGCTTTCGTCATCGACGGTGTCGGTCAGGGCCTGGGTCAGGCCGCTGGCCAGGTCCAGCGTCATCAGCCGGAAGGCATCGCCTTGCTGGGTGATGTAGGCCAGGGTCTTGCCGTCAGGGCTGATGGCGGGGCTGATGTTGTACTGGCCCTCGAACGTGATGCGTTCGGCGTTGCCACCCCCGGCACCCACGCGGTAGATCTGCGGCCCACCGCCGCGGTCGCTGACGAAATAAATGAAGGAACCGTCAGGGGCGTAGACGGGTTCGGTGTCGATGCCGTTGCTGATGGTCAGCCGGCGCGGCGCACCACCAGCAGACGGCAGCACGTACAGCTGCGTCAGGCCGTCGCGCGACAGGGCCACGGCCAGCTCGCGCCCGTCGGGCGACCAGGCCGGTGCGCTGTTGCTGCCGCGGAAGTTGGCCACGGCACGGCGCTCACCGCTCAGCAGGTTCTGCACCCAGACCACGGCCTTCTGCGACTCGAACGACACGTAGGCCAGTTCCCGCCCGTTGGGCGACCAGGCCGGCGAGATGATGGGCTCGGGGCTGGCCAGGGCGACCTGCCCGCCTTCGCCGTCGGCGTCGGTGACGTGCAGGCTGTAGCGGCGGCCGCTGCGGGTGACGTAAGCAATGCGCGTGGCGTTCACCCCGCGCTCGCCGGTGAGCTTCTCGTGGACCTCGTCGGCGATGCGGTGGGCGGCCAGGCGAAGGTCGGCCTCCAGCACCACTTTGCTTTGGCCCACCAGTTGTTCACCGCGCACCACGTCCCAGAGGCGGAAGCGCAGGTCAAAGCGGCCATCGGCCAGCCGGGTGATGGAGCCGGCCACCAAGGCGTCGGTGCCGCGCGAGCGCCAGTCGGCGGTGTTCACCGTGCTGCGCTCGTCCAGCGGGCCGGCGTCTTCCAACGGGCGAAAGACGCCGCTGCGTTGCAGGTCGGCCCGCACGATGGCGGACACGGCCACCGGCGCTTTGTCTTCGTCGCGGAACTGGGCCACGGTGATCGGCACCTGCGTGGCCCCGACGCCAGAAACCTCGATGCGGAACTGTGCAGCCACAGGGCCGGCCGCCAGGGCGAGCAGACCGGAGAGGAAGTGTCGACGCGGGCGCATGGGCCGATCTGATCTTGAAACGCGCAAAGGGTTCAATCGGTGGGCTGTTGGACTGGCGTGGCAGGCACCGACGAC
>JBKCUM010000076.1:0-15232 GCA_046318395.1 Rubrivivax sp.
TGGCGCTGGCGGCCACGGTCAGCAGCACGGCGGCCGCGGTGGCGATGGAACGGGTGGTCATGGCGTCTCCTTCAAAGTGGTGGGGCCCTGACCCAGCCGGCGGGCGTTCGCGCTGCGCGACGGCAGCCCGGTATTTTTGTATGCTTGTCAGGTTGTCATACAAATCTTAGAAGCCCGGGCCACCGACAGGCATCCGTAGTTCCACCCATGGCGGCTGTGCGAACAGCCGGCAGTTGCGCGGCCCCACCCGCGCGCTGCGACCCCAGCGCGCCGGGCGCGCCTGGGCTTTCAGCGCGGCGGGGCGCTGTGGTTCTTCAGCGCGCGCAGCGCCTGGTCGGCCTTCAGCGCTTGCGTCGCGCTGCGGTCTTGACGGCCGGGTTTGGGGCCACCCCCTCCGGCGCCTGCGGTGCGCCCAGCTCGGCGCGCAGGCGGTCGGCCAGGCTCAGGCCCTGGGTGCGCCAGAAGTCGGGGTCGGCCCGGCCGATGCGTTCGGCGGCGTTGACCATGTGGGCCCGGCCGGCTTGGCGGGCGGCGTCCACATCGCCGGCTTCGATGGCGGCCACCAACGCGGCGTGCTCCAGCCGCACGGCCTCGACCAGGTCTTCGCGCGTGGCCTCGTTGGCCCGCGTCACGCGTGTGGCGTCCAGCAGGAACTGGTTCAGGTAGGCCAGCGTGGACAACAAAAACGGGTTGCCGGTGGCACGCGCGATGGCGGCGTGGAAAGCCACGTCCTCGGCCACACCGTCGCCGCCGGCGGCCACGGCGCGGTCGATGGCCAGCAGGGCCTGGCGGATGGGCTTCACCGAGGCCGGCGAGGTGCGCGCGGCGGCCAGGGCCGCGGCCTCGGCCTCCAAAGCGCGGCGCACTTCGACCATCTGGATGACGGCGGCCACCGAGCCGTCGGGCGTCAGCACCAGCTGTTCAGGGCTGCGCGCATCGGGCAGGCGGATGTAGGCGCCTGAACCCTGGCGCGATTCCAACAGGCCCAAGGTCTTCAAGCGCGACAAGGCCTCGCGCACCACGGTGCGGCTGACGCCGAAACGTTCCACCAGCGCGGCTTCGGTGGGCAGCTTTTCCCCGGGCTTCAGCTGGCCCTCGCGGATGCTGACCACCAGCGCGTTGGCCAGTTGCTCCGACAAGCGCACACCCACCTGCAAGGCGGGCAGGCCGGCCAGCCCCGGGTGCGCCGCGGGCGGGTGCTTCGGCTCGTTCATGGCGCAGGGCGTGGCGCGGGTGCCAGGTTGTTTGTACGACAACAATATAACGCTGCCACCTCCACCCGCACGCGGGCCGCGTGCGCCGCCGCGCCCAGGTTCACCGGCGCCTGCGGCCGGTGCAGCCGATGCAGCCGTTACGGCCGGTGCGGGCTTCAGGCCAAGGGCGGGTCGGCCGGCCCCACCACACACGCCGCGGCCGCGGCGCCTTCGGCCAGCACGTGGTTGCGCAGCAGGCGCTGGCTGCCCGACAGCGGCGTGTCGCGGCGTGTCAGCACACACCAGTCCAGCTGCTTGGGCATGCCCACCACGTCCAGCACGGCGATGCGGCCGGCCGCCAGTTCCACCTGGAAGGTGTGGGCCGACGCGAAGCTGATGCCCATGCCGGCCATCACCGCCGACTTCACGGCCTCGGGGCCCTGCAGTTCGATGTCGGCGTTGACCTGCAGGCGTTGCACCTGCAGCAGGTGCTCCAGGAAGTTGCGTGTGGAAGACCCGCTCTCGCGGAAGATGAAGGTGTCTTCGCTGAGCTCGGCCCAGGCCACCTGGCGCCGCCCGGCGCAGCGGTGGTCGGGCGCGGCGATGATGCAGTGCGGGTGGCGCGCAAAGACCTCGGCCTCCACGTCGGCCTCGGCCGAGGGGTAGCCGGCGATCAACAGGTCCAGCTGGCGGTCGGCCAGCAGGCCCAGCAGGTGGTCGCGCCGGTTCTGCGTGAGCTTCAAGCGCAGCTCGGGGTGCTGGCGGCGGAAGCTGGCCAGCAGGCGCGGCACGAAGTACTGGCCCGGCGAGACCATGCCGATGTGCAGCTGGCCACGCAGGTGGCCGTCCAGCGTGTTCATGGCGTCTTCGGCCACGCTCAGCTGGGCCAGCACCACGCGGGCGTGGCGCAGCAGTTCTGCACCGGCGTCGGTCAGGCGGATGGGACGGGCCTGGGTGTCGAACAGCCGCGTGCCGACTTCGGTTTCCAGTTGGCGGATCTGCTGGGACACGGCGCTCTGCGTCATGGCCATCAGCTCCGCCGCGCGGGAAAAACTGGCGGTGGCGGCCGCCGCCTCGAACACGCGCAGGCCGCGCAGGGTGAGGTTCCTCAAGGCCCACCCACCCGGCCAAACAGCAGGCCCGGGGACGGGCGGGGGGCGGGCCGGCCGCACGGCAGGTGCAGGCGGGGCGCTTCAGAAACGGAAGGAGGCACGGCGGGCGCGGGACACACAGGTGGCAGACCCGCGCGATTGCAACAGACCCGGCCCGCCGCGACAAGCCAGCGACCCCGCGCCACCCGGGGCTGGGGTGGCGCGGCCGCGCGGGTTCACTGGAAGCTGTAGGCCGCGCTGACGTAGAAGGTGCGGCCGCGCGGGTCGGCGTAGGTGGGGTCCCAGGTCACCTGGAAGTAGCGCGACTGGTTGGTGAAGGGCGGGGCCGTGTCCAGCAGGTTCAGCACACCGGCACGCAGGCGCAGCGGCTTGCTGACCTGCCAGCTGCCGGTCAGGTCCCACAGCGAGTAGGCCGACACGTCGCGGTCGCTCCAGGCCGGCGACGACAGGCCCGGCACGTTCTGGTCGCGGTAGCCGGTGCTGTAGGTGTTGGACAGCGTCAGGCCCACGGGGCCGATGTCCCAGTCCACGTTCAGGCGGTGGCGCCAGCGCTGCACGGCCTTGTCGTCGCGGAACTGGCCCAGGCCGTCCACCAGCGGCGAACGCGGGTCGGTGTTGAACTTGTACTCCGTGACCAGGGTGCCGTTCAGGCTGGCGCCGAAGCGGCCATAAGCACCGGCCTCACCACGCCACGAGGCCTGCAGATCGAAACCGGCGGTCTGCAGGCGGCCGCGGTTTTCCTTGCGCACGGAGATGACGTCCACGAAGCCGTCGCTGAAGCGGCGCACGATGCTCGGGTCGTTGTAGTAGACCGGGTTGGTGAAGATGGTCTCTTCGCCGATCTCGGAGATGGTGTCGGTCTTGCGGATGCGCCAGTAGTCGGCGCTCAGGCGCCAGCTGCGGCTGGGCTCGAAGGCCACGCCCAGCGAGAACTGCTGGCTCTTCTCGGGCCGCAGGTCGGGGTTGGAGAAGCGGTCGATGGGCAGCTGCGCGGTTTCGCCCGAGACCGGGTCGCGCACGAAGCTGGCCGTCACGCCCGAGCGCACCGGGCGGAACATCTCGGCGATGGACGGCGCGCGAAAGCCCGTGCCGTAGGCGCTGCGCAGCATCCACTGGCGGTCGGGGCGGTAGCTCACGCCCAGCTTGGGGTTGGTGGTGGACAGCTGGGGCGACGTGGTCTGGGTGGCCGCGTCGAACACACCGTCGTAGCGGTCGTGGCGCAGGGCGAGCTGGGCTTCCCAGGCGCGGCTGAACGGGGCGATCAGCTCGGCGTACACGCCTTGCACGTCGCGCTCGTTGCGGGTGTCGGCCAGCAGCGCGCCGGAGCTGGAGCGGTCGCCGGTGATGTCGTTGCCCTTCAGCGCATCGGTGGCGCGGAAGTCGGTCTTCTCGCGGCGCACTTCGGCACCCAGGGACAGCAGCAGGTCGCCACCGCCCAGCGTGGCCAGCGCGCGCGAGGCCTTGGCGTCCAGGCTGGTGCTGGTGCCCTTGGCGATGCGCGCACCACCGTCGATGCGGATGCTGTCCATGAAGGCGCGGCCCGCGCCACTGCTGCTGGTCTGGAAGGGGTTGTAGGCCCCGGCGCGCATGCCGTCGATCAGGCCCTTGTAGCTGACCCAGCCCGACAGGTTCTCGTCGGTGGCCCGGTTCGTGGACACGTTCAGCGCGGTGTCGTAGTCCCAATCGCCGAAGCGGCCGTTGGCACCCAGCACCAGGCGCGTGGCCTGGCTTTCCACGCGGTTGGTGCGGTTGCCGGCGTCTTGCAAACGGAAGCGGAAGTCCACCGCCGAGGTGATGCCGGTGACGGCCTGCAAGGCCGTCGGCAGCGTGATGCCCGCCGAGGTGCGGATGCGGCCCGAGGTGGCCGGCGAGGCCGCGTAGTCGGTGCTGGTGCGGCTGAACAGCGCTTCGGCGAACAGCTGGTGGTCGGGGGCCAGCTGGAAGCTCAGGCGGCTGAGCAGGTTGGCGCGTTCCGAGGCCGGATAGATCTCGGTGTCGCCCATGTAGTTGTAGGAACAGCCTTCGCGCCCACCGGGGCCGGCGGCCGTCAGCAGGTTGGGGTTGTCGCCACCGGTGCAGCCGGCCTTGTCGAAGTTGACGCGGCGCGCCGTGGTGACGGCACCGCCGGGGTTCCAGGTGCCATCGGGGTTGGTGCCGCGCAAGGCCGTGCTGGGGTTGGCCAGCACGAAGCTGTTCAGGGCGCTCAGCTGCGACGAGGTGAGGTCCACGTTGGCGGCGAAGCTGTTGCTCGACAGCTGGGCCGGCAGGCGACCGGCCAGGTCGTGTTCACGGGTCCACGCGCGTTGGCCGCTGCGCAGCGACTGCAGCTTCTGCAGGTCCACCGAGGCCATCAGGTTGAAGCGGTCGGTCTCCAGGTTGCCCACGCCGGCCGAAGCGCTCAGCGTGGTCTTGCCACCGCCGCCTTCTTGCGTGGTGGCGGCATAGACGTTGAGGTCGGCGCCCCGGTAGTCCTTGCGCGTGATGAAGTTGATGACGCCGCCCATCGCGTCGGTGCCGTAGATGGCCGAAGCACCGTCCTTCAGCACTTCCACGCGCTGGATGGCACCGGCTGGAATGTTGTTCAGGTCCACACCGGCGTTGTCGCCCGGCGTGGCGAAGTTGGCCAGGCGCCGGCCGTTCAACAGCACCAGGGTGCTGCTGACACCCAGGCCCCGCAGGTTGGCGCCGTTGAAGCCACGCTGCGCACCGGCCTGGTCGCTGATGCTGGCGCCGTCGGTCAAACCACCGACGTTGGCCGTGACCTTCTGCATCAGCTCGGCCGCGGTGGTGACGCCGGCCTTGGCGATGTCTTCACGGCCGATGGTCTGCACCGGCAGCGTGGCGTCGTCGGCCAGGCGCTTGATGCTGGAACCGGTGATCTCGACCCGCTCCACCCGCGGGGCGCTGTCCTGCGCCTGGGCCGCGGTGGCGGCCAGGGCCTGCAGCAAGACCGCGGTGCCGAGGGCGACCGGGCGCAAGGAAGTTGACAACGTGCGACGCATGGGGCTGGGCTCTCCGACAGGGGGTGGTGGCGGCCGGCGAATGGGCTGGTCCGCCGGGTTGGCGTGGTCCCACTCTGGCAGCGGCGGTGGCGCTTGCAAACGGCGTCGGCCCGCGGGGGTCGGTTGGCCACAAGTCGGTGTCGGTTGCGGAGAAGTTCGCCGCGCCACGGCCGTGGCGAAGCTGCCAAGATGCCCACCCATGCGGCAACTCTTTCGTTTCTTCCGTGGCCTGGTTCCCCTTTTCGGCGCACTGGCCTGGGTGCCCAGCGCACACGCTGGCGCGGCCCCCCACCAGGCCGGCAGCGCGGACAGCGCCCCAGCCACCGGTGTGGGCGGCACGCTGGTGATCCTGGGCGGCGCGGTGAAGGACGGCAACGACGTGCTGTGGGAGACCATCGTGCAGGCCGCCGGTGGCCCGGGCGCCCTGGTGCTGGTGCTGCCCACGGCCTCTGGCGCGCCGGTCGAGACCGCCGAGCATACCGCACGCCAGCTGCAACGCCGCGGCGCCCGCACAGAGGTCTTGCCCATCGCCCCACACTGGCCCGGCAGCGACGCCACACAGGCCCTGGCCCACGCGCACGACGCGCAGTGGGTGGCCCGCGTGAACGCCGCACAAGGCCTGTTCATGACCGGCGGCGACCAGGACCGGCTGATGGCCACGCTGCGCCCGCAGGGCCAGGACACCCCTTTGTTGCGCGCGCTGCGGGCCCTGCACGCGCGCGGTGGCGTGGTGGCCGGCACCAGCGCCGGTGCAGCGGTGATGAGCGAATGCGCCATCCGCGGCCTGGACGACCCCTTCGACGCGCTGCTGCGCCCGCTGAACGCGGACGAACTGGGCGCGGGTTTCGGCCTGCTGCCAGGCCACGTGGTGGCCGACCAGCACTTCCTGCGCCGCGGGCGCGTGGCCAGGCTGCTGCGCGTGCTGCTGCAAAGCGGGCAGACTCTGGGCATGGGTGTGGAAGAAGACAGCGCGGCCGTGGTGCGCGGCGGCGTGGCACAGGCGCTGGGTGCGCGCGGCCTGCTGATGCTGGACACGCGGGGCGCCGTGGTGCGCCAGCAGGCGCCGCTGGCGGTGGACGGCGTGCGCCTGAGCTACGTGGACCGCGGCGACCGTTTCGACCTGCACACGCGGCGCCTGCTGCCACCGGCCACGCGCCGTCCGCTGCCGCCGGGCCCCGCCGAGGGCACGCCCGGGTTCTTCGGCGACATCCTGGGCGACAACATCCTGGTCGGCGCCATGGCCCAGGCCGCCGAAGGCCCTGGGCGGGCCGCACGGGGCCTGGCCTGGCGCCTGCCACAGGCGCAGGCCTTCGAGTGGCAGCTCGGCAGCGACAGCAGCACGCAGGCCTGGGGCGGCCGCACGCGCGACGACCACTCCATCGAAGCGCTGGCGCTGTCGGTGCGGCCGGTGCGCCTGGCCCAGCCCGTCTACACCAGCCCCGACACCCCCGCCCCGCCGCCCGCCCCCCGGCCATGATGCCCGTGCGCCCACGCCGACATGCCCTGGTGCTGCTGCCCGGGCATTCGCTGCTGGCGGTGGCCGCTGCCACCGAGGCGCTGCTGGCGGCCAACGAGGTGTTGGGCGAAGCGCGCTATGGCGTGCTCAGGCTGTCGCTGGACGGCCAGCCCGTCACCGCCGCCTGCGGCACGCGCGTGGACGTGCAAGGCGGCCTGGCCGGGCACGGCCCACTGGCCGCGGCGCTGGTGGCCAGCGAAAGCCTGCCGCCCAAGGCCCCGGCCGGCGGCGCAGCGCAGGACGGCACGACCGCGACCTTGTCGGCCTGGCTGCGCGAACAGGTGGCGCAGGGCAGCTGGCTGGGTGGCCTGGGCACTGGCGCGGCCTGGCTGGCCGAGGCCGAACTGCTGAACGGCTACCGCGCCACCGTGCACCATGCCCAGGTGGCCCAGGTGAGCGAGCGGCACCCGCAGGTGGTGTTCTCCAGCCACGTCTACGAGATCGACCGCGACAGGCTCTCCTGCGGCAGCGGCACGGCCAGCCTGGACATGACGCTGGCCTGGCTGGCCCGCGAACACGGCAACGCCATCGTGGCACCGCTGCTGGCGCACTTCGGCCTGGACCGGCTGCGCGCACGCGACGAACGGCAACGCGCACCGCTGAGCAGCCGCGTCACCAACAGCAAGGTCAGCGAGGCCGTGGCGCTGATGGAAGCCAACCTGCAGGAACCCCTGCCCACCGAGGACATCGCCCGCCTGGTGGGCGTGTCGGGCCGGCAGTTGGAGCGGCTGTTCAAGCAGCACCTGGACGACATGCCCAGCCGCCACTACTTCGAGCTGCGCCTGGCGCGCGCACGCCGGCTGCTGCGCCACAGCGGCCAGTCCATCTTGCAGATCGGCCTGGCCTGCGGCTTCGCCTCGGCCTCGCACTTCAGCAAGGCCTACCGCGCACGTTTTGGCCACACCCCGCGCGACGAACGCAGCCCACGCGCCGCCGACTGGCAGGCCCACCGCGACACCCCCCGTCCCAGCGACGGCTTCACCGACGAGCCCCCCCGATGACACACGCCGCCACCACCGAAAGCCCGCACGGGCTGCAGCCGCAGCAGCTGCTGTTGCGCGCGGCCGGCCCGGACGACCTGGACGCGCTGGAACGCATGGCACGCGCCAGCGCCGCCGGCATCACCACGCTGCCGCCCGACCGCGCGGCGCTGGCCGCGCGGCTGCAGCGCAGCGCCCACAGCTTCGCGCACGCCGACACCGCGGGCGAAGAAGCGCTGTACCTGTTCGTGCTGGAAGACCTGGGCCGCGCCGCACGCGGCCTGGACCCCGTGGTCGGCACCTGCGGCATCACCGCCGCCGCCGGCTACGGCGACCGCTTCCTCTGCTACCGCAACGAAACCCTGGTGCACACCAGCGCCGCGCTGCAACTGCGCAACCGGGTGCACACGCTGCAGCTGTGCCACACGCTGACCGGCGCCACGCTGCTGACCTCGTTCTACATCGACCCCGCCTACGAACACGGCGTGGCGCCGCAGCTGCTGTCGCGCGCGCGGCTGCTGTTCATCGCCGAGTTCGCCGACGGCTTCGCCGACCACATCGCCGCCGAAAGCCCGGGCCTGGCCGACGCCGACGGCCGCTGCCCTTTCTGGGACGCCGTGGGCCGGCGCTTCTTCGACATGGACTACCCCCAGATCGAACGCCTGGCCGTCGGGCGCAGCAAAGCCTTCATCGCCGACCTGCTGCCGCAGGCGCCGCTGTACGTGCCCCTGCTGCCGGAAGAAGCGCAGTGGGCCATCGGCCAGCTGAACCCGGTGGCCGAGGTGCCGTTCTCGGTGCTGATGGACGAAGGTTTCGAGAGCGAGACCTACGTGGACCTGTTCGACGGCGGCCCCATCGTCGACGCGCGCGTGGGCACGCTGCGCACGGTGGCGCAGTCGCGCGCCGCACCGGCCGACTGGGTGGCCGCCGCCGACGGCGCCGACAGCCAGCCTTGGCACCTGGTGTCGACCACGCGCCGCCAGGGCTTCCGCGCCACGCTGGCGCGCGCGCAGTGGCACCAGGGCCATTGGCTGCTGGGCACGGACACCGCAGAACGCCTGGGCCTGCGCGCCGAACAAGACCGCGGCACCCGGCTGCGCGCCGCCCCGCTGGCACGCGGCGCGGCCCTGGACACCGAAGGGGACACCCCATGAGCACCACCGCCTTGGCCACCCCGGCCGCCGCCACCACCACCACCCCTTGGACCACCCGCCAGGCCAACGCCAGCGACCTGCACACCCTGGCGACCTGGCACGACCTGCTGGGCGCGCCACTGCCCCCACCGCAGGCCGACGAAGCGGTGTGGGTGGCCGTGCCCACGGCCGCCGACAGCGACCCCGAGACCGCCCCACCACGGGCCAGCCTGCGCCTGCGCCGGCACATCGGCCAGCCCGTGCCGCGGGCCTGGTTCCGCCTGGGCTGGGCCGTGCACGCCTCGGACGAACTGGCGCTGTACCGACGCCAACGCACGCTGCTGCTGTGCCACGACCTGACCGGGGCCGACGAGCTGACGGGCTTCGCCCTGGCCCCGGGCCAGGACCCCGCGGCCGCCGGCGGCGCCTGGGCGGCCTTGTTGGCCGCAGCGGCCCAGCCTGAAGCGCCTGGGGGCGCGCCCGGCTGCATCGCCGAACTGCCCGGCCTGCGCGAGCCCGACGGGCACAGCCCCGTGTGGGACGCGCTGGGCCGGCACTTCTGCGGCGCCGACCTGGACACGCTGCGCCGCCAGCACGGCCCCACCGGGCTGCACCAACTGGCCACGCTGATGCCACGGCACCTGCTGTACGCGGCCCTGCTGCCGGCGGCGGCCCAGGCCGCCCTGGGCCAGGTGGCGCCCGCGGCGCAGGCGCTGCTGCAGGCCCTGCAAGGCGCCGGCTTCGTGGCGCCGGGCCACGTCACCACCACCGACGGTGGCCTGGTGTTGGCGGCGCCCGGCCACCCGGCCGCCTGGGCTTGACGGGCCAGCGCCGAGCGGGCGCGTAGGGGGCCGGGCCCGGCTGAAAACTGCCACCGGGGCGACATCGCTTGGCCTGCGGCCGACATGCCGGGGCCGACCCCGTCGCCAGCGGCGACCGAGTCGGGCAACCTGCGGCTGTCGGCTGTTGCAGCGCCTGGGTGGCCTGCCCCAGCCGGCCGTTCCGCCCCCCACTTCAGCCCCTGTGCACCAGCCCACCATGAGCCCCACACCCCGCCGCCTGCTGGCCCTGGCCGCCACCGCCCTGTCCTGTCTGCTGCCGCTGTCTGCCCAGGCGCAAGCCCCCGGCTGGGCCAAGGTGCGGGTGGGCGTGGAAGGCAACTACCCCCCCTTCTCGCGCCTGGGCACCGACGGCAAGCTGTCGGGCTTTGACATCGACATCGCGCTGGCCGTGTGCGAACGCATCAAGGCCGAGTGCACGCTGGTGCAGCAGGAATGGGACGGCATGGTGCCGGCCCTGGCTGCGCGCAAGTTCGACATGATCGTGGCCTCGATGACCATCAGCGAAGAGCGCAAGAAGGTGGTCGACTTCTCCGACCCCTACTACGACGTGCCCTCGCGCTTCGTCGCCAAGGCCGGCCGCTACAAGGCCCACGGCCCGGCCGATCTGAAGGGCCAGAAGATCATCGTGCTGCGCAACAGCCCGCGCGCCAAGTTCCTGGCCGAACGCTATCCCGACAGCCCGCTGCTGCTGGTCAACAAGGAAACCGACATCTACCTGGAACTGACCGCCGGCCGCGGTGACCTGGGCTTTGGTTCCAGCGTGGTGTCTTCGGAAGCGTTCCTGAAGCGCCCCGAAGGCCAGGGCTACGCCCAGGTGGGCCCCACGGTGCGGCTGGAAGGTGGGGCTGGCGGCGTGGGCATCGCCTTCCGCAAAGGCGAAGACACCCTGCGCACCAAGGTCAACGCGGCGCTGAAGGCCATCAAGGCCGACGGCAGCTACCAGCGGCTGGCCCAGCGCTACTTCGACTTCGACATCACCGGCAGCGGCTCCTGAGCGCCGGCCCCGGTGTGGCCTGAACCGGCCACGCTGGCAGACACCGCACATTTTTCACGTCAGCCGCTGAACACTGCTGCTCACCGGCCCGGCACCACCGGCGGGCCTGGGGCGGCAGGCGCCCCACTTCAATGCCCACGGCAAATAGCTAACTACCATGTTGCACGGATACGGACCCGCCCTGCTCGGTGGGCTGTGGACCACGCTGTCGGTCGCGGCCTTGTCGCTGGCCGTGGCCTGCGTCTTCGGCCTGGCCGGCGCGCTGGCGCGGCTGTCGGGCTCGCGCCCGCTGCAGGCCCTGGCCGGCGCCTACACCACGGCCATCCGCGGCCTGCCCGACCTGGTGCTGATGCTGCTGATCTTCTACGGGGGCCAGATCGCCCTGAACGCACTGGCCGCGCGCATGGACTGGGGCTACGTGGACGTGCCGCCCTACGCCGCGGGCGTGCTGACGCTGGGCTTCATCTACGGCGCCTACCTGGCCGAGACCTTCCGCGGCGCCATCCTGGCCGTGCCGCGCGGCCAGGCCGAGGCGGCGCAGGCCTATGGCCTGTCCAAGGCCCAGGTGTGGCGGCGCATCGTGCTGCCGCAGATGGTGCGCCACGCCATCCCGGGCTTCACCAACAACTGGCTGGTGATGGTGAAAGCCACGGCCCTGGTGTCCATCATCGGGCTGGACGACCTGGTGCACCGCGCCAACCTGGCCGCGGCCGCCACCCGCGAGCCCTTCACCTTCTTCGTGCTGATCGCGGCGCTGTACCTGGCCGTGACCTCGCTGTCCCTGGCCGGGCTGGTGCTGTTGAACCGCCGCTACAGCACCGGCGTGCGTGAGTTGAGGTTCTGATGTTCGACCTGTCTGTCTGGTGGCAAAGCCTGCCGGCCTTCGGCCAGGGCCTGCTGATGTCGATGCAGCTGCTGGCGCTGTGTGTGGCCACGGGCCTGCTGTGGTCGCTGCCGCTGGCGGTGGCGCGGGTGTCGCACCGCCGCTGGCTGGCCTGGCCGGTGTGGGCTTTCACCTACGTGCTGCGTGGCACGCCGCTGCTGGTGCAGGTGTTCATCGTGTACTACGGGCTGGCGCAGTTCCAGGCCGTGCGCGACAGCGCACTGTGGCCGCTGCTGCGCGAGGCCTGGTTCTGCGCCTGGCTGGCGTTTTCGCTGAACACCACGGCCTACACCACCGAGATCATCGCCGGCGCCCTGCGCGCCACGCCGGCGGGCGAGGTGGAGGCTGCGCGCGCCTACGGGCTGCAGGGCTGGCGGCTGTACCGCCGCATCCTGCTGCCCAGCGCGCTGCGCCGCGCCTTGCCGCAGTACGGCAACGAGGTCGTGAGCCTGATGCACGCCACGTCCATCGCCAGCACGGTGACGCTGGTGGACGTCACCCGCGTGGCCCGCGACGTGTACGCCAACCACCTGCTGCCGGTGGAAGCCTTCGGCACCGCGGCGCTGCTGTACTTCGCGATGACCTTCACGATGGTCGGCGCCTTCCGGCGGTTGGAAGGCCGTTTCCTGCGTCACTTGCGCCCCCAGGTGGCCGCACCCCGCGCGGGCACGCCGGTGGTCGCCACCGTGAACTGAAGACCCTGCATGCACACTGAAACCCACCTCCTCAGCGGCAACACGCCCGGCCTGCGCGCCGAGCTGACGGTGCTGCACTTCGGGCCGCGCGACCGCGGCCCCAAGGCCGCCGTGCACGCCGCCCTGCACGCCGACGAAGTGCCGGCCCTGCTGACCGCCCAAAGCCTGCGCCAGCGCCTGGAACAGCTGGAGGCCGATGGCCAGCTGCTGGGCGAAGTACGCCTGGTGCCCGTGGCCAACCCCATCGGCCTGGGGCAGCGCTTGCTGGGCCGCCACGAAGGCCGCTTCGACCTGCGCGACGGCCAGAACTTCAACCGCGGCTACCCCGACCTGGCCTCGGCTGTGCAACCCCTGCTGGCGGGCCGGCTGGGCGACGACGCCGCGGCCAACGTGGCCCTGGTGCGCACGGCCTTGCGAGAAGCCGCGCAGGCCTGGCGCGCGCAGACGCTGACCGAACACCTGAAGCGCCGCCTGCTGCTGAACGCCATCGACTGCGACGTGGTGCTGGACCTGCACTGCGACGCCCAGGCCGTGCTGCACCTGTACGCGCTGACGCCACACGCGGACTGGGCCAGCGAGCTGGGCGCCTTGGTCGGCGCACAGGCCGTGCTGCTGGCCGTGGACAGCGGCGACGGCCCTTTCGACGAAGCCTGCAGCCGGCCCTGGCTGCAGCTGCAGCAGGCCTGGCCACAGCACCCGCTGCCCGCCGCCTGCTTCGCCGCCACGGTGGAACTGCGCGGCGAGGCCGACGTGCGCACCACCCTGGCCGACGCCGACGCCGACGCGCTGGTGGCCTTTCTGCGCCGCCGCGGCCTGGTGGCCGGCCCGGCCGAGTCGCTGCCTGCGGCCTTGTGCGAACCCACGCCGTTGGCGGCCTCGGAGCCCATCCACGCGCCGCATGCCGGCATCGTGGAATTCACCGCAGAACCCGGCCAGCGCCTGCAGGCCGGTGACGCCGTCGCCACCCTGGTGTGCCCGCACACCGGCCAGCACACCACGCTGCGCTGCCAATCGGCCGGCCTGCTGTATGCCCGCATCGCCACCCGCTGGGCCCATGCCGGGCAGCGGCTGGCCAAGGTGGCCGGACGCACCTTGGTGCGCACCGGCAAACTGCTGAGCGCCTGAACCATGGACACCACCTTCCAAGCCACCCACCACCGCGGCCAACCAGGCCCCAGCAGCGCCGCCCCGGACAGCTGGCCCCAGACCGTGCCGCCCGACCCCGGCGTGCGCCTGCAAGCGCAGGGCATCGTCAAACGTTTCGGCGCCAGCGAGGTGCTCAAAGGCGTGAGCCTGCAGGCCCGGCAAGGCGACGTGATCTCGATGATCGGCGCCAGCGGCTCGGGCAAGAGCACCTTCCTGCGCTGCCTGAACCTGCTGGAAGCGCCCACCGCTGGCCGCATCACCATCGCCGGTGAAGACCTGCGCCTGGTGCCCGACGGCCGCGGCGACCTGAAGGCCGCCGACAGCGCGCAGCTGCAGCGCCTGCGGTCGCGCGTGGCCATGGTCTTCCAGCACTTCAACCTCTGGTCGCACATGACGGCGCTGGAGAACGTCATCGAAGCGCCCATGCAGGTGCTGGGCCTGAGCCGGGCCGAGGCCATCGAGCGCGCCGACGCGCACCTGCAGCGGGTGGGCGTGCATCACCGCCGTTTGGCCTACCCCTCGCACCTGTCGGGCGGCGAGCAGCAGCGTGTGGCCATCGCCCGCGCACTGGCGATGGAGCCCGATGTGATGCTGTTCGACGAGCCCACCTCGGCGCTGGACCCCGAACTGGTGGGCGAGGTGCTGCGCGTGATGCGCGGCGTGGCCGAAGAAGGGCGCACCATGCTGGTGGTGACGCACGAAATGGGCTTTGCGCGCGAGGTGAGCAACCGCGTGGTGTTCCTGCACCAAGGCGCCATCGCCGAAGAGGGCCCCCCGGCGGAGGTGCTGCTGCGCCCGCGCCACGACAGGCTGCAGGCTTTCTTGGCCAACACCTTGAAGTGAAGCGCCACCGGCCCCCCACCGGGGCGCCGGGCCCCAACGACACCGGCCGTGCCGGGGTGGGCACGGCCGGTGTCGGCACGTTCGGTGCGGCCGCGGGCGCGCAAGGCGCCCACGGCCTGCGGCGGGCTTACTTCTTGGGGGCGCCTTCGTCGGTGCCGCTGCCACCGGCCATGCACTTCTTGACCGAGCTGGTCTTGGCCGCGCCAGCCAGGGCCTTGCCGTTCTTGTCCACGGCCTTGGCTTCGCAGGCGGCCTGGGCCGGGGCGGCGTCGGCCTCGCACTTCTTGATGAAGCTGGTCTTGGCGGCGCCGGCCAGGGCCTTGCCGTTCTTGTCGACGGCCTTGCTTTCGCAGTCGCTGGCGGCAAAGGCGGGGGCGGCCAGCAGGGTGCAGGCCAACAGGGCGGCGTTCAGGAAGGTCTTGTTCATGGGAGGCTCCTCGTTGCAGGGGTCGGGGTGGATGGGACGCCAGGGATTGCAACAGAGCCGGCGCGGCCCGGCAAGCCGACACGCCGGCCACGGCCGAGATTCCGCGGCACGCTGTGGCCCCCAGCGCACAGACACCGGGCACACGCTACAGGATGCAATGCGGCGGACCTGAACACACCCGCGCCGCCTTCAAAGAGTTCGCCGCGGGGAACAGGACGACACCCGCGCCACCTTCAAAGAATGCGCCGCGGGGCGCAGGTCGACACCCGCGTCGCCTTCAAAGAATGCGCCGCGGAGAGCAAGACGACACCCGCGGCGCATTCAGAGAATGCGCCGCGGGTGGTGCAGCGCCTCGTGCGCCGCGTGCAGCCGGCGCACCAGCACCTGGATGAAGGCGTGGTCGAACAGGTGGCGCGTGGTGATGGACAGCTGGTCCATGGCCTCGGGCGTGAAGCCGATGCAGGTG
>JBKCUM010000077.1:0-18982 GCA_046318395.1 Rubrivivax sp.
CCGGTGTGCTGGCCCGCCTGCTGGACGAGCGGCTCATCGAGCGCAGCGCGGCTGGCTTCAACATCCTGCATATCGGTGCGGTGCTGCTGGCCAAGAACATGCGGCAGTTCCCGGACATCAGCCGCAAGGCGGCGCGTGTGATCGTGTATGCGGGCGAGTCCAAGATGCAGACCGTCTCGGACATCACCGGCGAGAGGGGCTATGCGGTGGGCTTTGCGGGGCTGGTGCAGTACGTGATGGGCAAACTGCCCCAGAACGAGGTGATTGAGGGGGCCCTCCGCAAAGAGGTCAAGCTGCTGCCGGAGGTGGTGGTGCGGGAGCTGCTCGCCAATGCGCTGATTCACCAGGACTTCGACATGGGCGGCACCTCGCCGGTGGTGGAGGTGTTCAGCAACCGCGTGGAGATCTCCAACCCGGGCGAGCCCATCGTGCCGGTGGAGCGCTTCATCGACGGCTACCAGTCGCGCAATGAGCGGCTGGCCGACCTGATGCGCCGGTTCGGCATTTGCGAGGAGAAGAGCAGCGGCATTGACCGGGTGATCGAGTCCGCCGAGCTGATGCAGTTGCCGGCGCCGGAGTTCCTGACCAGCCACCGGCGAACGATCGTGGTGATCCACGGGCCGCGCTCGTTTCGTGACATGAACGGCAGCGACCGGGTGCGGGCCTGCTATCAGCACTGTGTCTTGCAATACGTGCTGCGCAAGCAGATGACCAACCAGTCGCTGCGGGAGCGGTTTGGCCTGCCAGAGGGCAACAGCAACACGGTGTCGCAGATCATCACCGCCACAACGGAGCAGGGGCTGATCAAAAACGACCCGAACGCGCCGGACTCCCGACGGTATGCACGGTACATCCCGGCATGGGCGTAGCGGCCATTTCATCGGCAACTGTGTTTTGCCGCTGGCGCGATCGCAAGTCATTGATTTTGCGAGGTTTTCTTATTTCATCGCAAACCTGGGTGGATGCCGAACAGCCCGGGGAGCATGAGGGGCGCAACATGTCCGGCGCATCGACTCCGTCCGCAAACGCGTCGATTTCTCGCGCGTTTTTCGACACGTTGTGCCGAAGTGTCGATGGCGTGAACGCATCGAATCTGGCGCGTTCAGCACTTGGCCACCCTGCACGCCATGTCATCGCAAGCCACCCTAACGCCGCCACATCGACGCAAATCATTGATAGGCAAAGAGAATCTCATTTCATCGCAAACCGGAACGGCCACTGCGCAGCCTGGGCAGGCACGAGGGTTTCAACATGCTGAACGAACAACAACTCGAAGCACTCTGCCTGGCCTGGTTCCAGGAGACGGGCTGGCGCTTCGCCCATGGCCCGGACATCGCCCCTGACAGCAGCACCCCCGAGCGCACCGACCACCGGCAGGTGGTGCTGCGTGAACGCCTGCTGGGCGCACTGGCCCGCATCAACCCGCAGCTGCCGCCTGTGGCACTGGAGCAGGCGGCCCACGCGCTGCTGTCGGTCAATGAACCCCAGATGGTGCTGCGCAACCGCAGCAGCCACCGCCTGCTGCTGAACGGCGTGATGGTGGACTTCACCGTGGGCGACGAAAAGAAGAGCGATCTGGTGCACTTCATCGACTTCGCGCAGCCCAGCAACAACGATTTCCTGGTGGTCAACCAGTTCACCATCACCGGCACCAAGCAGCCGCGCCGGCCAGATGTCATCGCCTTTGTGAACGGCCTGCCCTTGGCCGTGGTGGAGCTGAAGAACCCCGCCAATGAGCAGACCGACGTGTGGGACGCCTTCAACCAGCTGCAAACCTACAAAGACGAGATCGGCGACCTGTTCAACAGCAACGCCGCCCTGGTGGTGAGCGATGGCTGGACGGCGCGCGTGGGCTCGCTCACGGCCAATGCAGAGCGCATGCTGCCCTGGCGCACCATTGCCAACGAAGACGACCGGCCACGCCTGCAAATGGAGCTGGAAACCGTGGTGCGTGGTTTCTTCAAGCCCGAGCTGTTTCTGGACTACCTGCGGCACTTCGTGCTGTTTGAGCGGGATGGCGACACCATCGTCAAGAAGATCGCGGGCTACCACCAGTTCCATGCGGTGCGGGAAGCCGTGCGCGCCACGGTGGTGGCCGCACAAGACACCGACAAGGGCCAGCTGGCCGTGCACGAAGAGCGCGCCACCTATGGCAAGAACGTTCTTCCCGGCTCGCGCAAGGCCGGGGTGGTGTGGCACACGCAGGGTTCGGGCAAGAGCATCACCATGGCCTGCTACGCGGGCAAGCTGCTGCAACAGCCCGAGATGAAGAACCCCACGTTGGTGGTGGTGACGGACCGCAACGACCTGGACGGCCAGTTGTTCGCCACCTTCAGCGCGGCCAGCGGCCTGCTGAAGACGACACCCGTGCAGGCCGGCGACCGCGACGAGCTGCGCCAGATGCTGGCTTCGCGCGAGGCGGGGGGCATTGTCTTCACCACGGTGCAGAAGTTCGCGCTGCTGGAGGGCGAAGAAGCGCACCCACTGCTCTCCAGCCGCACCAACATCGTCGTCATCTCAGACGAGGCGCACCGCAGCCAGTACGGCACCAAGGGGCGCCTGGACACCAAGACGGGCAAGTACGTGTTCGGCTACGCCAAGCACCTGCGCGACGCGCTGAAGAACGCCACCTTCATCGGCTTCACCGGCACGCCGATTGCCTTGGAAGACAAAGACACGCGCGCGGTGTTTGGCGATTACGTCAGCATCTACGACATCCAGGACGCGGTGGACGATCGGGCGACGGTACCCATCTTCTTCGAAAGCCGACTGGCCAAGCTGGACGTGAACCAGGCCGAGATCGACACCCTCAACGAACTGGTTGAAGAGGTGGTAGAGGACGAAGAAGACATCGCCCACCGCGAGAAGACCAAGAGCGAGTGGGCTGCGTTGGAAAAGCTGGTGGGCTCAGAGCCCCGGCTGCAGCAGGTGGCACGCGACCTGGTCCAACACTTCGAGGCACGCGTCTCGGTGGTGGAAGGCAAGGCCATGGTGGTGTGCATGAGCCGCGACATTTGTGCGCAGCTGTACAACGCCATCGTGGCTTTACGACCCGACTGGCACAGCACCGACCCCGAACAAGGGGCCATCAAGATCGTGATGACGGGTTCAGCGGCCGACAAGGCCCTGTTGCAGCCCCACCTGTACAGCAACCAAGTGAAGAAGCGGCTGGAGGCGCGCTTCAAGGATGTGAAGGACCCTTTGAGGCTGGTGATCGTGCGCGACATGTGGCTGACGGGTTTCGACGCGCCCTGCTGCCACACGATGTACATCGACAAGCCCATGAAGGGCCACAACCTGATGCAGGCCATCGCACGCGTCAACCGGGTGTTCAAAAACAAACCGGGCGGGCTGGTGGTGGACTACATCGGCATTGCCAACGAGCTGAAGGCCGCACTCAAGACCTACACCGACGCCAAGGGCAAGGGCGACCCGACACACAACGCGGCCGAAGCGCTGGCCGTGCTGCTGGATAAACTGGACACCGTGCGCGGCCTGATGCACGGTTTCGACTACAGCGCCTTCGAAACCCAGGCCATCGCGCTGCTGGTGCCAGCAGCCAACCACATCCTGGGCTTGAAAGACGGCAAGACCCGCTTCTTCGACACCATGGTCGCGGTGGCCAAGGCGTTCTCGCTGTGCGGCACGCTGGACGAAGCGGGCGCGCTGCGCAAGGAGATCGCCTTCTTCGCGGCCATCAAGGCGGCCATTGCCAAGTTCACCACCGTGGACAAGAAGCGCAGCGACGCCGAAAAAAACAGCGCGCTGAAACAGATCCTGGACAACGCCATCACCTCGGACGGCGTGGCCGATGTGTTCGCCCTGGCTGGGTTGAACAAGCCGAACATCGGCCTGCTGTCAGAAGAATTCCTGGCAGACGTGCGCCAAATGGAAAGCCGCAACCTGGCGGTGGAACTGTTGGAGAAGCTGCTGCGCGACGAAATCAAGGCCAGGGCACGCCACAACCTGGTGCAGGAAAAGAAGTACGGCGACCGCCTGCTGGAAACCCTGCGCAAGTACCACAACCGAGCGATTGAAACGGCCCAGGTCATCGAAGAGCTGATTCAGATGGCCAGGGAGTTCCAAACCACGCTGGCGCGTGAGGCCGCACTGGGCCTGGGACAAGACGAAATCGCCTTTTACGACGCCTTGGCCAACAACGAAAGCGCCGTGCGTGCGCTGGGCGACGAGGTGTTGAAGAAGATAGCCATCGAGATCACAGACAAGCTCCGGGCCAGCACCACGGTGGATTGGCAGGTTCGGGAAAGCGTGCGCGCCAAGCTCCGCATCCTGGTGCGGCGCTGCTTGCAGAAGTGGAAGTACCCACCCGACCAGCAACCCGAGGCGGTGGAACTGGTCCTGAAACAAGCGGAGGCCTTGTCCAAGGCCTGGACGAACTGAGCCCCCCGCACCTCGACGCCCCGCCCTAACCACCCCCCGGCAAGGCCAGGGCGGCCCACCTACAATGCCCGGTTTTGCGGCGCCCGGCCATCCGCCCGGGGGCGCCCTGGAGGAAATGTTGTGTCGTCCGTGCCCGAGACCCCTGTGAACACCGCCGCTGCCGCCGCCCACCCGGCGCTGGAGCGTGAACTGGCCGAGCTGTTTGTGCAGGCCCTGAACCTGGAAACGCCGGCCGACCAGATCGACCCCGCGGCCAGCCTGTTCGGCGACGGCCTGGGGCTGGACTCCATCGACATCCTGGAAGTGGCGCTGGAAGTTTCGCAGCGCTACGGCTTCCAGCTGCGCTCCGACGACGAGAACAACCACCAGATCTTCCAGTCGCTGCGCAGCCTGGCGGCCCACGTCGCCCAGCACCGCACGAAGTAAGCACCATGCCGCTGTGGCGTGTGGGGGCCGTGGCGCTGGCCCTGGTGGCTTACGCCCTGGGTTCCGGCGCGCTGATGGCCTACGCGCCCGACCACCCCTGGAGCGTGGCCGTGTTGTTCGGCCCGCTGCTGGGCGCCTTCCTGCTGGGTGGCCTGGCCAAGCGCCACGTGCCCACGGTCTTGTTCGCGCTGGCCGCCACCGCCGTGGTGGTGGCCGTGGCCTGGAACGGTGGTGCCAGCGTGCAGTGGCTGTACGTGGCCCAGCACGCGGCCATCCACGCCAGCCTGGCCTTCAGCTTTGGGCTGACGCTGCGCGCAGGCAGCACACCGCTGATCACGCTGCTGGCCCAGCAGGTGCACACCGTCTTCACACCGGCCATGCGGGCCTACACCGGGGCGCTGACGCGTTTCTGGGTGCAGTTCTTCCTGGCGATGATCGTGCTGTCGCTGGCCATCTTCTTGCTGGCGCCCTGGCCCGTGTGGTCGTTCTTCTGCACGGTGCTGACCCCGGCCGCCGCCGGCGCGGTGTTCGTGGCCGAATACTTCTGGCGCTACTGGCGCCACCCCGACTTCGAGCGCATCAGCCTGGCCACCGCGGCCCAGGCCTACCGCCGCTTCACGGCCCGCCCGGCCGATCCGCTGGGCCCGCCCCCCGCACCTTGAACGCCCCTGCGCCTTGAACGCCTCACCCGCCCCCACCTTGCTGCCGCTGCTGGCCGCGCGCGACCTGGCCGCCCCGCTGGCCTGGCGCGCCGGTGTGCCCGTCAGCGCCGCGCTGTTCCTGGGGCAGGCCCAGGCCCTGGCCGACAGCCTGCCCGCCCAGGGCCGGCCCATCAACCTGTGCCAGGACCGCTACCACTTCGCGCTGGGCCTGGTGGCCACGCTGCTGCGTGGCCAGACCAGCCTGATGCCGCCCAACGCCCTGCCCGACACGCTGCGCGCGCTGGGCCTGGCCGACGGTGGTGCCCAAGCCGCCTACGCCCTGGTGGACCCCGGCGCCACGGCGCCCGGCGGCCTGGACCTGGGCGGCCTGCCGGCCATCACCGTGCAAGCCCTGGCTGAAGCCACACCGGCGCAGCAGGTGCCAGAACTGCCCGTGTCGCTGGAGGCCGTGCGCCTGTTGACCAGCGGCAGCACCGGCGCCCCACAACCCCACGCCAAACGCTGGGGCCCGCTGGTGGCCAACATCGGCGCCGAAGCGGCCTGCCTGGCCGGCTTCTTGAACCAGCCCAGCCTGGCGGGCCTGAACATCGTGGCCACGGTGCCGCCGCAGCACAGCTACGGCTTCGAGAGCACGGTGCTGCTGGCCCTGCTGGGCGGCGCCAGCTTCGACGCCGGCCGGCCCTTCTACCCGGCCGACATCGCTGCCGCGTTGGCCAGCGTGCCGCGCCCCCGCGCCCTGGTGACCACGCCCTTCCACCTGAAAACGCTGCTGCTGGCCGGTGTGCCGCTGCCGGCTGTGGACCTGCTGCTGTCGGCCACCGCACCGCTGTCGCCACAACTGGCGGCCCAGGCCGAAGCGGCCATGGGCGGCACGCTGGTGGAAATCTACGGCTGCACCGAAGCCGGCCAGGTGGCGGCGCGCCGCACCACGGCCGGTGAAACCTGGCAGGCCCTGGGCGCGCTGCGCCTGTGGCGCGAAGAAGGGCCGGACGGCGAAACCTTTCTGGTGCAAGGCGGCCATGTGGAACAGCCCACGCCGCTGGCCGACGTGCTGGTGCTGGAAAGCGCGCAGCGCTTCCGCCTGCTGGGCCGCGCCAACGACCTGATCCACGTGGCCGGCAAGCGCAGTTCGCTGGCCCACCTGAACTTCCACCTGAACCGCGTGCCCGGTGTGGAAGACGGCGCGTTCTGGATGCCCGAAGAAGCGCCGGACGGCATCGCCCGCCCCATCGCCTTCGTGGTGGCGCCCACGCTCACGGCACGCCAGTTGGTGCTGGCCTTGCGCGAACACCTGGAAGCCGTGTTCGTGCCACGCCGTGTGGTGTTCGTGCCGGCCCTGCCGCGCGAAGCCACGGGCAAGCTGACGGCCGGCGCGCTGGCACGGTTTGCGCGTGAAACGCTGGCGGCCCAAGGTTTGTCGCCGCACGGTGAGCCGCTGGCCAGCGACAGCCCTGCTGCGCCACAGCCGTCCAACGTCTTCGACATCCCCACCAGCCACCCCGCCTTCCCCGGCCACTTCCCGGGCCAGCCTGTGCTGCCGGGCGTGGTGCTGCTGGGCTTCGTCCTGCAGGCCCTGTCGGCCGAACCGGCCCTGGCGGCCTTGTTGGGGCCCACGCCGCAGTTCGACCAGGTGAAGTTCCTGCAACCGCTGCCGCCGGGCAGCCGCGTGCAGGTGCTGCTGAAGGCCCAGGGGCGCGGTGTGGCTTTTGACGTGCAGCGCATCGACGGCACCCACGCCGCGGCGCCCAGCACGGCCGCGCGCGGGCAGCTGTCGGCCGTGGCCGGCGCGGCCCCTGCCGCCTGAACCGGGTGCCGCACCGTGCGCGACACACCCGCCCCCGCCTGGGCCAAGGCCCGTGAACGCAGCAACGTGCTGGCCATCCGCGCCATCGCGTGGATCGCGCTGCACCTGGGGCGGCCCATCGCGCGCGGGGTGCTGCACTTCATCACGCTGTACTTCCTGCTGTTCGCCCCGCAACCGCGCCGCCATTCGCAGCGCTACCTGCGCCGCGCGCTGGGCCGCGCGCCCACCTGGGCCGACAGCTACCGCCACTTCCACCGTTTCGCCAGCGTGGCGCTGGACCGCATCTGGTTCGTCAAGGGCCAGCTGGGGGTGTTCAAACTGCAGGTGGGTTGCGGCAAGGAACTGATGCTGGGCACCATGGCCGAAGGGCGAGGGGCCTTTCTGCTGGGCGCGCACGCCGGCAGTTTCGAAGCGCTGAGCGCCTTCGGCGACAGCTGCCCCGGCATGCGCGTGGCCATGGTGATGTACCCGGAAAACGCCCGCAAGATCCACAGCGTGCTGGCCGCCATCGCGCCGGATTTCGAGATGGGCATCATCACCATCGGCCAGCGCGGCAGCACCCTGGCCATCCGGGACTGGCTGGACGGCAACGGCCTGGTGGGCCTGATGGGCGACCGCTACCTGGTGGGCGACGTGGCCAACCGCAGCAACCGTGTGATGCTGCCCTTCCTGGGCCAGCCCGCGCCGTTCAGCGACGGCCCGCTGCGCCTGGCCCAGCTGCTGAAGCGGCGCGTGGTCTTCATGGTGGGCCTGTACCACGGCGGCAACCACTACGAATTGCGTTTTGAGGAACTGGCGGACTTCCGCGAGGCTCCCAGCGATGCGGCGGCCCGCGAAGCCGCGCTGCAGCAGGCCCTGCAGGCCTATGCGGCCAAGCTGGAAGCCCTGTGCCGCGAAACCCCCTACAACTGGTTCAACTTTTATGACTATTGGCATGAAGACGCGCAGGACGCGCCCCCACCCTGAAGCCGCCGTGGCACGCCCGCTGCGCCGCAGCGCGCTGGGCCTGTTGGTGGCGCTGGCCGCCGGCAGTGCGGCACCGGTGTGGGCCAACGGCTTCGGGCTGACCGAGCTGATGGCCTTGCTGGCCCAGCGCAAGAGCGGCGAGGCCCGCTTCACCGAAGAACGCACCTCGGCCAGCGTGGAAGGCCCGCTGCGTGCCAGCGGCCGGCTCACCTTCAGCGCCCCCGACCGTTTCGCACGCTTCACCGAAGAGCCGCGCGCCGAGAGCATGGAAGTGCAGGGCAACACCGTGCTGCTCAAGCGCGGCAACCGCTCGCGCCAGATGAACCTGGACGCCGTGCCGGAACTGGCCGCGCTGGCCGACGCCATGCGCGGCACGCTGAACGGCGACGCCCAGGCGCTGCAGAAGAGCTTCAAGGCCGACGTGGCCGGCAGCGCCGGCAAGTGGGTGCTGACGCTCAAACCCAGCGATGCCCGCCTGGCACAGCAGGTGCGCGAACTGCAGATCACCGGCACCGGCGCCGACGTGCGCAGCGTGGACCTGCAGCTGCGCGACGGCGACCGTTCGCTGATGCTGGTGCAGCCGCTGGCCGCCAACACCACCACCGGCTCGCCCGCGACGCCGGCCAAATGAACCGCGCCCGACCTCCACTGCCACGATGAACCACGCCAGCACCGCCACCGCCGCCATCAGCCGCCCCCCGCGCTGGGTGCTGCTGCTGTGGGCCGTGGCCGTGGCGCTGGCCGTGTTGCAGATCCTGCGCACGAACTTCGTCGCCGACCTCAGCGCCTTTCTGCCCGCCACCACCGACCAGCAACAGCGTGTGCTGATCGACCAGATCCGCAGCGGCACCCCCGCGCGCACGCTGATGCTGGGCATCGACGACGGCAGCCCCGCCGCGCGTGTGGCCGCCAGCAAGGCCGTGGCCGCCCAGCTGCGCGACAGCGGTTTGTTCGAACAGGTCAGCAACGGCGAACACGACGCCTGGGCCGACGTCGGCCGCTGGTTGTTTGACCGCCGCTACCTGCTGAGCCCGGCCACCACGCCCGAGCACTTCACCCCCGCAGGCCTGCGCGAAGGCTTCCAGGACACGCTGTCCCTGCTGGGCACGCCGGCCGGTGCCCTGGTCAAGCCGCTGCTGAACCAAGACCCCACCGGCGAAACCCAGCGCATCGCGGAAAGCATGATCCCGGTGCAGTCCCCGCGCACCGAACAAGGGGTGTGGGTGGCGCGCGAGGCGCCGCGCGCTTTGCTGATGGCCAGCACGCGCGCCGCCGGGGCCGACCTGGACGGCCAGGCCGCGGCCATCGCCGCCGTGCACCAGGCTTTCGAGCGTTTCAAGCAACAGCCCGGACCCGGCCTCAGCGCAGCCGACCTGCAGGGCCTGACGCTCCAAGTGAGCGGTGCGCCCACCTTCGCGGTGGAAAGCCGCGCGCAGATCCAAAGCGAGGTGGAATGGCTGTCCATTTCCGGCACGCTGGTGATGAGCGCGCTGCTGCTGCTGGCCTTCGCTTCACCGCTGGCGCTGGGCGTGGCCCTGCTGCCCGTGGCCACGGGGGTGCTGGCCGGCATCGCCGCCGTCAGCCTGGGTTTTGGCAACGTGCACGGTGTGACGCTGGGCTTCGGCAGCACGCTGATCGGCGAAGCCGTGGACTACGCCATCTACTACATGATCCAGGCCCGCCGTGGCACCACAGGCGGCACCGCGGCCGCCGGCTGGCAGCACTGGCTGCGCAGCGGCTGGCCCACCATCCGCCTGGGGCTGCTCACCTCGGTTTGTGGCTTTGTGGCGCTGCTGTTCTCGGGCTTCCCGGGGCTGCAGCAGCTGGGCGTGTTCTCCATCGCCGGCCTGCTGGCCGCGGCCTTCACCACCCGCTGGTTGATGCCGGTGTTGATGCCCGATGGCGCACAAGGCCAGGGCCTGCGCCGGCAACTGGGCCAGCTGGCGCGCGTGATGGTGCAGGTGCTGCCCCGCACCAAGGTGATGTGGATGGTGCTGGGCGCACTGGCGGTGGGGGTGTTGCTGACGCGCACCCAGCTGTGGTCGGCCGAGTTGTCTTCGCTGAGCCCCGTGCCCAAAGCCAAGCTGGAACTGGAAGCCGCCCTGCGCGGCGAAATGGGCAGCAGCGACAACGGCGCGCTGGTGGTGGTGCAAGCGGCCGACCCCGAGACCCTGCTGCAACGCGCCGAAGCCGCCGCGGCCCGGCTGGACACCCTGGTGAACAACGGCCAGCTGGCCGGCTTCAACAGCATCACCCGTTTTGTGCCCAGCCTGGCCACGCAGCGTGCACGCCAGGCGGCCCTGCCCGACGAGGCCACGCTGCAAACCGCGCTGGCCCAGGCCACCCAGGGCGGGCCCTTCAAGGCCGAACGCCTGCAGCCCTTTGTGCAGGCCGTGGCCCAGGCCCGCAGCGCCCCGCTGGACACGCTGGACACCGCACGCCAAAGCGCACTGCGCCCGCTGGTGAGCGCCCTGGTGCTGCAGGCCGAAGACGGCCGCTGGTCCACGCTGCTGCCGCTGCAGGCCACGGGCGCCGAAGGTGTGCCACTGGCCGCGGTGAAAACCGCACTGCAAGGCCTGCCCGACACCCGGGTGCTGGACATCGGCGGCGAGCTCGGCGGCCTGTACGCCCGCTACCTGGGCGAAGCGCGCGACCAGGCCGCGCTGGGCGCCCTGGGCGTGCTGCTGATCATGGCCGTGGCGGTGCGCCGGCCGCGCCGCATCCTGGCCGTCTGCCAGCCCCTGCTGCTGGCCGTGCTGCTGACGCTGGGCGGCCTGGCGGCCCTGGGTGTGCAGCTGGGCATCCTGCACCTCATCGGCCTGTTGCTGGTGGTGGCTGTGGGTTCGAACTACGCGCTGTTCTTCGACCTGCTGCGCGAACACCCCGACGACAGCGACGACACGCTGGCCTCGCTGCTGCTGGCCAACCTGACCACGGTGCTGGGCTTTGGCCTCATCGCGCTGAGCAGCATCCCGGCGCTGTCGGCCATCGGCCGCGTGGTCGGGCCGGGCGCGCTGCTGGCCTTGCTGCTGAGCGCCGCCTTCATCGCCCCGGCGGCCCGCAAGCCGGCCACAGGCGCCCACGCATGAACACCCCGCCCACCACCGGCCCCTGGCCCTGGCCCACGGCCATGAAGGCCAGCCTGGCCCTGCACGCCGCGGCGGGTGCGGCCGCCCTGCTGCAGCCCGCCGCCTGGCCCTGGGCCCTGGGCGCCGTGGCGCTGAACCACGCGGGGCTGACGGCCGCTGGCCTGTGGCCACGCAGCCGGGTGCTGGGCCCCAACGTGACGCGCCTGCCCGCCAGCGCCGGTGCGGTGTGGGCGCTGACGCTGGACGACGGTCCCGACCCCGAGGTGACGCCCCGCGTACTGGACCTGCTGGACGCCCACGGCGTGAAAGCCACCTTCTTCGTCATCGCCGATCGGGCCCGCCAACACGGCGCGCTGCTGCGCGACACCCTGGCCCGTGGCCACGACGTGCAGAACCACAGCCGGCACCACCGCCACAACTTCAGCGTCAGCGGCCCGAAAGCGCTGTTCCAAGAGATCAGCGCCGCCCAAGACACCCTGGCCCAGCTGACCGGCCAACGCCCGCACTGCTTCCGCGCCCCGGCCGGCCTGCGCAACCCGCTGCTGGACCCGGTGCTGCACCGCCTGAACCTGCAGCTGACCAGCTGGACCCGCCGCGGCTTCGACACACGCGACCACCACGCGCCACGCGTGCTGAACCGGCTCACCCGACACCTGAGCGCCGGTGACATCCTGCTGCTGCACGACGGCCACGCCGCCCACAACCCCGCCACGGGCCAGCCCCTGGTGCTGGACCTGCTGCCGCCGCTGCTGGCGCGCTGCCGCGAAGCCGGCCTGCAGGCCGTCACGCTGCGCCAAGCGCTGCCGCCGCGTGTTGGCCTGAACACCTGAATTCGATCCGCCCGAAGGCCCACCCATGAACGCCCCCGAGCACCTGAACCCGACCCCGCTGGCCACCAGCAGCGCGCGCCACACCACGCCCGCGCCACGCGACCCCCAGACCAACGCCGCCTGGGCCGCGCTGCACCAGGCCGCCACCGCGCCCTACCGCCAGCACGGGCGTTTCGCTTGGCACTTCGCGCGCGGCAAGCTGGGCCGCGACCCGGTGTTCCGCGGCCTGCTGGAACGCGGTGAACTGGGCCCGGCGGCACCCCAAGGCGCCGTGCACCAGCTGCGCGTGGTGGACATCGGCTGCGGCCAGGGCCTGATGGCCAGCCTGCTGCAAAGCTGCAGCGACCTGGCTGAAAACAGGATTGCAGGCCGCTGGCCCGCGGCCTGGCCGGCCGCACCACGCGCCACGGCCTACACCGGCATCGAGCTGATGCCACGCGACGTGGAACGTGGCCGCGCCTCGGTGGGTGGCCTGGCGCTGAAGCCGCAGTTCATCAACGGCGACATGTGCAGCACCGCGCTGCCCCCCTGCGAGCTGGTGGTCATCCTGGACGTGCTGCACTACGTGGACCACGCGGCACAGGCCGCGCTGCTCAAGCGTGTGCGCGATGCGCTGGCCGCCCAACACGGCCGGCTGCTGCTGCGGGTGGGCGACATGGCCCAACAACGCGGGTTTGCCGTCAGCCAGTGGGTGGACCGCATCGTCACCATGGTGCGCGGCCACCGCGTGCCGCCCACCTGGGGCCGCAGCGTGCCGGCCTGGGTGCAGCTGCTGCAAGGCCTGGGCTTCAGCGTGCAGACCGTGCCGATGAGCGAAGGCACCCCCTTTGCCAACGTGCTGCTGGTGGCCGACCTGCTGCCCGCCGGCGGGGGCCGCGCATGAGCACGCACGACACCGCGCCGTCGGTGCCCTTGGCCGTCAGCAACCACACGCTGGCCACGGCCCTGGGCGTGGGCCGCGCCGCCACGCTGGCGGCCCTGCGCGAAGGCCGCACCGGCCTGAAACCGCAGCCCTTCGAGACCGCCGACCTGGGCACCTGGCTGGGCTTGGTGGACGGGCTAGAGGCGCTGCGCTGGCCGGCCGAGCTGGCCGCTTACGACTGCCGCAACAACCGCCTGGCCGAACTGGCGCTGCGGGCCGACGGTTTTGCCGCGAGCGTGCAAGCCGCCAGCGCACGCTGGGGCGCGGCGCGTGTGGGCGTGTTCCTGGGCACCAGCACCTCGGGCATCCTGCAGACCGAACTGGCCTACCGCGAGCGCGACGCGGCCACCGGCGCACTGCCGGCCTGGCTGCACTACGGCGAAACGCACAACACCTACTCGGTGGCGCGTTATGTGCGCGCCCGACTGGGCCTGCAAGGGCCGGCCCAGGTGGTGTCCACCGCCTGTTCCAGCAGCGCCAAGGTCTACGCGACGGCGGCGCGTTTCATCGCGCTGGGCCTGGTGGACGCGGCCATCGTGGGCGGTGTGGACAGCCTGTGCCTCACCACGCTGTACGGCTTCAAGTCGCTGGAGCTGGTGTCTTCGGACATCTGCCGGCCTTTCGACGAAAAACGCGACGGCCTGTCGCTGGGCGAAGCCGCGGCCTTCGCACTGGTGGAACGCGAATCGGCCCAGCCCCTGGGTTGGTTGCTCGCGGCCGGTGAAAGCAGCGACGGCCACCACATGAGCAGCCCGCACCCCCAGGGCCTGGGCGCGGCCATGGCCATGCGCGCAGCCCTGGCCCAGGCCGGCCTGCAGCCCGAAGACGTGGACTACCTGAACCTGCACGGCACGGCCACGCCGGGCAACGACGCCGCCGAAGACCAGGCCGTGGGCGCGGTGTTCGGGCAACGCGCCACGCCCCTGCCCTGCAGCAGCACCAAGGGCTTCACCGGCCACACGCTGGGTGCGGCCGGCGGCGTGGAAGCCAGCATCGCGCTGCTGGCGCTGGAACACGGCTTCGCGCCCGCGGGCTTGAACCTGCAGACGCAGGATCCGGCCCTGCACAGCGCCATCCTGCGCACACCGCTGAAGCAGCCGCTGCGTGTGGTGGCCAGCAACTCCTTCGGCTTTGGCGGCAGCAACGCCTGCCTGCTGTTCGGCCGGGCCGATGCTTTCACCGCCGCGCCTGCACCCGCGAACGACGGCACGCTGACGGTGCAAGTGAGCGGCGTCGGTCTGCTGGCCCCGGGCTTGGCCGACTGGGCCACCGGCGCCGCCGTGCTGCGCACGCCGGCCGACCTGCCAACGCCACTGCCCGCCACCGTGGTGCCGCCACCGCAGCGCCTGCCGGCCACCGAACGCCGCCGCGCCGGCCCGGTGGTGAAAGCCGCCATCGTGGCCGCCGACCAGGCCCTGGCCGCCAGCGGCCACGAAGCCACGGCCTTGGCCACGGTGTTCACCAGCGCCACCGGCGAGCCCAGCAACTGCCACGCGCTGTGCGAAAGCCTGGCCACACCAGAACGCCTGCTGTCGCCCACGCGCTTCACCAACAGCGTGCACAACGCGCCGGGCGGTTATTGGCACATCGCCAGCCAGGCCATGACGGCCAGCACCAGCCTGGCGGCTTTCGACGGCAGCTTCGGCGCCGGCCTGCTGGAAGCCGCCACGCAGGCGCTGACCAGCGGCCAGCCCGTGCTGGCCGTGTGCGCCGACGTCACCTACCCCGCGCCGCTGCAGGCCCTGCGCCCCCTGGCCGACAGCGCCGCCGTGGCCTTGGTGGTGGGCCCCGTCCACGCCGACCCAACCGGCCCGCGCCTGCGCATCCGCCTGGTGCCCGAACAGGCCGACACCAGCTTCGGCCTGCCCGAGTTGGACCGCGTGGTGCAGGGCATCCCCGCCGCCCGCGCCCTGCCGCTGCTGGCCGCCCTGGCCCGTGGTGAAGCCGCACAGGTGCTGGTGGAGGGCCTGCCCGGCCACAGCCTGCTGGTGGAGGTGCAGCCATGAACGAAATCTCGGCACCCACCGGCGCCCAGCCCGCCACGCTGGACCACGCCGGCATTGCCGCGCGCATCCCCCACCACGGCAACATGTGCCTGCTGCACAGCCTGGTGGCCTGGAGTGCCGAGCACATCCACTGCACGGCGCTGAGCCACCAAGACCCGGCCAACCCCTTGCGCCAGGGCGGCCAACTGCAGGCCCCGGTGGCGCTGGAATACGCCAGCCAGGCCATGGCCTTGCACGGTGGCCTCAGCGCCGCGCCGGGCACGCCGCCCCAGCCCGGCTTCCTGGCCGCGGCGCGCAGCGTGGTGCTGCATGTGGCCGACCTGGCCACCGTGCCCGGCGCGCTGCAGGTGCACGCCACGCGCCAGGCCGGTGACGACCGCCAGGCCGTCTACCAGTTCAGCCTGCAAAACGAGGCCGGCCAGGTGCTGGTGAGCGGCCGTGCCACCGTGGTGTTGAACACGCCGCTGCAAGCCCAGGGAGCCTGAACGCCGCAGCGGCTGCGGCGGCTTGCAGAAAACCCGGGGCGGCCGCCGCCCCGCTTCGTGCGAGAGTGCCGACCACCACCACGGAGGGCCGGTCGCACCGCGCCCGGCGAAGCGATGCAACACACCCTGAACGGCCAGCGCGTCCTCGTCACGCAATGCACCGAGTTCATGGGCCCGGTGCTGTGCGAGGTGTTCGCCGAACAAGGCGCCACCGTCGTGGCCAGCGCGCAGGCGCTCTCCGCGCCCGAAGCCGCCGCCCATGTGGTGGCCGAAGCCGGCCCCATCGACGTGCTGGTGGCCAACCTGGCGTTCACCGCGCCGAGCACCGCGGCCACGGCCGTGGACGAGGCAGAGTGGCGCGCCGTCTTCGCCGCCCTGGTGGACCCGCTGCCACGCCTGGTGCGCGCCGCGGTGCCGGGCATGGTGGCGCGCGGGGCGGGCAAGGTGCTGGTCATCGGCAGCGCTTCGGCCCTGCGGGGCATGAAGCGCGCGTCCACCTACAGCGCCGCCCGCGGCGCGCAACTGGCCTATGTGCAGGCCGTGGGCGTGGAGCTGGCGCCGCAGCGTGTGCAGGTGAACGCCATCGCGCAGAACTTCGTGGACAACCCCACCTACTTCCCACCCGAGGTGCAGGCCAACCCACGCTTTCAGGAACGCCTGGCGCGTGAGGTGCCGCTGGGCCGCCTGGTGGCCGCGCGCGAAGACGCGCTGTTCGCCGCCTACCTGTGCAGCCCGGCCGCCAACTGTTTTGTCGGCCAGGTGTTCCCGGTCTGCGGCGGTTGGGTGGCCCGCTGATGGCCACCGCACCGCCCACGCTGCGCCGCGCCCGCGACGAGGATTTCCCGGCGCTGCAGCAGATGCTGGAGCTGTACCAGTACGAACTGTCGGACATCTGGCACCAGGACGCCGATGCCCAGGCCTGTTACGGCTACGACCTCTCGGCCCACCGCCAGGGCCAGCAACGCCACGCGCACCTGGCCTTGTGCGGGGGGCAGTACGCCGGCTTCGCGCTGGTGGCCCCGGCGCGGGTGACCCGCCACCAAGGCTGCTGGATGGAGCAATTCTTCGTGCTGAAGCGTTTTCGGCGCCACGGCACCGGCCGGGCCCTGGCCTTGCACACGCTGCAGGCCCACCCGGGCCCGTGGGAAGTGGGGCAGATGCCGGCCAACACCCCGGCCCAGGCGTTCTGGCGCCGCGTGGTGGGCGACTTCACCCGCGGCCAGTTCACCGAGCAGGTGCTGACGCAAGGGCCCTGGCAAGGCGTGGTGCAGCGCTTCGAGGTGCCGCCAGGGGCCTGAGATCGGTGGCTGTGACCGGTGGCAGCGGGCAGCGGCCCGTGGGCCCGGTGCAGCCCACGCCGCCGAGCGGCAAAATCAAGGGCTTGGCCGGGGCCGGCAGGCTTCCAACGAACGACCGCCGCCGCGCCAAGACCCTGGGTTCCTGGGCGCTGGGCCACGCCGGCCGCCCCGGGGACGTTTCCACCCCAAGGCCCGTGTTGCAGCCCCTGCCCACCACCCCTCCTCTCCTGGGCACCCGCGCCCTCGTCACCGGCGCCAGCGGCGCGCTGGGCAGCGCCATCGCGCGCCGCTTGGCGGCGCAAGGCGCCCACGTGCTGCTGCACGCCAACGGCGGCGCCGCGGCCGTGCAGGCCCTGGCCGATGAACTGCGCGGCGCCGGCCACGCCGCCGAGCCCGTGGTGTTCGACCTGACCAGCGACAGCGCCTGCGCCGACGCCACGGCGCAGATGCTGGCCGCCGGGCCGGTGCAGATCGTGGTGAACAACGCCGGCGTGCACGACGACGCCGTGTTCCCCGGCATGAAGGCGGCGCAGTGGCACCGCGTGATCGACGTGTCGCTGAACGGCTTCTTCCGTGTGACGCAGCCCCTGGTGCTGCCCATGCTGCGCACGCGCTGGGGCCGCATCATCAACGTGTCGTCGGTGGCCGCGCTCAGCGGCAACCGCGGCCAGGTGAACTACGCCGCGGCCAAGGGCGCGCTGAACAGCGCCACCAAGGCGCTGAGCCTGGAACTGGCCAGCCGCGGCGTGACGGTGAACGCCATCGCACCCGGCATCATCGAAAGCCCCATGGCCGCGGGCGCCTTCGACGCCGAGATGGTCAAACGCATGGTGCCCGCGCAGCGCCCGGGCCAGCCCGACGAAGTGGCCGCGCTGACGGCCTTCCTGGCCAGCCCCGACGCGGGCTACATCACCGGCCAGGTCATCAGCATCAACGGCGGGCTGTACTGAAGCGCCGAGACGGTGTGGCGCTGAAGCGCCGCACCCCCGGCACTGCGCCGCACCCGCGCGCCGTCAGGCCCGGTAGGCCGGGTTGTCCAGCATGTCCTGCCCGGTGGTCTTGGGCGGGGCGTTGAACAGCTGCGGCAGTGCGGCGCGGGTCAGGGCGTCGATCTGGGCCAGCTCGGCTACGCTGAAGGCCAGCTGTTGCAAGGCGCCCAGGCTGTCGTTCAGCTGGGCCACGGTGCGTGCGCCGATCAAGGTGGAGGTCACCTCGGGCCGCGCCAGCGTCCAGGCCAGCGCCATCTGGGCCAGCGACTGGCCACGCGCCTGGGCCAACCCGTTGAGTTCACGGATCAGCCCCAGCTTGGCGTCGGTCAGCCCGGCACGCACCCACTCCAGGCGCGCGGCGCGCGAGTCCTCGGGCAGGCCGTTCAGGTACTTGTCGCTCAGCAGGCCCTGGGCCAGCGGGCTGAACACGATGGTGCCCATGCCGTTCTGCGCGTTCAGGCCCAGCAGCTCGGGTTCCACCCAGCGGTCCAGCAGGCTGTAGTTGGGCTGGCTGATCAGCAGCGGCAGACCCATGCCGCGTGCGATGCCGGCGGCTTTGGCCGTCAACGCCGGGCCGTAGTTCGACAGACCCACGTACAGCGCCTTGCCCTGCTGCACCAGGCTGGCCAGCGCGCCCAGCGTCTCTTCCAGCGGGGTGAAGGGGTCGGGGCGGTGGTGGTAGAAGATGTCCACGTAGTCCAGGCCCATGCGCTGCAGGCTTTGTGCGCACGAGGCCAGCAGGTGCTTGCGCGAGCCGCTCATCGAACCGTAGGGGCCTTCCCACATCTGCCAGCCGGCCTTGGACGAGATGAGTAGCTCGTCGCGGTAAGGCTTGAAGTCCTGCGCGAACAGGCGGCCGAAGTTGATTTCCGCCGCACCAAAGGGCGGGCCGTAGTTGTTGGCCAGGTCGAAGTGCGTCACGCCCTGGTCGAAGGCCGCGCGCAACAGGGCGCGTTGCGTGTCCAGCGGGTTGATGTCGCCGAAGTTCTGCCACAGGCCCAGCGAGATGGCGGGCAGGCGCAGGCCCGAAGCGCCACAGCGGCGGTAGGGCATGGTGGTGTAGCGGTTCGGGGCGGCGGTGTAGGTCATGGCGGGGTGTTCCGA
>JBKCUM010000078.1:0-43913 GCA_046318395.1 Rubrivivax sp.
CTTGGTCAGGCTCGCGGGCCACGGGGGTGTTGGAACTGTCGGCGCTGCCGCCGCAGGCACCCAACAACGCTGCGCCAGCCGCAGGCAGCAGGCCAAAGAACTCGCGACGGGTGCTCATGGGTCTTCTCTCTCAGGTTTCAGTGCCGGGGTCGGTGTCACCAAGCAGCACGCGCTGGCGCGGCTTCGGATGGGCGGCGGGCGTCCATCTCGGTGGTGACGGCGGTCCCAGCAGGAGTATCGGCGCTGGACGTTGCTCCTGAACCCACCCTTCGGGGGATCATCTCTCCAATTGCAACCAACTTTTGGCCAGCCATGGCGCCCGATCTCAGCGGGCGGGCTGGAGGGCCGCCGCAATGGCGCTGGCCCACAACGCCGCGCCACGTTGCTGCCCAAGCACGCTGAAGTGGCAGTCGTCCGGACGGAAGCTGGGGCCGACCAAAGTGTCGGTGTCTGCGCCCGGCCGAAACCGATGGTCGACGGTCGCCATGTCCATCGCTCGCCGGATCGCTGGCGAGGGCGCTTGGCGGCACAACGTCGACTTCCCCAGCAGGATAGGCGCCTGAATGCCGGCAGCAGCCAATTGGGTGGCAAGCGCCCGCAGGCTCGCCAAATAGGCATCGCTGGGTAGGCCGGTCAAGGCGTCGGCTTCACCTTGTTGCCACAGCACCAGGTGGGGCAGTTGCTTGGTTTCCGCCAACTGAACCGCTGTGCGCTGCAGCGCTTTGTGAAGCGGTGCGCCCGGCGTCGTCCAGTCGGAAATGCTGGTGGCGCCCACCGCCAGAACGCTCAAGGTGACCGGGCGGTGAATGCCCTGTTGTCGAAGCTCAGAGGGCAGCCAGGACCACAGACTGCCGCCTCGCCCGGTTCCGCCAGGCAGCGGATCGTTCGCCGTGTAGCAGCGACCTTCGAACCAGACCGTGACCTGGTTCGACAAGGTGGTCGGCGCGAGTTCGCCGTGGTTGGCCGCATTGGACTGTCCCAGGACCAGCAGCCGGAGCGGCGGAAGGTTGGCGTCCCCCGTCGGGCAGGCCATGGGCGTAGCCCCTTGCGCCGTGGCCAGGGTGCTGAGCCGGGCTTCTACCGAAGGCATGTCGTAGCGGTGGACCCACCACCATGCCAGTGCAGCGGCAGCCGCAAGCGCAACAGCCGCACCCAGCAGTGCGGCTTTGAGCGCCAAGCTCAGGCGTGCCCAGCGGTTCATGCTGAACCTCGGCGGCGGCGGCTCCACGCCCGCCGAATGGCCTGCATCGCGGGTTGTTCGACCCCGCGCCGCACCGCCTCGGCCAACGCCAGCGCTGTGACGAGCGCGGTCAGCATGCCCAGCCCGCGAGAGCCGCCGTTCTCCATCACCTTCAGCATCATGTACCACCCGACATGCTCGTGCAGCAGGTACAGCGGGTACGACACGGCACCCAGCCAAGCCCAGGTGCTGAAGCCGAGCCCTGGCAAGCGACCTTCGGCTGCCCACCACACCAGGCCAGAGAGGCCCAAGCCGAGCGCGGCATAGCCCAAACCTTCAATGCCAACCAGCGTCAGCAAGGCCCAAGCACCACTCCACAGCGCCCGCTGGCGTTGCGCCTGGTCGGTTGCTGCACGTGCTGTGGCCACGGCGATGCCCAGGACAAACCATGGCAGGTGCTGCAGGATGAGCAACTGCTGCACTCGCCACGAGAGTTCGATGCCGAGGTGTTCTGCGGTCAGTGTGTACGCCCAGCGCAGCGCCAATGCGGCGGCGAGCCAGTGGTGAACGAAGCGAAGCTGCTTGCACAGGAAGAGCAGCAGCATCCACCCATAAAAGAGCAATTCGACTTCCAGCGTCCAGTAGGCGCCGTCGACACTGGGAATGCCCAACAACCCGTGGAACATCAGCCCGTTCAACCAAGCCGTCTGGACCGGCACGGTGATGGTTGCGGGGCCCAGCGTGTGTGTGATGGTGAACGTCAGCGCGATGGCGACCCAATAGGTGGGGTACAGGCGACTGAACCGTGACACGACGAAGTCCATGCCCGTGCGTGCGCGATCCAGCGTCAAGAAGATCACGAACCCGCTGATGCTGAAAAACAGGTTCACGCCCAGGTGGCCCCAAGGCACGGAGAAGTTGCTTGGAAGTTGCCCTGGGAACGTCTGGTCAAAGCGGGTTGTGAAGTGGAATCCGACCACCAACAGTGCAGCGATGCCGCGAAGTGCATCGACCTGGGTGAGGCGTTGGTTGCTCATGGGCTGGGTTTCGTTCACGGGCCGACTAGGCCGCAAGTGTTTTGCGGACGTGCCGCCACCAGACACCGGCTTGGTGCTTGAACCAGGCCCACCGCCCCTGGACTTGCCAGCCGGCGTATGCCGCCATGGACCAACGTTCCCGGCGCTGATCAACCCAATCGGCCTTGTAGGGGTCGTCACCCATGAGGTAGTCCACTTCCACGGCGCGGTCTTCCGTCAGCGCTTGCATCATCAAGGCGGCGGTCAGCAATGAGCCAGCGCCCCATTCGCGGTACTGCTCGCGGTAGGCCAGCTTGTAGATGTCTGTTTTGCCGTGGGCATGCAGCCAAACCTGGGCTGCGACAGGCTGCTTGTCCAGCCATGCAACGCCCAGGCGCAACCAACCGAGTTGCGCTGCCAACCGCATCAAGCTGGGCATGAACGCTGGGTGCGGCTCGGGGCCTTTCCAGCTCTCTGCATAGACCTGCTGGAAGGCTGCAATGCCGGCTTCCAGGTCGCGCACGCTGTCTTGGCCGCAGTACAGGCGCAGGTGTCCGCCCAAGCGCTCGAACTTGCGGCGCTTGCGGGCGATGGTGTTGCGCAGGGCTGGGGGCCGTTGTGCCCAGTACGTTTCCCAAGAGGACCCGGGCCGCATGAACCAGTTGCCGAAACAGAAATAGGGCAGCGCTTTGTAGCCGTGGCTGCGCAGCGCCACCGCGACGGCACCGTGCCGGTCCGTCAGCGCTTGGGGCAAGGGGCCCAGGTGCACGGTGGTTGCGCGAGGGTGCGCGCGGCGAACCGCCGCGATCAACGTGTGCCAGGCCCCCGAGTCCACGGTCTCGGCCATGTTCGGCAAGGCCAGCGGCGAATAGAAATTGGCCAGGCTGCGCGCGGTGCGGCCGTTGGCCTCCACCCAAAGCGGCAAGACCAGAACCGGGGCGCCTTGCCGCAGCACCACGTGGATGGCCACCGTGCCGCCGCCTGTTTGCATGGCGGCTGTCCACAGGTTGGCGTACCAGTCCGGATGGCCGTACACGCCCGCGGCCGGGTCCGCGGCCATCCAGGTGCGCACCGCTGGGGGCAGGTCGTCCACGGCATGAAACAGCGCGGTCTGGAAATCGTCGGCTTGCATGGCGTCAGCGTGCCGGCGTGTGGGCCTGCAGCCAGTCCACCAGTTCGCGCTCCAGCTGGGCCCGCGCAGCGGGCGGGCTCAACGTATGCCCACCGTCGACCACCTGCCGCAGCGTCACCGTGGGCTGGGCCATGGCGCGTGCCCAGGCGGGATCGGTTTTGCAACGTTCGCTGAACTCCAGGCCGGTGTGGTCGTCGGTGGACACGTGCACCAACACCGGGCCGCGGTGAGCCTGCAGGCCCGCCAACATGCGCGCCAGGAACGGGCCGTCTTGGGCGGGCTGGGCGGGTGTGGCCGCTGCCGTGTCTGCGCGCGCAGCGCGCCAGGTTCGCCACAGGCCGCGCACGGCGCCCCAGCCCACACCGCCACGCAGCAACTTGCGCCAGAAGTCGGCTTGGGTCAGCCGGCGCAGGTACCAGTGCCGCAGGTGCGTTTGGGCCAGACCTTGTTCGCTGCGCACCCAAGGGTTGAGCAGCCCCAGGCCGTGGACCCGCGGGTCGCGCGTCGCCTGCACGTACAGCAGCGCGGCCGAGGCCGCGTCGCACAGCCCCCACAGCACCACGCGCTGCAGGTGGGCTTGGTCGGCCAGGAGGGCGTCAATGGCCGCGCCAACGTCGCGATGCGACTGGTCGAACCCGGGGTGCTGGCCGCCGCTGTCGCCCATGCCGCGCAGGTCGAAACGCAGGCAGGTGAAGCCCGCGGCGGCCACCGCACGGGCCAGTTCCACGAACTGCCGGTGGCTGCCGATGCGGTACTGCGGCCCACCCACAACGATGACCACCCCGCAGGCCGACGCCGGCCCCGTGGGTGTGCTGACCACGCCCAGCACGGGTTCACCCTGGCACATCAGGTGCAAGGCGTGCTCCCGGCAGTCGGTCGTGACCAGCGCGCCGGTGCTCATGGCTGCACCGCGCCATTCAGGGCCGCCACGCTGGCCACGGCCAGCGCCGGCACGGCTTCGATGTCGGCCGATTGCCAGAATGCTGGCGCCTGCACCGCCTGAAAGCTGCTGTGCCAGCCGGCGCGCTGCCAGGCCTCCAGGGCCTGCGTGGCCACCGGTGAGGCCGCGCGGTCGGCCGGGCCGGGCCCGATGTCCAGCCACCACAGTGGCTGGCCGGCCCCAGGGGGCGGCGCGCCACGCCGTTGGCCGATGGTCTGCATCAGCGGCCCAGGCCAGGCGTAGCCGGCGATGTCGACGGTGCGGCCTTCGGCCCAAGCCTGGCGCGTGCGGGCCATCACCTGGGCGCTGTCGCCGGCCGCCAGTGCGCTGGCGCCGTGCAGGCGCAGCCACTGGCGCACCCAGGCGTCGCCGTCGGTTTGGGGTTGCCACAGCAGCAGGGGCAGCGGCGTGGACCGCTGCTCGAGCAGGCCGTGTGCCAGCAGCGCGCCGCTGCGCACGGCCCACAGCCATGGGGCGGTGGAGGGGCAGGCCTGCTGCAGCCAGTGCAGCGCAGCCTGGGCGTCGTCCAGCCAATCGGTCCAGGCGGTGTCCGCCAGCTGGCCGGCGCTGTCGCCGCAGCCGCGCAGGTCGGGCAACAGCACGGTGTAGCCGGCCTGGGCCAACGCCCGCGCAGTGGTGGCGCAGGCGTGGCGCGAGCGGTTGAGTTCTTCGCCCAGGGGGGCCAGGCACAGCACTGCGCCGCGCCCAGGGTTTGCCGTGGGGCGGTACACCGTGCAGAACAGGGCCGGCGCACCGGGCCGTTCCAGAAAGAAACCCTGCAGGGCCTGGTGGGGCGGGGGCACCATCGACTTGCGCAGCCTCAGGCCAGCTGGTCTTGCAAGTGGTCGATGAGGCTGCCGATGGTGTCGAACGCTGCCGGGTCCAGCCCGTCGTCCAGGACCACGCCCAACTGCTCTTCCAGGCCAGTCAACAGCGATGCCGCGGCCATGGAGTCGAAGTCGGGGTGGCCCAACAGCGGCGTTTGCCGGGACAGGCCTTCGCGTTCAGCCGCACTGAAGAGGCTGCCCACCAATTGAAGCACAAGGGGTTCGAGGGTCACGTTGTCGGCCACCACGGAAGGTCAGCCAACGATTGTGCGGCCTGCTGCACGCGCGTTCGGCCTGGCGCCGCCGCGTGGCCTGCCAATTTCGCACGCCCCACGGGCCGCACCGCACACAAGCGTGGGCAGGCCGCTAGCATTGCGCCCTCATGCGGATCCACGAAGCCCTTGTCCGGCAAGCACAGCAGCGCGGCGATGCCCTGGCCTTGGTGGCGGGGGCTCGGCGCTGGACATACGCCGAGTTGGTTGCCGACGTGCAGGCTTTCGCGCAGGCCCTGGCCGCCGCGCCGGCCCTCCAGCGGGGCGAACGCGTGGCAGTGTGGCTGGACAACCGGCCGGAGACGGTCACCGCGCTGTGGGGGACCTCTTTGGCCGGTGGGGTGTTTGTGCCCATCAACGGGGTGCTGAAGGCCCGCCAGGCCACCTACATCCTGCAGCACTGCGGCGTGCGCCGTCTGGTGACGTCCGTGGCCCGTTGGCGTGCCTTGCACGCGGTCTGGCAGGAAGAGGGCGCTGCGCCTGGTGCGCAGGTGTGCCCTGCACTGGTCCAGGTGGTGCTGGTGCCCGACCAGGCCGGTGGTGCCATGCCCGCGCCACCCAGCACCGATGCGTCCGCTTTGCCGGTGCAGGTGTGGTCGGCGTGGCTGGGCGCGCACGCTGCTCCGACCACCGTTGGCGAAGGCACAGGCCCCGATGGCGATGTGGCCGCCATCTTGTACACCTCGGGCAGCACCGGGCTGCCCAAGGGGGTGGTGCTGTCGCACCGCAACCTCACCGCCGGCGCGGCCAGCGTGGCCGGCTACCTGGGCTTGTCGGCCAGTGACCGCATCTTGGCCGTGCTGCCCCTGTCGTTCGACGCGGGTCTCAGCCAGCTGACGACCGCCTTCACCGTCGGGGCGACCGCGGTGCTGCACAACCACCTGCTGCCTGCTCACCTGCTGTCGTTGCTGGTCCGCGAGCGCATCACCGTGCTGACGGCGGTGCCACCGCTGTACCTGCAGCTGTGCAGCGTGGCCTGGCCGGCCCAGGCTGGCGACAGCGTGCGCTTGTTCGCCAACACCGGTGGGCGCATGCCCTTGGCGACCTTGCAGACCCTGCGAGCGCGCATGCCGCAGGCCCAGCCGTATTTGATGTATGGCTTGACCGAGGCCTTCCGGTCCACGTTCCTGCCGCCCGACCAGGTGGACCGGCGCCCAGATTCCATCGGCAGGGCCATTCCCAACGCCGAGGTGCTGGTGCTGCGTGAGGATGGCAGCGAGTGCGGGGTCGACGAGCCGGGCGAACTGGTGCACCGTGGCCCCACGGTGGGCCTGGGTTACTGGGCCGACCCGGTGCGCACGGCCGAGCGGTTCCGCACTTTGCCGCAAGCCTGTGCCGGCCGGCCTGCCGAGGTGCTGCTGGAGGAGCGGGTGGTGTTTTCCGGCGATACCGTGCGCCGCGACGCCGAGGGTTATCTGTACTTCGTGGGGCGGCGTGACGAGATGATCAAGACCTCGGGCTACCGGGTCAGCCCGGTCGAGGTCGAGGAGGTGCTGTACGCCACCGGCCTGGTGGGCGAGTGTGCGGCCTTCGGCGTGGAAGACGATGCGCTGGGCCAGCGCATCGTGGTGGTGGCCACGGCCCCCGACGGCAGCGCCGTGCTGGACACCGATGCGCTGCTTGAGCAGTGCCGCCAACGCATGCCCGCTTACATGGTGCCGCACGCCTGGCAGCCTCTGGCCGGCCCGCTGCCGCGCAACCCAAACGGCAAGATCGACCGCCCGCGGCTGGCCGCACAGTGGCAGGAAACTTCGCATGACTGAACACCTGCCCGCTGCGGCGCGCGAGAAACCGGTGCACCAGGGCGTGTCCCCGCTGGTGGGCCCCGACGGCGAGGTCCGCGTGGGCGGGCTGTCGTTGGCGCGTGTGGCCGCGGTCTTGGGCCAAACACCGTTCTACGCCTACGACCGGGCCGTCATCCAGGCCCGCGTGGCCACCCTGCGGCGGGCGCTGCCGGCAGGCATTGAGCTGCACTACGCCATGAAGGCCAACCCCATGCCGGCGGTGGTGGCCTGCCTGGTGGGTTGTGTGGACGGCATCGATGTGGCGTCGGCAGGGGAAATGAAAGTGGCGCTCGACGCAGGCGCCGACCCGGCCGAGATGAGCTTTGCAGGCCCGGGCAAACGCGACGCCGAACTGCGCCAAGCCGTCGCTGCAGGCGTGCAGGTGAACGTGGAGTCGGCGCGGGAACTGCCGGTGTTGGCGGCGGCTTCGCAAGCCCTGGGTCTGCCGGCGCGTGTGGCCTTGCGCGTGAACCCCGATTTCGAACTCAAGGGCGCAGGCATGCGCATGGGGGGTGGCCCCAAGCCCTTTGGCGTGGATGCAGAGGCCGTGCCCGCGCTGCTGCGCACCGTGGCGGCGATGGGCCTGCAGTTCGAAGGCTTCCACCTGTTTGCTGGTTCGCAGAACCTGCGGGCCGAAGCCCTGTGCGAGGCGCAGCAACTGAGCTATGAGTTGGCGCTGCGCCTGGCCAGCAGCGCGGGTGTGGCTGTGCGGCACCTGAACCTGGGCGGTGGCTTCGGTGTGCCCTACTTTCCGGGTGAGCAGCCCTTGGCGCTGTCCCCCATTGCCGACAACCTGGCGGCGTTGCAGGCGCGCGCCGCACGGGAGCTGCCCGGCGCCCGCCTGGTGCTTGAACTTGGGCGCTACCTCGTGGCGGAGGCTGGGGTTTACGTCACCCGTGTGGTGGACCGCAAGGTGTCTCGCGGCCACACCTACCTGGTCTGCGACGGCGGGCTGCACCACCACTTGGCGGCCTCGGGCAACTTCGGCCAGGTGGTGCGCAAGAACTACCCCGCGACCGTGGTCCAGCGTGTGGCAAGCCTTGTCCAGGAGACCGTGTCGGCTGTCGGGCCGCTGTGCACGCCGCTGGACCTCTTGGTGGACCGCATGGCCTTGCCCGTCGCCGAAGTGGGTGACCTGGTGGTGTTGTTCCAATCTGGGGCCTATGGGGCCACGGCCAGTCCGCAGGCTTTCCTGGGCCACCCGCCGGTGGTGGAAGTGTTGTTGTGAAGGGTGCACTGGGTGCGGGCTGCCTTTGAGCTTGGCCGCCAGGCTTGGCGGGCCGCCTGGTCGCCGGGTTGGCGCTGGCCGCGCCGCCTGCTGTGGGCCGTCTTGGCCCTGTCGCTGCTGGCGGCTGGGGCGCGCTGGGTGGTGCTGAACCAGTTGGGCTATACCCCGGGCGAGGTCATCACCTACCTGGAGCGCCGCCTGCGGGGGCACCCCAAGCTGGAGGTGGTCGCCCACCCGGTGCTGAACTGGCTGCGGCGCCAGGTCGACGCTGACCTGCGGCCTGAGCAGGCGATGCCTTTCGTCGTGCCGCCGCTGACGCCCAACCCCTTGAAGCCCGATGGAGAACGGCAGGGTTACCGCGACCCCGCCATCATCCGGGTCGGCCCCGGGCGGCCCATCCAGCGCATCGCCGATGCCGTGAAGCTGGCGGTCGATGGCAGCGTGATCGAGGTGGACCCGGGCGACTACGTGGCCGATGTCGCGGTGCTGAACCTGCCGCGCTTGACCATCCGAGGGCGTGGGCGTGATGTGCGGCTCATCGCCATGGGCGCGTCGGCCGAAGGCAAGGCCATCTGGGTGGTTCGGCGCGGCACCGTGGTGGTGGAGGGCATCGACTTCATCGGCGCGAAGGTGCATGACCAGAACGGCGCCGGCATCCGCTTGGAGAGTGGCCACCTCACCGTGCGCCGATGCCGCTTCCTGGGCAACCAGACCGGCATCCTGACGACGGGCGATCCCAACGCCGTGCTGGAGGTGGAGGGCTCGGAATTTGGCTACAACGGCGCCGGCGATGGCCTGTCCCACGGCTTGTATGTGGGGCCCATCCGGCGTTTTCGGCTGACCGGCAGTTACGTTCACCACGCCAATGGTGGGCACCTGGTGAAGAGCCGGGCCCGTGAGAACCGCGTGGAATACAACCGGCTGACCGACGAAACCGGGGGGCGCGCTGCCTACGAGTTGGAGTTTCCCAACGGCGGGGTGGCCGAGGTGGTGGGCAACGTGGTGCAGCAGGGCAGCAACACGCGGAACTCCGCCATCGTGGCCTACGGCCTGGAAGGCCTGCGCTGGCCCGACAACCGCCTGAGCTTGGTGCACAACACCCTGGTCAACGACCACCCTTGGGGTGGCCAGTTCCTGCGTCTGTCGCCCGTCCCGGTGCCGGTGGTGTCGCGCAACAACCTGCTGGTGGGCCACGGCAAGTGGCCGCCCGTGGCCGATGCCGGTGGTGACCGCCGCTTGGACTGGCGGTTTTTCGCGCGGCCGGCGCGCCAGGACTACCGCCCCAGCCTTGCAGCTTGGGGCGGCTTGGGCGACCCGGTGCCCGTGCCCGTGGCGCCCGGTCTGGTGCCGCAATGGGAGTACAGCCACACGGCGCAGTGGCGCCGCTTGGCGGCGGCGCCTGTGTTTCCGGGGGCCGTGCAAACCCCTTCCCCTTGAGCGGGTGGGCGCAGGCTCAGGCCCGGCGGCGCAGGGGCCATGGCGCCCATCTACAATTTGCGGTTCGCCTGGCGCTGGCCGGGCCCGTCAAACCCAGGATTAGCCCGTGTTTATCTCTACCGCCTACGCCCAAACCGCCGCGCCCGCCGGTGGCACCGAATCGCTGATGAGCCTGCTGCCGCTGGTGCTGATGTTCGTGGTGCTGTACTTCATCATGATCCGCCCGCAGATGAAGAAGCAAAAAGAACACAAGGCCATGGTGGAAGCCATTGCCAAGGGCGACGAAGTCGTCATCGCCGGTGGCCTGGTGGGCCGCATCGCCAAGGTGGGCGACAGCTTCCTGCACGTGGAAGTGTCCAACGGTGTGGAGGTGCAGGTGCAGCGCCACGCCGTGGTGCAAGTGCTGCCCAAGGGCACGTTCGCTTCCAAATAACCCGGGCCCCCGGGCCTGCGTGGCCCCGCTTTGGCGGGGCCGTGCCGAGGACTTTCCATGAACCGCTACCCTTGGTGGAAGTACGCGATCCTGCTGGTGTCGCTGCTGATCGGCCTGCTTTTCACCCTGCCCAACCTCTACGGTGAGGCGCCCGCTGTGCAGGTGTCGTCGGCCAAGGCCACGATGAAGATCGACGCTGGCATGGTGCAGCGGCTGGAGCAGGTGCTCGCCGCGGCCAACCTGAAGCCCGACTTCGTGCAGTTCGACGGCAACTCGGTGCGCGCCCGTTTCGCCAACACCGACACGCAGATCAAGGCCAAGGACGCCATCGCCAAGGCCTTGAACCCGGACGCCGCCGACCCGCGCTTCATCGTCGCGTTGAACCTGGTGTCGCGTTCGCCGGCCTGGTTGACCAAGATGCACGCCCTGCCCATGTACCTGGGCCTGGACCTGCGCGGTGGTGTGCACTTCCTGATGCAGGTGGACATGCGCGCGGCCGTCAAGCAGGCCGTGGACACCGCCGCCAGCGACGCCCGCAACGCGCTGCGCGAAAAGCGCCTGCGTTTCGCCGGCATCACGCGCGAAACCAACGGCATCAACGTGGCCGTGCCCGACGCGGCCGTGGCCGACCAGGTGCGCAACCTGCTGTCGGACCGCCTGCCTTCCATGCAATGGGCGGTGGACACCACGGCCGATGGCGCGCGCGTCACCGGCCGCCTGCTGCCGCCGGCCATGGCCGAAGTGCAGGCGCAGGCGCTCAAGCAGAACATCGAAACCCTGCACAAGCGGGTGAACGAACTCGGCGTGGCCGAACCCGTCATCCAGCAGCAGGGCCTGGACCGCGTGGTGGTGCAGCTGCCCGGTGTGCAGGACACGGCGCGCGCCAAGGACATCCTGGGCCGCACCGCCACACTGCAGATCCGCATGGTGGAGCCCGACACCGCCAGCGCCGCCGAGGTGGTGCCGCAGCGCCAGGGTGCCGATGGCGGCGCGGTGCGCACCGTGGGCCTGAAGCGCGACGTGGTTGTCACCGGCGACCAGCTCAAGCAGGCCTCCGCCACCATCGACCAGGACCAGCGTCCTGCGGTGTCGGTGCGGCTGGACGACGTGGGTGGCCGTGCCATGCGCGCCGTCACGCGCGAGAACCTGGGCAAGCTGATGGCCATCGTGCTCTACGAAAAGGGCAAGGGCGAGGCCATCTCGGTGGCCACCATCCAGGGTGAATTCGGCAGCGATTTCCAGATCACCGGCAACTTCACGCCGCAGGAAACCGCCGACCTGGCCCTGTTGACGCGCGCCGGCAGCCTGGCCGCGCCGATGGAAATCATCGAAGAGCGCACCATCGGCCCCAGCCTGGGTGCTGAAAACATCAGCAAGGGCATCAACAGCGTCTTGTACGGCTTCGCGGCCATCGCCATCTTCATGTGCGGGTACTACATGCTGTTCGGTGTGTTCTCCACGCTGGCCCTGGCCTTCAACCTGCTGCTGCTGGTGGCGGTGTTGTCCATGCTGCAGGCCACCTTGTCGCTGCCGGGCATCGCCGCCATCGCCCTGGTGCTGGGCATGGCCATCGACTCGAACGTGCTGATCAACGAGCGCATCCGAGAGGAACTGCGCAACGGCGCGCCAGCGCATTCGGCCATCAACGCCGGTTACGAACGTGCTTTCGCCACCATCCTGGACTCCAACGTCACCACGCTGATCGCCGGCATCGCGCTGCTGGCCTTCGGATCGGGCCCGGTGCGGGGTTTTGCCGTGGTGCACTGCCTGGGCATCGTGACCTCGATGTTCTCGTCGGTGATGTTCTCTCGTGGCCTGGTCAACCTCTGGTACGGCCGCCAGAAGAAACTCAAGTCCGTGTCGATCGGGCAGGTCTGGCGCCCTGACGCCGGCACGGCCGTCGTGGCCAAGGACTGAAGGAGCCCGCCATGGAGTTTTTCCGCATTCGACGCGACATCCCGTTCATGCGCCACGCGCTGGTGCTGAACGTCATCTCGTTTCTGACCTTCGCCGCTGCCGTCTTCTTCTTGGCTACGCGGGGCCTGCACCTGTCCATCGAATTCACCGGCGGCACGGTGGTGGAGGTGGAGTACGCGCAGCCCGCCGACATCAACCGCACCCGCACCACCGTGGAGTCGCTGGGCTACGGTGAAGTGCAGGTGCAGAACTTCGGCACTTCGCACGACGTGATGATCCGCCTGCCGGTGCGCACCGGCCTCAAGCAGGGCGAACAGGCCACGCGCGTGTTCGACGCGCTGTGCAAGGCCGAACAAGGCACGGTGGCCACCAAGCAATACACCACGCCGCAAGGCGAGCAGGTCAGCCGGCCGTCGTGCACGGTGGCCGCGGGCACCGAGCCACTGAAGCTGTCGCGCACCGAACTGGTGGGCCCGTCGGTGGGGTCTGAACTGGCGCGCGACGGCCTGATGGCGCTGGGCTTCACGGTGCTGGGCATCATGGCCTACTTGGCGATCCGCTTCGAGTGGAAGTTCGCCGTTGCCGGCATCATCGCCAACCTGCACGACGTGGTCATCATCCTGGGCTTCTTCGCCTTCTTCCAGTGGGAGTTCTCGCTGGCGGTGCTGGCGGCCATCCTGGCGGTGCTGGGCTATTCGGTGAACGAGTCGGTGGTCATCTTCGACCGCATCCGGGAGATCTTCCGCAAGATGCGCAAGATGTCCACGCCGGAGGTCATCGACCACGCCATCACCAGCACGACCAGCCGCACCATCATCACGCACGGTTCCACGCAGATGATGGTGTTGGCGATGCTGATCTTCGGCGGGCCCACGCTGCACTACTTCGCGGTGGCGCTGACCATCGGCATCTTGTTCGGCATCTACTCGTCCATCTTCGTGGCCGCGGGCATCGCCATGTGGCTGGGTGTGAAGCGCGAAGACCTGGTGAAGGTAGGGGCCAAGGAAGTCGATCCGAACGACCCCAATGCCGGGGCGGTGGTGTAGAGTCAAAAGTCAATACGATTTCACGAACAGCCCGACCCTGCAGCCCATGGCGACTGGCGAATCCCCGTTGAACCTCGCCAGCCAGGCGCGCCGCCTCTACACCGAGGAACTGGTCAAAGGGCTGGTCGCCATGGTGCAGGCCACGCTCGACAGCGCGCGCGCGCTGCTGGACAAGCCGGCCGAGCACCAGGCACAACAACGCCGGCGCGACCTGGTCCAGGGCTTGATGGCCGGCGCGCAAACCTGGCACCGCGGCATCGTCGCCGGGCTGCGCCAGGTGATGTTGGGCGGTGGGGTGCTCGCCTCCCGTCCGGCCGATTTGCCTTTGCCGGGCAGCGCCGCCAGCCCCTTGTCGCTGGTGGAAGACGACGTCATCGAGCTCGAGATCGTCACCTCACGTCTGGCGTTGGCCATCATGGACCGCGCCAGCTGGGAGTTCGCCGACCTGCGCTCGCGGGTGGCACACCTGGAAGGCCGCGCTGAACTGGAGCCGCAGGACATGCTGCGCGCGCACGTGCTGGCCCGCGTGCTGTTCGAGGCTTGGCGGGCCGCCGGCCTGACGCTGGAAGGTTGGCGCGAGCTGCAGAACGTGCTGCACGAAGAAGTGGCCTTGTTGGTGGAAGAGGCCTACCACGAGACCAACCGTTGGCTGGCCGAACGCAAGGTGCTGCCGGACGTGGACCTGCGGCCGTTCATCCGCCGCTCGCGCGGGAACCCCAACACCGGCGGCACCATGTGGGGCCAGCAGCATGGCCACAGCCATGGCGGCCATGGTGGCGGTGGATCAGCTGGCGATGGCAGTGGCTACGGCACCACCTACGGCGGAGGTCAGGGCCACCACAGCAGCGGCCCGCCCTCGGCCTACGGCATGCTGCCCACAGCTTACGCGGGCAGCCACAGCAGCCATTCTTCTTCGGCCGGCATGCTGCGCGGCTCGGTGGGTGAAGAGACGCGGTTGATGACACGCGCCGCGCCCCTGGCACGCAGCCGCGACAACGCCGATGCCGTGCTGAACCGGCTGAACCGCCTGGTGGGCCGCCATGTGCCCAACTTCGGCCACACCACCGGCCCGGCCACGCTGATGTCCCCGGCCCTGGCGCGGGCCATCGACAGCGCCCAGAGTGGCATCCGCCAACGCCTGGCCCCCTCCTCGCAGCGGGGCGAGGCCCTGGTCACCACGCCGGTGATGCTGGAGGAAATGCACCAGCGCAAGCAGGTGCTCAAAAAGGCCGCGGCCTCGCCGGAAGAGCGCGCCACCATCGAGATCGTGGCTTTGCTGTTTCAGAGCATCCTGACCGAAGACCGCATCCCGGCGGCCGTGCGCGTGTGGTTCGCCCGCCTGCAGATGCCGGTGTTGCGCGTGGCTGTCAGCGAGCCCGATTTCTTCGCCACCGTGGACCACCCGGCGCGCCGGCTGATCGACCGCATGGGCGCTTGTGTGATGGGCTTCGACAGCAGTGCCGCGCCGGGTGTTGGCGACGCGCTGGAGCGCGAGGTCAAGCGCGTGGTGCAGGTGGTCGAGGCCTACCCCGACACCGGCCGGCGTGTCTTCCAGACCGTGCTGACCGAGTTCGAAAAATTCCTCGAGCACTACTTCCGCGACGAGAACGAGGCCACGAAGAAAGGCGTGTCGCTGGCCCAGCAGGTGGAGCAGCGCGAGACCCTGGCCATCCAGTACACCATTGAACTGCGCCGCATGCTCAACGAGGTGCCGGTGCAAGAAGGTGTGCGCCAGTTCCTGTTCCACGTCTGGGCCGACGTGCTGGCCACCTCGGCCGTGCGTTATGGCGCCCAGGGCACCCAGACCAAGGCCATGAAACGCGCCGCGGCGGACCTGATCTGGAGCGCCAGCGCCAAGGTCACCCGCGAAGAACGCGCCGAGGTCATTCGCCGCCTGCCGCCTTTGTTGAAGGCCCTGCGCGAAGGCATGGCGTCGTCGGGCATGGACAACGCCCGGCAGGACGAACAGATCCAGCACCTGAACAACTCGTTGGCGGCGGCCTTCACGGCCAAGGCGGCGGTCATCCCGGACGACCGCCTGCGCGAGATGATGGAGCGCCTGGAGACGCTGGAAGAACTGCTGCCCGACGCCGCCGACGTGCAGATCGACGAGTCCATGGTGCTGGACCTGTCCGGTCACCAAAGTGCCGAGCTGGAGGTGGTGCTGGAAGGCGGCTCCATGCCCACGCCGGCCATGGTGGCCTGGGCGCGCGAGTTGCAAGTCGGCAGCTGGTACATGCTGGAGTGGCGCGACCGCACCGAGCCCGTGCAGCTGGCCTGGCAAGGCATGCGCAAGCAGCTGGCCTTGTTCGTCAGCCCCCAGGGCCGCTGTGTGTTGTTCCAACAGCAGCGCCTGGCGTCGTTCCTGCAGGCTGGTTTGTTGCTGCCAGCCCAGGACGAAGCGCTGACCGTGCGCGCCACGCGCAGTGCGCTGGCCAAACTAGACGTCGACGCCAACCGTTTGCTTGACTGAGCCCGGACACGCAAGGCCGGAAGGCCTTGCGTGCCTGGCGAAGCCTTTGCGGCGATTTCACGCCGCAAAGGTCAGGTGCCCGAGTGCGGCGGCGGTGCTTGCACTGACGAGGACTGGCCCGCCTGGCGAAGCCTTTGCGGCGATTTCACGCCGCAAAGGTCAGGTGCCCGAGTGCGGCCAGCCGGCTCAGTGGATCAGCCGCTCTTCCGGCGCCACGAACAGCTCGTCCAGGATCAGGGCGTCGGGTTCTTCGCCCAGGCTCCAGAACACCATCAGCACGATGATCTTCAGGTCGTCCAGGTCGATGGGGCCACTGCCCACGGCGCTGGCGCGGTCGATGACCATCTCGCGCATGGGCGCAGGCAGCACGCCGGCCGATTCCAGGAAGCTGATGAAGCCGATGGACTCTTCGCCCAGCAGTTCCATTTCCTGCGCGGTGTAGACGCGCAGGCTGCCCGTGGTGCCGCTGCCGGCGCAGGCGTCGGCGCTGCTGGCCAGGCCTTCCAGCCAGCGCAGCGCATCCTGAATTTCCTCGGACTCGAAACCGACCGCCGACAGCTTGCGCTGCAGTTGGTCGTGGTTGGGGCAGGCGTCAGGGCGCCAGTAGTTCTCGTAGAGATAGACCAGTACTTCGAACATGCGACCCACTATACCCGAGCGTTTTGCGCCCGGGCATGGCCGGCGCACCACTCAAGCCAGGGTCTGGCGCTGGTACAAACCGCCGGGCAACCGCGCCACCTGGCCGGCCAGTTCCAGGTTCAGCAAGGCGGCCAGCAAGGCGGGTGTGGGCCAACCCAGGCGGGCTTGCAGCGCGTCCAGCGTGCTGGGCGCGTGGCCCAGGGCCTGCAGCACACGGGCTTCGTCCGCCGTGGGCCCGGCCGAGGCCAGCGTGGTGGTCCCGCGGTCCGCGCCTGGCGGCCACGGCAGGTCGGCCTGGGGCGCCTCAGCCGCAGCCGGACCACGCGGGCGCCGTGCTGGCGCAGGGCGGGGCGCCGCCCGCCGTGAAGGACGGCGCGCCAGCGGCGACGCGTCGCTGTCCCGCGGCACACGTTCGGTGCCGCGCAACGGCGGCAGTGCGTCGACCAGGTCGTCCAGGCACGTCACCAACTGCGCGCCTTGCTGGATCAGTGCGTGGCAGCCCTGCGACTGCGGCGCGTCGATGGGGCCGGGGATGGCCATCACCTCGCGGCCGCTTTCCGAAGCCAGCCGGGCCGTGATCAGCGAGCCGGAACGCAGGGCGGCTTCCACCACCAAGGTGCCGGCGCTCAGGCCGGCGAGGATGCGGTTGCGCTGCGGGAAGTGCGGCGGCAAGGCCGGAGTGCCAGGCGCGTACTCGCTGACCAGGGCGCCGCCGTCGGCCAGGATGCGCCGGGCCAGGTCGGCGTGCGCCCGCGGGTAAACCGTGTCCAGCCCGGTGCCGACCACGGCGAAGGTGCTGCCCCAGCCCAGCCGGCCTGCGCTGGCGCCCAGCGCACCTTCGTGCGCGGCGGCGTCCACGCCCACGGCCAGGCCAGAGCCGACACGCCAACCAGCCTGCACCAGTTCGTGGGCAAAACGCCGTGCGTGCTGCAGCCCCTGTGCCGTGGCCTGACGGCTGCCGACGATGGCCACGCTGTCTTCGGCGAGCAGGCCTACCGGGCCTTGCACGTACAGCAGCAGAGGTGGGTCGGCCGTCGCCAGCAGGCGTGCGGGGTAGGCCGCGTCGCCGAGCACCAAGGCGTGGTGGTCAGGCTGGGCCAGCCAAACCAGCGCCTGCTGCAGGCGCGCCGCGAAAGCCGGGGGGGCGTCGGCGGGGTCGGGTGCTTCGGGGTCGTCCAGCACCTCGCGCCAAGCCTGTTGGCGTGCGGCCAGGGCCGCTTCGGGGTGGCCGAAGGCGGTCAGCAGCCGCCGAAACCCCTGGCGGCCGACCCCCGGGGTCTCTAGCAGGCGGAACCAGGCCTCGAAATCTTCAGGGCAGGGCATGGGCGGGGCAGACTGCTGGACGCTTCAAGCCCGCCGCTGCCCGAGCCGGGGTCCCACCGATGTCAGGGCTGGGTGAAACGGTCGCCGGGCTTGACCGGGTCGTTCACCGACATGATCAGCGCATACGACACGCGGTCGAACACGCGGAACACGAACAGCAGGCCGTGGCGCTCGTCGGGCAGCATCATGGCCGTGCGCTGGTTGTTCGTGCGGTCGAAGGCCACCGTGCCCGCCCGCCACAGCGCCAGCACGTGGCCCCGTTCGATGCCGTCGCGCACGCCGCGGTTCAGCGCCACGATCTGGTTCTGGCCCGCCGACAGCGCGTCGCCGTACAGCGACACCACACGGCCTTCCACGGCCGATTTCGGCGCGTGCGGCACAAAGGCCGTCAGGTCGCGCTGCGGCACCGGCAGCAGGCGGTCGCCCACGTTGGCTTCCAGCCGGGTGCTGGTGACGGTGAAGGTGGAAGGCACCACCGGCCCCTTGGCTTGGCCATCGCCTTCGTTGCCGGCTTGGCGGAATTCGGCCGTGCCGACGTAACGGCCCTCGAAACCCAGCACCTCGCGGGTGATGGGGTCCGCCAGGGGCTTGGGCTCACGGAACAGGCGGAAATCGCGCACGCCTTGCAGGTCGCCGCGCACGTACGCGGTTTCGCCGCGCGACACCATCACGCGGCCTTCTTGGGTGGCCACGATACGCGGCGCTTTGGCGAGTTCAGGGCCGTCGAAGACCACGGCTTCGTTCAGGAACGGGCCGATCAGGTGCAGCGGGATGGACGCGATGGCGCCGTTGTCCAGCAGCGTGTTGCGCACCTGGGGCGACAGCTTCACGGTGTTGTTCGGCGCCTGGCCGTTGCCGGCCTGGGCCAGTTGCAGCGTGGCGCGGCCGTTGGCCTTCACCAGCACCAGCACCTGACCGGGGTAGATGAGGTGCGGGTTGCGGATCTGTTCGAGGTTCATGCCCCACAGCTCGGGCCAGCGCCAGGGCGTGGTGAGGAAGAGCTTGGAGATGTCCCACAGCGTGTCGCCGCGCTGCACGGTGTGCGATTCCGGCGCGTTGGGCGCCAGTTCCGACAGCGGCACACCGGCTTGCGCCACCTGCTGGGCGGCCGTGCGTTGTTCAGGCGTGACGGGGAAGTTCGGGCCGTTGGCCCAGGCGGGCGTGGCCAGCCAGGTGGCCGAGCAGACCAAGGCGGCAGCCGCGCTGGCCAAAGGGGTGCCATGACGACGGCAAAGGCTCATGAGGCGGTGATCTCCTGGCAAGTGGCGGGCCTTGGTGCGGCCTGGGGTGAAGACCCCAGACGCCGATGCCACAATCTTGCCTGACGGGCGGGGCGCGCAAGCATTGGAAAATGCTCACTTTGTTTCGCAGATTCTGCCCGTAAACCCTTGATATCGCAACGAAAGTGAGGCGCAGGTCCGCGCCTCGTGCCAGCCCGCACACGGCCCGCCGTTGTGCCTGCTCCACAGCTGTTGCCACCTGTTTCTCCTGCGCCTTGGCGGGCGCAGCTTTTTCCATGGCCCAACTGCCCATCCTGCGCTACCCCGATCCCCGTCTGCACACCGTGGCACGCCCCGTGGCCGCCGTGGACGACCGCATCCGCCAACTGGCCGCCGACATGCTGGAGACCATGTACGCCGCCGACGGTGTGGGCCTGGCCGCCACGCAGGTGAACGTGCACGAACGCCTGGTGGTGATGGACACCTCCGAGCAGCGCGACCACCCGCTGGTGCTGGTGAACCCTGAAATCATCGCCCGCAGCGAAGAAATGCGCCTGGCCGAAGAAGGTTGCCTGTCGGTGCCGCAGACCTACGACAAGGTCGAGCGCCACGCCCGCGTGACCGTGCGCGCGCTGGACCGCGACGGCCAGCCTTTCGAGTTCGAAGCCGAGGGCCTGGCCGCCGTCTGCGTGCAGCACGAGCTGGACCACCTGATGGGCAAGGTGTTCGTGGAATACCTCAGCGGCCTCAAGCGCGACCGCATCCGCACCAAGATGCTGAAGAAGACCCGCGAGGAGCAGCGCCCTTGACGCGCCCAGCCGGTTGGCCAGGCGGTGATGTGGCCGCGGCCGGCCTGCGGGTGGGTTTCGCGGGCACGCCCGAGTTCGCCAGCACCGCCTTGCGTGCACTGGTGGATGCCGGTTTCACCGTGCCCTTGGTGCTGACGCAGCCCGACCGCCCCGCCGGCCGCGGCATGAAGCTGCAGGCCTCGCCGGTGAAGCAGTTCGCGCTGGAGCGCGGGCTGACCGTGGCCCAGCCGCGCAGCCTGCGCCTGGACGGCAAGTTCCCCGAAGAAGCCCAACAAGGCCAGACCGCGCTGCAAGCCGCGCAACTGGACGTGCTGGTGGTGGCGGCCTACGGCCTGATCTTGCCGGCCTGGGTGCTGGCCACGCCGCGTTTCGGCTGCCTGAACATCCACGGCTCGTTGCTGCCGCGTTGGCGCGGTGCCGCGCCCATCCACCGCGCCATCGAGGCCGGTGACGCCGAGACCGGCATCACCATCATGCAGATGGACGAAGGCCTGGACACCGGCGACATGCTGCTGGTGCAGGCCCTGCCCATCGGCGCCGAAGACACCACCGCTGTGCTGCACGACCGCCTGGCCGCTTTGGGCGCCCAGCTGATGGTGCAGGCGCTGCAGCATCCCGAACGCTGGTTGCGGCAAGTGCAGCCTGAAGCCGGCGTGTGTTACGCCCACAAGATCGACAAGGCCGAGGCCGCGCTGGACTGGACGCTGCCCGCGGCCACGCTGGCGCGCCGCGTGCGCGCCTTCGACCCCTTCCCCGGCTGCACCTGGGTGCTGAACGGCGAAACCGTCAAGCTTTGGCAGGCCCAGGCGGTGGCCGGGCAGGGGGCGCCGGGCCAGGTGCTGGAGGCCGACGCGCAGACCGGTGCATTCACCGTGGCCTGTGGCGAGGGCGCGCTGCGCCTGCAGGTGCTGCAGCGCACGGGCGGGCGCCGCCTGCCCGCGGCCGATTTCCTGCGCGGCTGGCCGCTGACACCGGGCGCGGTGCTGGGCTGAACGACCGCAGCGGCCGGGCCCGCTGCTGCAGGCCCGCGCCCGCCAGGGGCATTCAAGTTGCCGCGGCGGCAGGCCGATACCAGCCTGTCACCCCTTGTTGCCTGACCATGCGCCGTCGCCTGTCCCTGTTGTTGTGCTGTAGCCCGCTGTGGCTGGCGGGCTGCGACCAGTTGGGCATCGAGTCGGCCAGCGCCGTGGCCAGCCGCAACGAAGCCACGGGCAAGGCCGTGGGCGCTGCTTGCCGCCACGCGGGCCGGGCCATCGAAGACTGCTACACGCTGAACAAGAAGGCCGACAAGGGCGCGGTGTTCGCGGGCTGGAAAGAGATGAACGACTACATGCGGGAAAACAAGATCGAGGAGGTCAAGCCCGTCATCCCCGTCACCAAGCCGGCCGAGCCCGCCAGCGCACCGGCTTCGGCACCGGACAGCGAAGAAGACGCGCCGGCCCCAGCCCAGGGCAAGAAGGGCCATTGAGTCCCGGCCGGGCGCGCGGTCGTTCACGCCCCCAGGGGCGCAACACATCGCCCGAAACTGCAGTTGGTCGCAAGCGCCCGTCCGGGCCGCCCAGGTGCAGGCACAGTGCGTTCCATCGACACGGAGGAACGCACCATGAAGCAGCTGATCACCCCTTTGCTCGCCCTGGCCCTGGCCGCCGCAGCCCTGCACAGCCCTGAAGCCTGGGCCGGCACCGAGGCCCGCACGGTGGCGGCCTTCGAAGCCATCAGCACCAACGGTGCCATGGACCTCACCGTGCGCCAGGCCGACAAGGCCGCCATCACCGTGACCGCCGACGACAAGGTGCTGCCCTTGGTGGAGACCGTGGTCGAGAACAACACCCTGGTCATCCGCATGAAGAAGGGTGAGCGCATGTGGAACACCGGCACCATCAGCGTCGCCATCGACGTGGTGAAGCTCAACGCCATCAGCTCCGCCGGTTCTGGCGACATCGTGCTGAACGGCCTGAAGACGCCCAGCTTCAAGCTGACGTTGGCCGGCTCTTCCGACGCCAAGCTCAACGGCCTGAGCACCGACAGCACCGAACTGCGCATCGCCGGCAGCGGCGACGTGGCGGCCAACGGCACCTCGCGCAGCGTGGCCATCAGCATCAGCGGCAGCGGCGATGCCAACTTCAGCGGCCTGACCGCCGACGACGTGACCGTGAAGATCGCCGGCAGCGGCGACGCCAGCGTCAACGCCAACAAGTCGTTGGCGGTCTCGGTGGCCGGCAGTGGCGACGTGGTCTACACCGGCAACGCCCAGACCATGAAGGTGTCCATGTCCGGCAGCGGCACGTTGACCAAGAAATGAACCCCGGCGGGTGCGGCGCCAGGCCCACCCGCCCACCGAACCCGGTCCGGTGGCCTGCAAAGTCGCCACCGCCGACTGCAAACGCTCCTCCTGCCGACCCCCGCTCCAGAAGGTCGGTTTCATGCCGCGGTGTGACAATCGTGGCATGTTTCTTTTTCACGGCTGGCGCCACCCTGAATTCCGGCGCGGCGCCCAGGAAATGGCCGGTGTGGCCATCGGCATCGCCGCCTGGGGTTTGATCACCGGCGTCACCATGGTCAAGAGCGGTCTGGACGTGCCGCTGGCGGTGCTGATGTCGCTCACCGTTTACGCCGGCACGGCCCAACTCGCGGCCCTGCCCTTGATGGCCAGTGGCGCGCCCATCTGGGTGGTGTGGGCCACGGCCTTCTGCCTGAACCTGCGCTTCGTCATCTTCAGCACGCAGTGGCGGCCTTACCTCGCCCATTTGCGGCTGCGCGACCGCGCCAGCGTCGCCTACTTCACGGCGGACCTGAACTACGTGATCTTCATGCGCCGCTTCCCGGTCCCGAAACCGGCGCCTGAGCAGATGCCCTACTTCTGGGGCGGCACCACCATCAACTGGTTTTCCTGGCAGATCCCCTCGTTGCTGGGCATCGCGTTGGGCGACGCCATCCCCACGCAATGGGGCATTGGTTTTGCGGGCACGCTGGCGCTCATCGGCCTGCTGTGTTCGTTGCTCAGCGGCAAGGCCTCGTGGGTGGCCGCCGCCGTGGCCGGCAGCGCCGCCGTGGCGGCCTATGCGCTGCCGCTGAAGCTGAACATCGTGGTCGCCATCGCCGCGGCCGTGGCCGTGGGCCTGCTGCTGGACCACACGGCGCCGAAGCCGGCGCAGCCCGTGGAAGACCAGACCTGATGGACACCTGGGAAGCGCTGCTCACCATCGCGGGCTTGGCCGTCATCACGCTGGTGACGCGGGGCTTTTTCATCCTGCCTGAGCGCGACATCCCCTTGCCGAACTGGCTGCAGCAGGGCCTGCGTTACGCCCCGCTGGCAGCGCTGGCCGCCGTGGTGCTGCCCGAGGTGGTGATGACGCAGGGCCAGCTCATCACCACCTGGCAAGACGCCCGCCTGTACGCCGCCGCGGCCGGGGCGGCCTGGTTCTTCTGGCAGCGCGGCATCCTGGGCACCATCCTGGTCGGCACGGCCGTGCTGCTGGCGCTGCGCCTGGGCCTGGGCTGGTAGCCGCCCCGGCCCGGGGCGCTGTAACCCGGTTGCGGCGGTGTTGTCAGGTGGCTCTGCGAAACTCGCGGCTGTTGCCGTGCCACCCGCCCGGGTGGCCGCCCCGGTTTTTCCACTTCCAGACCTGCCCACCATGAACGTTCTGCGCTTTTCCGACATCGCCGCCGCCGGCCAGGCCCGTGGCCAACGGGTGTTCATCCGTGCCGACCTGAACGTGCCGCAAGACGACGCCGGCCACATCACCGAAGACACGCGCATCCGCGCCAGCGTGCCCTGCATCCGCCTGGCGCTGGACGCCGGCGCCGCCGTGATGGTGACCAGCCACCTGGGCCGCCCCACCGAGGGCGCCTTCAAGCCTGAAGACAGCCTGGCCCCGGTGGCCGCGCGCCTGTCTGAACTGCTGGGCGTGCCCGTGCCCCTGGTGGCCAACTGGGTGGACGGTGTGGACGTGGCGCCGGGCAGCGTGGTGCTGCTGGAAAACTGCCGCGTCAACAAAGGCGAGAAGAAGAACGACGAGGGCCTGGCGCGCAAGATGGCCGCGCTGTGCGACATCTTCGTGCACGACGCCTTCGGCACCGCCCACCGCGCCGAAGCCAGCACCTACGGCATTGCGCAGTACGCCAAGGTGGCCTGCGCCGGCCCGCTGCTGGCCGCCGAGATCGACGCGGTGACCAAAGCGCTGGCCAGCCCCAAGCGCCCGCTGGTGGCCATCGTGGCCGGCAGCAAGGTCAGCACCAAGCTCACCATCCTGCAGGCCTTGGCCTCCAAAGTGGACGGTTTGATCGTAGGCGGTGGCATCGCCAACACCTTCATGCTGGCCGCCGGTTTGAAGATCGGCAAGAGCCTGGCCGAACCCGACCTGCTGGCCGAAGCCACAGCCGTCATCGCGGCCATGAAGGCCCGCGGCGCGGCCGTGCCGATTCCCGTGGACGTGGTTTGCGCCAAGACCTTCGCCGCCGACGCCGAGGCCACCGTGAAGGCCGCCACCGACGTGGCCGACGACGACCTCATCCTCGACATCGGCCCGAAAACCGCCGCCATCCTGGCCGAACAGCTGAAGGCCGCCGGCCCCAGCGTGTGGAACGGCCCCGTGGGTGTGTTCGAGTTCGACGCCTTCAGCCATGGCACGGAAGCCATCGCGCGTGCCATCGCCGCCAGCCCGGCCTTCAGCATCGCCGGGGGTGGTGACACGCTGGCGGCCATCGCCAAGTACGGCATTGAAAAGGACGTGGGCTACATCAGCACCGGCGGCGGTGCTTTCCTGGAAGTGCTGGAGGGCAAGACCCTGCCGGCCTTCGAGATCCTGACGAAGCGCGCGGGCGGCTGAACACCCCCTGGGCGTGCCGCGTGCACGCCCGCGTCCCCGAAGAACCGCCCCGGCATTCCCGCCGCGGCGGTTCTTTCACATGTGGGGACCACGCAGCCGTGCGGTCACGGTTCCGGCGTAACCTTCGTGTCAGCCGCACGCGCCTTGGGCCTTTTCGGCCAACGACTTGAGGAGATCCCGTCCATGGAACCCACGAACCAGAAGAACCTGTCCGACGCCGAACGAGCCTTGCGCGAAGCCGCGCTGGAGTACCACCGCACGCCCACGCGCGGCAAGATCGCCGTCACGCCGACCAAACCGCTGAGCAACCAGCGCGACCTGAGCCTGGCCTATTCGCCCGGCGTGGCCTACCCCTGCCTGGACATCGAGGCCGACCCGTCCCTGGCCGCCGAGTACACCAGCCGTGCCAACCTGGTGGGCGTGGTCACCAACGGCACGGCCGTGCTGGGCCTGGGCGACATCGGCCCGCTGGCCGCCAAGCCGGTGATGGAAGGCAAGGGCTGCTTGTTCAAGAAGTTCGCCGGGGTGGACGTGTTCGACATCGAACTGGCCGAACGCGACCCCGACAAACTGGTGGAGATCATCGCCGCGCTGGAACCCACGCTGGGCGGTGTGAACCTGGAGGACATCAAGGCGCCGGAATGCTTCTACATCGAGAAGAAGCTGCGCGAGCGCATGAACATCCCGGTGTTCCACGACGACCAGCATGGCACGGCCATCATCAGCTCGGCCGCGCTGCTGAACGCGCTGGAACTGGTGGGCAAGCCCATCGGTGAGGTGAAGCTGGCCGTCAGCGGCGCCGGTGCCGCCGCCATCGCCTGCCTGGACGTGATGGTGGGCTTGGGTGTGAAGCTGGCCAACATCTTCGTGTGCGACAGCAAAGGCGTCATCCGCGAAGGCCGTGCCGACGCCCTGGCCGGCAAGCTCGACGAGAGCAAGCAGCGCTACTGCCAGCGCACCGAGGCGCAGACCCTGGCCGACGTGGTGGCCGGTGCCGACGTGTTCCTGGGCTGTTCAGCCGCTGGGGTGCTGACGGCCGACATGGTGAAGACCATGGCGCGCCAGCCCATCATCCTGGCGCTGGCCAACCCCGAGCCGGAGATCCGCCCCGAGGTGGCCAAGGCCGCGCGGCCCGATTGCATCATCGCCACCGGCCGCAGCGACTACCCCAACCAGGTCAACAACGTCCTGTGTTTCCCGTACATCTTCCGGGGTGCGCTGGACTGCGGCGCCACCAAGATCACCGAGGCCATGAAGCTGGCCTGTGTGCGCGAGATCGCCGCCCTGGCCAAGGCCGAGGCCAGCGACGAGGTGGCCGCCGCCTACCAAGGCAAGGAGCTCACCTTCGGGCCCGACTACATCATCCCCACGCCGTTCGACGTGCGGCTGATCTTGCGCATCGCGCCCGCCGTGGCGCGTGCCGCTGCCGAAAGCGGTGTGGCCACGCGGCCCATCACCGACCTGGACGCCTACCGCCAGCAACTGGGCCGGTTTGTCTACCAGACCGGCATGTTCATGCGCCCGGTGTTCACCGCCGCCAAGGCCGCCGTGGCCCAGGGCACGGCGCGTGTGGTCTATGCCGAGGGCGAAGACGAACGGGTGCTGCGCGCCGTGCAGGTGGTGCTGGACGAAGGCCTGGCGCGCCCCATCCTGGTGGGTCGCCCCGAGGTGGTGAAGAAGCGCATCGAGCGCGCCGGCCTGCGCCTGCAGCCCGGCCGCGACTTCGAACTGGTGGACCCCGAGAACGACCCGCGTTTCCGCGACTACTGGGAGCTGTACCGCAGCCTGATGGCACGCGAGGGCGTGACGCCCGACGTGGCCAAGGCCGCGGTGCGCCGCAGCAACACGCTGATTTCCTGCCTGATGCTGCGCCGCGGCGAGGCCGACGGCCTGGTGTGTGGCCTGGTGGGCCGTTACGACCAGCACCTGGAACACGTGCGCAACGTCATTGGCCGCAAGCCGGGTGCCCACACTTTGGCCGCCATGAACGCGCTGATGCTGGACCAGCACACGCTGTTCATCACCGACACCTTCGTCAACGAAACGCCCAGCGCCGAAGAGCTGGCCGACATCGCCCTCATGGCCGCGGCCGAGGTGCGGCGTTTCGGCGTGCCGCCCAAGGTGGCGTTCGTGTCGCATTCCATGTTCGGCAGCAGCAGCCGGCCCTCGGCCCAGCGCATGCGCGCGGCCCAGGCGCTGTTCCGCGAACGGGCCCCGGCCGACGTGGAAAGCGACGGCGAGATGCAGGGCGACGCCGCTTTGTCTGAAGAGGTGCGCCGCGGCTTCCTGCCAGAAACCACGCTCAGCGGCAGCGCCAACCTGCTGGTGCTGCCCAACCTGGACGCCGCCAACATCCTGTTCAACGTGCTGAAGATGACCGGCGGCCAGGGCGTCACCGTGGGCCCCATGCTGCTGGGCGCGGCCCAGCCCGTGCACATCCTGACCCCCAGCGCCACGGTGCGGCGCATCGTCAACATGACGGCTTTGACGGTGGCCGATGCTGCTGCGGCAAAGCTAGACTGAGCCCTGAACCCGCGGCCGGCGGCCTGCACTGGGCAGGCGCTGAGAACCGCGGTCAGGGAGTCCCGATGTTCGAGTTTTTGCAACCGGCCCGCGGGCCGGCTGGGGTCGCCGCGCGCCTGGCGCGTCTGGCGCGTTGGCGCGGTGCAGCGCGCGTGCTGGCGGCGCTGGCCCTGGGTGCCGCGGCCGGGTTGCCGCCGGCCCAGGCCCAAACGGCCGCGGCCGGCCTGGGCAATACCATGTCGGCCGCCGACTACGTGCGCAAACCCAGCTTCACCGACGTGTCGCTGTCGCCCTCGGGCAAACGGCTGGCGATGATCATCCAGCTGCCCAGCGGCCGCAAAGCCGCGGCGGTGCTGAACCTGCCCATCAGCGGGCCGCCGCGCGCGGTGTTGAACTTCGACGACGCCGATGTCACCGACGTGGACTGGATCAACGACGACCGACTGCGTGTCAAAGCCGTGGAAATCGACGCCACCGCCGTGGTCGACGAGTTCGGGGTCGGCGAATTCGCGGTCAACCACGACGGCTCCAACCCGCGCCAGCTGATCGTGTGGACGCGCGCCATCGGCGGCAACACCGGCAGCCACATGCGCATCCGTGTGCTGCCCTTCGGCTGGTTCGTCTGGGGCTTTCCCCGTGACGGCAGCCCGGACCTCATCGTCACCCAGCGTGTTCTGGAGGGGGGCCGCGACGCCGCCCACCACAAGGTCGGCCGGCTGGACACCAGCAACGGCGTGTTGACCCTGGTGGGCATGGACCTGCTGCCGGGCACCTCGCACTGGGTGGCCGATGCCCAGGGCGAGCCCCGGGCGGCCGTCGTCAACCACAAGGGCCGCGAAAAGCTGGTGCTGCGCAAACCGGGTGGCGGTTGGGAGGTGCTGGAAGATGTGGCCTGGCCGCAGAACAGCGTGCCGGCACCGGCCTTGTTGGAAACCGAGGACCAACTGCTGGTCTGGGCCTACCGCGGGCAGGACACCCAGGGGCTCTACACCTACGACCTGAAGGCCCGCAAGCTGCTGCCCGAGCCGGTCGTGGTGCTGAAGGGCTACGACCTCAGCCGGGTGGTGGCCGAGCCCAAAACACAGCGTCTGCTGGGCGTGCGCGCCACCACGGACCGCCCCTGGAACGCCTGGTTCGACCCCAAGCTGGCGCAGATCCAGCGCGCCGTGGACGGCGCGCTGCCCGGCCGCCACAACCTGCTGAGCTGCGGTTACTGCAGCAGTTCCCCGTTCGTGCTGGTCAGCTCCGCCAGCGACCGCCTGCCCACCGAGTACTTCCTGTACGACGTGGACAAGCGCAGCCTGCAGCGCGTGGGCGGTTCGCGCCCCTGGGTGCAAGAAGCGCAGCAAGGCCGCCGCACCTGGCACCGTGTGGCCGCCCGCGACGGGCTGGAACTGCCGGTGGTCGTGACGCACCCGGCGGGCAGCACCGAGCAGCAGGCCTTGCCCACCGTGGTGCTGGTGCACGGCGGCCCTTGGGTGCGGGGCAGCAGCCTGGCCTGGGACGAAGAGGCCCAGTTCCTGGCCAGCCGCGGCTACCGCGTGCTGCAACCGGAGTTCCGTGGCAGCGACGGTTTTGGCGCACGCCTGTGGCGCGCTGGCATCAAACAATGGGGCCTGGCCATGCAGGACGACCTGCAGGACGTGGCGCAGTGGGCCGTGAAACAAGGCCTCAGCGACGGCACCCGCCAATGCCTGGTGGGCGCCAGTTACGGGGGTTACGCCGCGCTGATGGGCCCCGTCCGCCACCCGGGCCAGTGGCGCTGCGTGGCCAGCTTCGCGGGGGTGACCGACATCGACCTGATGTACACCGCCCACAGCGACTTCACCGTCAACTGGCGCAGTTACGGCATGCCCGACATGGTGGGCGACCGCGTGAAGGACGCCGAGCAGCTGAAGGCCACGTCGCCGTTGCAGCGCGTGGCCGAGATCAAGGTGCCGGTGCTGATGGGCTATGGCTGGGAAGACCGCCGCGTGCCGCGGGCGCACGCCGAGAAGTTCATCTCGGCCGCCAAGGACGCCAAGGTGGACATCGAGGTCGTCAGCTACCCGCACGAAGGCCACGGCTTTGGCGACGAGAAAAACCAGGCCGACTACTACAACCGCCTGGCCGCTTTCCTGGCCCGCCACCTGAAGCCGTAACCGGTTCGTGCCCACGGCGGCGCGGGCGTGACCATAATCTGCGACCCCCAGCAGAACCGGAACCGTGCCCATGCCCCGCGCCACCAAGATCGTCGCCACCCTCGGCCCAGCTTCCAGCGACCCGGAGGTCCTGGAGCGGTTGATCCGGGCCGGCGTTGATGTCGTGCGGCTGAATTTCAGCCACGGCAAGGCGCAGGACCACATCGACCGGGCCAACCTCGTGCGCGAGGTGGCCGCCCGGGTGGGCAAGCCCGTGGCCCTGATGGCCGACATGCAAGGCCCCAAGATCCGCGTCGGCAAGTTCGCCGAAGGCAAGGTGATGCTGGTGAAGGGCGAGCCCTTCGTGCTGGACGCCGCGCGCACCGAACTCGGCGACCTCGGCGGCGTGGGCCTGGACTACAAGGAACTGCCGCGCGACGTGCGCCCTGGCGACGTGCTGCTGCTGAACGACGGCCTCATCGTGCTGACCGTGGACCGCGTGGTCGGCGAGCAGGTGCACACGCTGGTGAAGATCGGCGGCGAGCTGTCCAACAACAAGGGCATCAACAAGCAGGGCGGTGGCCTCACGGCGCCGGCGCTGACGGCCAAGGACATGGACGACATCCGGACGGCCGTGTCCTTCCGCTGCGAGTACCTGGCCATCAACTTCCCGAAGAACGCCACCGACATGGAGATGGCGCGCCAGTTGGCCAACGTGGCCGGTGAGGCGCAGCGCCACAAGCCGGCGATGATCGCGAAGATCGAACGCAGCGAGGCCATTCCGCAGCTGGAAGCCATCCTGAAGGCCAGCGACGGCATCATGGTGGCGCGTGGCGACCTGGCCGTGGAGGTGGGCAATGCCACGGTGCCGGCGCTGCAGAAACGCATGATCCGCATGGCGCGTGAGATGGACAAGGTCGTCATCACCGCCACGCAGATGATGGAGAGCATGATCGTCAACCCGGTGCCCACGCGCGCCGAGGTGTCCGACGTGGCCAACGCCGTGCTGGACGGCACCGACGCCGTGATGCTGAGCGCCGAGACCGCCGCTGGCGCCTACCCGGTGGAGACCGTGGAGGCCATGGCGCTGATTTCGCTGGAAGCCGAGCGTGCCGACGAGGTGCAGCTGGACGCCGACCTGTCGAAGAAGAAGTTCGGCCGCATCGACCAGAGCATCGCCATGGGCGCGCTGTTCACGGCCCACCACCTGGGCTGCCGCGCCATCATCGCGTTGACGGAATCCGGCAGCACGGCGCTGTGGATGAGCCGCCACAACATCAAGGTGCCCATCTACGCGCTCACGTCACAAGAAGGCTCGCAGCGCCGTATGGCGCTGTACCGCAACGTGCGGCCCATGCTGATGCCCAAGATGAGCGACCGCGACGCCGCCCTGGCCCTGGCCGAGACCATGCTGGTCGAGCGTGGCGCGCTGAAACCCGGCGACACCTACGCCATCACCTGCGGCGAGCCCATGGGCTACCCCGGTGGCACCAACATGCTGAAGGTCTGCCGCGTCGGCGGCTGACAAGGTGCGAACGAACCTGCTGCGCGGGCACATCTCGGGTCTGCCACCCGACCCGCATGCATGCGGGTCGGGGCTCGCCAGGCGAGAGACAGCACGCAGGTGCTGTCTCCCGTCCGGGCTCACCTCGCCGTACGGGTGTACGGCTGCGCTGCTCAACCCAAGCTGAGCCCGCTCGCGACGGTTCTTTCACACCTTGTGAGTCCTGTTAAGCCAGGGTTTCCCGCACGCTCTCCACCATGGCCGCCACACGTGGCGCCATGCCCGTGGGCACCAGCTGCACGCCCGGGTGCTGCTGGGCGTACACGCGGAACAGTTCGTCGGCGAAAGCGTGGCCCAGTTCGGCCACGCCGGTGAAGTCGACCTCGGCCTTCTTGAACTGCTCCAGCCGCGTGGCCACGCGCTTGGCCTGGGCGCGGCTTTCCAGCCCGGTCTGCAGGCCCGTCACCAGCTGCAACGGCACCTGGGTGGTGTCGAAGCCATATCCCTGGCCGCTGGCGCTGTGCTGGCGCAGCACGTTGTCCAGCGTGCGCGTGGTGTCCAGCGCAAAGGCCAGGTACACCGACGTGCCCTGGCGCGGCAGGGCCTTGTTGCGGAACCAGCTGCGGCGTTCCCAGCCGCGGAACTGGTAGGCCTGGCGGTTGGCGTGCAGGTCACACACGTCGGCCAAACGGGCGCTGAAGAACAGGCCGCGGCCGGTGTGGGCCTGCGGTGCGGTGGTCAGCTTGCCCTTGCTCAGTTCCAGCATGGCCAGGTCGGGGTCTTCGATGCCGAAGTTCTGCTGCAAGCGCTGGAACAGGCCGCAGCCGTCGTCGGACACCAGCAACTGCAGGTGCAGCGCCGTCTGCCGCAGGCTCACGGCCACCTGGGTGCCGCCGCTGTGGTCGATGGCGTTGTTCAGCAGTTCGGTGAAGGCGTGCTGGGCCAGGCGTGCCACCTGCGGCGGCAGGTTGAAGAAGGGCGCGAAGTCGCGTGCCCAGGGCAGGTCTTCTTGCAGGCCAGCCAGGTTGTAGCGGTGCACCACCTGGCGCAGCGTGCCGGGTTCGTAGCGGGCTTTGCGGCCGATGCCGGTGCGCTGCAGCCACTGTGCAGCCTCCAGCTTGCGCAACAGGTTTTGTGCGCTGCGCCGGCTGCAGCCCAGGCGGGCCATCACACGGTCGTGCAACTGCGCGCCGTGCTGTTGCGCCTCGGCGGTGATCCATTGCGTCAGGGATGCCAGGTCGTGCTTTGCCATGTGAAACCTCGTTCGCGGTGCGCGTGGGTGCAGCCAAAGTCACCCTTGGGCCGCAGTGTGGCGGCGACGGGCCTGTGACTTGAGGCCGAAAAGCAGGGCTTACCCGGTGCTGTTTTGCACCGTGGGGTGGGGCTGTCCTGGCGAGTCGGTAAAATTTGGGCAGTTACGGCGCGGTTACGGCGCGCCTTGGCGAGGCGGCCTACGTCCAGCCCGCAGCAGGTTTCTTCACTTTGATGGGTTTACACCATGCCTCTCGTCTCGATGCGCCAGTTGCTGGACCACGCCGCTGAACACGGCTACGGCATCCCGGCTTTCAACGTCAACAACCTGGAACAGGTGCAGGCCGTGATGGCCGCGGCCGATGAAGTCGGCGCACCGGTCATCCTCCAGGCCAGCGCCGGCGCCCGCAAGTACGCCGGCGAGCCTTTCATCAAGCACCTGATCCAGGCCGCGATGGAGGCCTACCCGCACATCCCGCTGGTGATGCACCAGGACCACGGCACCAGCCCCAAGGTTTGCCAGGGCGCCATCGGCCTGGGCTTTGGCTCGGTGATGATGGACGGCTCGTTGATGGAAGACGGCAAGACGCCTTCCAGCTTTGACTACAACGTGGATGTCACGCGCAAGGTGGTCGACATGGCCCACGCCGTGGGCGTGACGGTGGAAGGCGAACTGGGCTGCCTGGGCAACCTGGAAACCGGCGACGCCGGTGAGGAAGACGGCATCGGTGCCGTCGGCAAGCTGGACCACAGCCAGATGCTGACCGACCCCGAAGAAGCCGCCACCTTCGTGCGCGCCACGCAGTTGGACGCGCTGGCCATCGCCATCGGCACCAGCCACGGCGCCTACAAGTTCAGCCGCAAGCCCACGGGCGACATCCTGGCCATCAGCCGCGTGAAAGAGATCCACGCGCGCATCCCCAACACCCACCTGGTGATGCACGGCTCGTCGAGCGTGCCGCCGGAACTGCTGGCCATCATCAACCAGTACGGCGGCCAGATGAAAGAGACCTATGGCGTGCCGGTCAGCGAGATCCAGGAAGCCATCAAGTTCGGCGTGCGCAAGATCAACATCGACACCGACATCCGCCTGGCGATGACGGGCGCGGTGCGCAAGTTCCTGGCCGAGAACCCCGACAAGTTCGACGCCCGCGAGTGGCTCAAGCCCGCGCGCGAAGCTGCCAAGGCCGTGTGCAAGCAGCGTTACCTGGAGTTCGGCTGCGAAGGCCAGGCCGCCAAGATCAAGCCCATGGACCTGGCCACGGTGGCCGGCCTCTACGCCAGCGGCAAGCTGGCCCAAGTGGTGGCGTAAGGCCCCACCCCGGAGCGGCTTCGCCGCTTCGTTCGACGGCCGCCCGAGCGTCAGCAGGGCGGCCGTTGTTCTTTCAGCTCAGCAGCGCTTTGGTGGCCGCATCCAGCGTGTGGTTCTGCGGGCCGCGGTGTGCGATCTTCAGCGCGCCCAGGCGGTTGCCCAGTTCGGCGCAGCGCTGCAGCAACCAGCCGCGCTCCAGCCCGTACAGCAGGGCGGCGCGGAAGGCGTCGCCACAACCCGTGGGGTCCACCACCTCGTGGGCCGTGACGCCCGGCACGTGGATGCGTTGGCCGTTCTGCCAGAGGTCGCAGCCCTGTTCGGCCAAGGTGACGATGACGCCCTTGACGTTGCTGCGCTCGCTCCACTGCTGGGGCGACTGCCCGGTGCGCTCTTGCAGCATGCGGGCTTCGTAGTCGTTCACCGCCACCCAGCTGGCGATGTTCAGGATGCTGCGGTGTTCGTCGTTGTTGAACTGGGGCAGCTGCTGACCCGGGTCGAAGATGAAGGGGATGCCGGCGTCGTGCATTTGGCGCGCGTGCGCCCACATGGCGTCGCGGCCATCGGGCGCGATGATGCCGATGGCCAGGTCGGCGCGCACGCTGCGGGCGGGCACGGCCATTTGGTGCGCGTGGCTCATGGCGCCGGGGTGGAAGGCCGTGATCTGGTTGTTGTCGCGGTCGGTGGTGATGTGGCACTGCGCGGTGTGCAGTTCCGTGTCGCGGTGGATCAGCGAGGTGTCGGCCTGCCAGCCGGCCACGCGCTTCAGGTACTCGGCGCCGTCCACGCCCAGTGCGCCCAGGATGACGGGTTGGCCACCCAGCAGGTGGAGGTTGTAGGCGATGTTGCCGGCACAGCCGCCGTACTCACGGCGCAGCGTGGGCACCAGGAAGCTCACGTTCAGGATGTGCACCTGGTCGGGCAGGATCTGGTCGGCGAAGCGGCCCGGGAAATTGGTGATGGTGTCGAACGCGAGCGAACCGCAAATCAACGCAGGCATGGGCAACTCCTGAAGCAGGAAACGGGGGAGGCGGGGGAAGAGCGCGTGGCGCGGGAGGCGCCCGGCTCAGGGGTAGAAGATTTCGACGGTGTAGCCGCTGATGGGCTGGTTGTCGGCCGTGGCCAGGGTGGCCTGGAGGGGTAATTCTCCCAGACTGGGCATGGTCGGGCGCTCTGCGCCCAGCGCCTGCGGTGAAACCACACGCCGGGCGATGACGGCGCCGCGGCTGTCGGTCAGCGTCAGGTCCAACGAAGGCAGGGCGAGTTGCAGCGGGCTGCGGTTGCGCAGCACCACGTTGAACCGGTACAGCGCCGTGCCTTCCACGCGCACCAGGCCGCTGCTGTCGACGCTGAGCGCGTCGATCTGCCGCGGCGGGGCGATCTTGCAGCCTTGCAGCGAACACAGGGCCTCGACGGCCGGCTGCAGCAGCGGCGAGCGCGCGGCGATCTGGTCGCGGTAGGTCAGCCCCACCTGCGCCAACAGCCCCGCGCTGGCCACCACGGCCACCAGGCCCAGCGCCGCACGCACGCCAGGGTGGCGCCAGCGGGCTGCACGCTGGGCTTGGCGCAGGAAGGCAGGTTGCGGGTCGTTGCTGGCCGAGCTGGCGGCCGCGGCCCAGGCGGGGGCGTCGGACGCCAGGCCCGCCGGCGTGGCGCGGCTGGCATCCACCGGCGCGTCGAAACGGCTGGGCTGGTCCAGGTCGAAGGCGGGTTCGGTGCGGCCTTGCGGCGCCCCGGCGCCCGGGGCCACCGAGGCCAGGGCTGGGGCTGGCGAAGGCGCGACGGTCGGCGCGGGCGTGGCGGCCGCCTGGGCAGCCTGGGCCGCTTGGGCTGCATCACGCAAGCTGCGTTGCACGGCCTCGGCCACAGCGCGCGCGGGTTCCTGCGGCGGGGGGGCGGCGTAGGCCGGCGGCGGGCGGGGCGGGGCGCTCTCCACCAACTCGTCGGAGGTGGGCCACACGGTGTGGGGTGCCTGCGGTGCTGGTGGTGCGTACGCGGGCTGCGCCCCGGGCGGGTGCGCGGCCCACACGGTGTCGTCGTCTTCAGTGGACGGCGGCGGTGGCGGTGGCGCGGGCCGTGCGCGCGGGCTGTGGCCCGGCGACGGGCGCGTCAAGGCCTGGTCGGCGTCGACGTCCACCAGGTGTTCCACGGCGTTGAACACTTCGCTGCAGCGCCCACAGCGCACCCAGCCTTCGCTGATGCGCAATTGGTCTTGCACCACGCGGAACACGGTGCCACAGGCGGGGCAACGGGCGGCCAGGCTCATGGGTTCAGGGGCAGGCGTCGAGGGCAACAGCGGCGCGTGGGCGCCGGTTCACCGTGTGCCAACCCCCGGGGGCGGGCACACGGGCGGCGGCATCATGCCACGCGGGTGGCCGTCATCAGGATCCAGCCGTCTTCGCGGTCGCTGACCTGCAGCGCCAACCACGGCGCGTAGGCCGCCTGCAGCTCTTCGGCCTGGCGTTCCAGGATGCCGGCCAGCACCAGCGAACCGCCCGGCGCCACGTGGCCGCACAGCAGCGGCGCCAGCAGCTTCAGCGGCGTGGCCAGGATGTTGGCCAGCACCAGCGGGTAGGCGCCCTGGGCCTGGTCGGGCAGGCCGGGGCGCAGTTGCACGCCGTTGGCCTGCGCGTTGGCCTGGGTGCTGGTGACGGCGGCCGGGTCGATGTCCACGGCGTCGACGTTGGTGCCGCCGTGCAGCGCGGCGGCGATGGCCAGGATGCCCGAGCCGCAGCCGTAGTCCAGCACGCGCGGCCAGGCTTGGGCGTGTTGGGCGATCCAGCGCAGGCACATGCGGGTGGTGGGGTGGGTGCCGGTGCCGAAGGCCAGGCCCGGGTCCAGGCGGATGAGCTTTTGCGCGGCCGCGGGCGGCTCGTGCCAGCTGGGCACGATCCAGAACGAGGGCGTGATCTCCACCGGCGCGAACTGCGACTGCGTGATGCGCACCCAGTCTTCATCGGGCACGGCTTCCAGCGCCTGCAGGTGCACGCCGGCGGTCCAGTCCTGCGCCAGCAGCAGCGTGGCGGCGTGTTCGGCCTGTTGTTCTTGTTCGAACAGCGCGCGCAGCGTGCTCTTGTCCCAGCCGGGCTGGGCCACGGGCATGCCCGGCTCGCCGAACAGCGCCTTTTCGGCCTCGGTGCCCGCGTCGGCGTCTTCCACCGACACCGACAGCGCGTCCAGTTCTTCCATCAGCACGTCGCTGACGGGCTCCACCAGCGCCTGCGGGGCGCGCAACACGAGTTCAAACATGGTTCTTTCCTGCCCAAAAGCACAGCGCCGGACACCTTGCGGTGCCCGGCGATTGTCGGGGATGTGCGCCACGCGCGGGCGCGGCTGGCGCCCGGCGTGTGCCTGTCAACGCTTGTGTTGCCCCAGCCAGCCTTCCAGGTAGTGGATGCTGGTGCCACCTTCGACGAACTTGGCGTCGGCCATCAGTTCGCGGTGCAGCGGGATGTTGGTGCTGATGCCTTCCACCACGGTTTCCGACAGCGCTGTGCGCATGCGGGCCAGGGCCTGCTCGCGCGTGTCACCGTGGCAGATGATCTTGCCGATCATCGAGTCGTAGTTCGGCGGCACGAAGTAGTTCGTGTAGGCGTGGCTGTCCACGCGCACACCCGGGCCACCCGGCGGGTGCCACATGCTGATGCGGCCGGGCGACGGGATGAACTTGTACGGGTCTTCGGCGTTGATGCGGCACTCGATGGAGTGGCCACGCAGCTCGATCTGGCGCTGCGTGAAAGGCAGCTTTTCGCCAGCGGCCACGCGGATCTGCATCTGCACGATGTCGATGCCCGTGACCAGTTCCGTCACCGGGTGCTCCACCTGCACGCGGGTGTTCATCTCGATGAAATAGAACTCGCCGTTTTCGTACAGGAACTCGAAGGTGCCGGCACCACGGTAGCCCAGCTTCTTGCAGGCCGCGGCGCAGCGCTCGCCCACCTTCTCGATGACACGGCGCGGGATGCCCGGCGCCGGCGCCTCTTCGATGATCTTCTGGTGGCGGCGCTGCATGGAGCAGTCGCGCTCGCCCAGCCACACGGCGTTGCGGTGCGTGTCGGCCAGGATCTGGATTTCCACGTGGCGTGGGTTCTCCAGGAACTTCTCCATGTACACGGCCGGGTTGCCGAAGGCTGCACCGGCTTCGGCACGCGTGGTCTGCACGGCGTGGATCAGCGCGGCTTCGGTGTGCACCACGCGCATGCCGCGGCCACCGCCGCCGCCTGCGGCCTTGATGATCACCGGGTAGCCCACGGCGCGCGCGGTCTTGATGATCTCTTTCGGGTCTTCCGGCAGCGCGCCTTCAGAGCCGGGCACGCAGGGCACGCCGGCCTTGATCATGGCCTGCTTGGCGCTGACCTTGTCGCCCATGATGCGGATGGCTTCGGGCGTCGGGCCGATGAAGGTGAAGCCGCTCTTTTCCACGCGCTCGGCGAAGTCGGCGTTCTCCGACAGGAAGCCGTAACCGGGGTGGATGGCTTCGGCGTCGGTCACTTCCGCGGTGGAAATGATGGCCGGCATGTTGAGGTAGCTTTGCGCGGAAGCCGCCGGGCCGATGCACACGGCCTCGTCGGCCAGCTTCACGTACTTCGCTTCACGGTCGGCCTCGGAATAGACCACGACCGACTTGATGCCCATCTCGCGACAGGCCCGCTGTATGCGCAGGGCGATTTCCCCGCGGTTGGCGATCAGGATTTTTTTGAACATGTCAGGCACTGCCTCTTTAACCCAGCTTCCCGCCGCAGGACCGGCTTTGCCGGCCTGTTGGCGGACGTCCCCTCAGGGGGGGTGCAAGCGAGATTGAGTTCAGAAGACCAAGCTTCCCGGCGCGGATCCGGCTCTGCCGGGCCGCTGGCGGACGGCCCCCTTGGGGGGTAGCGAGCGATAGCGAGCTTGGGGGCCTCACTCCACAATGAACAGGGGCTGGCCGAACTCGACCGCCTGGCCGTTTTCGCACAGCACGCGCAGGATCTTGCCCTCCACGTCGGCTTCGATCTCGTTCATGATCTTCATGGCTTCGATGATGCAGACGGGTTCGCCCACCTTCACCGCCTGGCCGACGTCGGCGAAGGACTTGGCCCCCGGGCTGGCGGCGCGGTAGAAGGTGCCGACCATCGGCGACTTGATGACCTTGCCTTCCGGGGCGGCCGGCGCGGCTTCGGCCGCCGGTGCGGCCGGGGCGGCCGCGGGGGCTGCAGCGGCCGGTGCGGCGGCGGCCACGGTGGCCACCGGCGCGGCAACGACCGCGGCGACGCCGCCCTTGACGATGCGCACCTTGCCTTCGGCTTCGGTGATCTCGAGTTCGGAAATGTTCGACTCTGAAACCAGGTCGATCAGGGTCTTGAGCTTTCGCAGGTCCATGGCTGTCCTCTATTCGAGCGGCCTCGGGTGGGCCGCGCAGTCCAGGGTGGTGGCCCACCGCGTTGACGCCGCGGTCGGCCGGGTTTGTTTTGATCCGCCCGGGAACGGGCCGCGATCATGCATCAAAAGTGCCGAAAATTTCGCCTGCTGCGGTGCGTGCTTTCACGGTGGTTGCAGCGCCGAAAAACAGCTTGTCGCTGTGTGAGGGCGCGACTTTACGCTGAAATGCCGCCGGAAGGCGGCAACTGGCGCAAATTAATCAAAGAACGCTGCGATCGCTGGGTTCAGAGCTTTTGCGCCCAGTTTTGCAGTTCGGCTGCACTGATTTCGCCCATCTTGCGTGCCAGCACGCGGCCATCCCGGCCGAACAACACGGTGAACGGCAGCGCGCCCTGGGCGTTGCCCAAGCGGCGGCTGAGTTCCGTGCCGTCGAAACCGGCCAGGCCGATGCCGAAACCGACAGGCGTCTTCTTCAGGTACTCGCGCACCGGGGTGGGGCCGTCCACCGCCAAACCCACCACTTGCACGCCGCGTGCCACCTGCGCTTGGCGGAAGCGGTCCAGCTCGGGCATCTCCCGCAGGCAGGGTGGGCACCAGGTGGCCCAGAAGTTCAGCAGCAGCGGTCGGCCGAACAGGTCGGCCATCACCAGTTCACCGCCGTCCGGGCGCGCAAAGCGCTGTTGCCACAGGCCGCCGGTCTCGGCGTCGAACGCCGCCTGCTGGCGCTGGCGCCAGGCCTGGAAGCCCAGGCCGATGCCGCCCGACACCAGGGCGGCACCCGCCAGGGCCAAACCTTGGCGGCGGCTGAGCCCGCCGCCGCGCAGGGAAGACAGGCCGCTCATGCCAGCACCCCGCCGGTGGCCGGGGTGGCCAGCAGCCGCTGCAAGGCGGCCAGGTCGCCGCGCCAGCTGTGCCCACGGCTGTCGGGTTTCAGGGCGCCGCGCTGGTCGTCCAGGTCGTACAGCGCCAACTGCACGGTGACGGGTTCGCCCAGGGCCGGGCAATCGGCCGACAGCAGCAGCACGTTCACCGGTTCCCCGCCGCCGCCGGGGCGGTCCAGGCTGGCCACGTCGTAGTCCAGGCCCAGGTTGATGACGTGGATCTCGGCGCTTTTGGGGTCGTCGCAGTACAAGTCCAGGTGCACGGCCGACAAGCGTGTGGCCGTGCCGCGCCAGACCGCACCGCCCAGGTGCGGGCGGAACTCGGCCAGGCGCTGCATCCAGCGCGCCGCCAGTTCACGCAGCGCCAGCAGTTCCGCCGGCTGGGTGTCGGCACAGAACAGCGCCAGGTGAGCGCGCACTTCGTCTTCCACGGCTTCGTTGCTGGGCAGCTCGCTGGGGCGTCCGCTGCGCTTGCCCAGGTCGCGGGCAGCGCGGCGCTTGGCGGCACCGTAGTCCAGGCCTTCTTCCACCACCAGGCGGGCGGCGACGGCGGCGATTTCGGGGTCGGGCAGGGCGGCCATGGGGTTCCAGACAAGGGCAGACAGGTGGCGGGTGGTGGTCGCGCCAGGGGTTCAGGGCAGGTCCACGGCCGGCATGCGGGCCACGATGGTGCCAGCCCGGCCGATGACGTACGCCGAGCCGGGTTGTTTTTCGAAGCGTTTGGGGGCCGGCAGCATCACCGCCAGGCGCGCCGCCTGCATCGCGCCCAGTTGGCTGGCGTCCACGCGGAAGTAGTGGCGCGCGGCGGCCTGCGCGCCGAACACGCCTTCGCCCCATTCCACGTTGTTCAAATAGATCTCCAGCATGCGCTGCTTGCTGAGCAGCATTTCCAGCATCAGCGTCAGCACCAGCTCCTGGCCTTTGCGCAAGACGGTGCGCTCGCCCGACAGCAGCAGGTTTTTCGCCAGTTGCTGGCTGATGGTGGAGCCGCCCACCACCTTGGCCTTGGTGGGCGGCAGGCCGCGCTTTTCGGCCCGGGCCTCGGCCTTCTGGTTGCGTTCCCAGGCTTTTTCGATGGCCGTCCAGTCCACGCCGCTGTGGTCGGCGAAGGTGGCGTCTTCGCTGGCGATGACGGCGCGCTTGAGTTGGGCGCTCAGGCGTTCGTTCGGCACCCATTCCTGGCGCCAGGCGATGCGCCCCTGGGTGACCAGCAAGCGCCAGGCCTCGCTGCGCTGGAAGCTGGTGCTTTGCGGGTCCAGCACGTTCATCAGCGCGATGCGGGCGGCGAACGCCAATTGCAGGGCCAGGAAGCACAAGGCCAGCAGGGCCAGCAGGCGCAGGCCGTGGTGGCGCCAGGCAGAGGGTGAAGCAGCCATGTCAGCGAAAACGGGTGGACCAGCGGGGTGGGTGCTCAGGCAGCAGCCAGGCGGGCGCGCAGCGCCGCCAGCACCGGCGCCGCCTGGGGGCGCATGCCGCGCCACAGCGCAAAGGCCTCGGCCGCCTGCTCCACCAGCATGCCCAGGCCGTCGCGGCCGGTGGCCCCGTGTGCCGCGGCCCAGGCCAGGAACGGGGCGGCGGCGGCGCCGTACATCAGGTCCACCGCCAGGGCGCCGGGCGCCAGGGTGCTGGCGGGTACGGGCGAGGCCGCGCCTTGCAGGCTGCTGGCGCTGGCGTTGATGACCACGTCGAAGGCGGTGCCGGGCGCGTCCAGCGTGGCGGCGCGCAGCGTGCAGCCTTGTGCGTCGGCCAGGGCGGCGTGGCGCTGCACCAGGGCCAGCGCCTTGGCGGCGGTGCGGTTGGCCACCACCACCTCGGCCGGGCGCGCTTCCAGCAAGGGCCCCAGCACGCCAGCGGCGGCGCCGCCGGCACCCACCAGCAGCACACGCCGGCCGGCCAGCGGCACGCCGGCGTTCACCTCGATGTCGCGCAGCAGGCCGATGCCGTCGGTGTTGTCGGCAAACCAGCCGTCGGCGTCGAAGCGCAGCACGTTGGCGGCCTGGGCCAGCGCGGCGCGGGGGCTGCAGCGCGTGGCCAGGGTCGGCGCTTCAAACTTGAAGGGCACGGTGATGTTGCAGCCCAGGCCGCCGGCCGCCTGGAACTGGCGCACGGTGTCGACGAACCCGTCCAGCGGGCTCAGCACGCGGCCGTAGACCACGGCTTCGCCGGTCTGCTGCGCGAAAGCCGCGTGGATGAAGGGCGACTGGCTGTGGGCCACCGGGTTGCCGAGCACGGCGTAGTTCAGCGGGGCGTTGGTGGCGGGGCAGGCTTCGGTGGACATCGGCAGGGTGGCAGGTGCGGCGGCGGGGCCCAACGGCGGTGGCCGGCCCAGATCGGCGAGGAAGGCGGCGGTGGCGCGTTCAGCGCGCGGTGGCGGTGCTCATCGTGGTTTCCAGGCCGTCGTCGCGGGTGAAACGGAAGCGCGAGGTGACGACGATCTGGTCGGCCTGGCGGCGCATTTCCGCGGTGAAGGGCCCGAACGGCGCGGCGGCACGCACGATGGCCAGGGCCTGGGCATCGAGCTGGCGCGACTTGCTGCTGCGCACGATGTCGGCTTCCACCACACGGCCGGCGGCGTCCACGGTGAGGTTCATGGTCAGCTCGCCGTACAGCTTCTTGCCTTGGCTTTCGGGGAAGTTGCGCGTGCCGCGCTCTTCGATGCGGCGGCGCAGCGCGTCGTAGTACAGCGCGTAGGCGGCTTCCTGGGTGGCGGGGCTGATGTAGCGCTTCTTGGGGCGGGCGTTTTCGTCGTTGACGCGCTTTTCAATCTCGGCCAGCAGGCGCAGCAGTTGCTGGCGGCGTTCGTCCTGCTCGCGTGCTTCAGCGCTGCCCTGGTCGCGCTGCGGGTCGGGCGGTGGCAGCGCGGCGATCTCGCGCCGCACCTGGGCCAGCAGTTGCTGCTGCTGTTCCTGCAGCGCGTCGATGCGGCGGCGGGCGTCGTCGGAGGCGTCGCCCAGCTTGGCCGTGGGCGCGGCCGGCAGCGGCGACGTGGCGCGCCCCTTGTCGGCCTCCCCACCGCCGGCCAGGTTGCGCTGGGCGATGGCCTGGGCCTTGTCGGGCCGTTCGTTCGAGCGCGCGTTGACCAGGATGACCTCCAACGGCGTGTCGCGGAACACGCGGTTGATGGCCTCGTGGTCCACGAAGCGGATGGTCAGCACGGCGCCGTGCAGCGTGACCGAAAAGGCCAACGCCCACTGCAGCGGGCTCAGGTCACGCCACTGCATCGCCGGTGGGGGCGGCTGGGGCGGCGCCGTCGGCGTCGCCTTCACCCAGGTCGATGGCCAGGGCCAGCGCGCCGGTGGCCAGGCTGTCGTCTTCGCCGTCGTCGGTGGTTTCACCCTCGGCGGCGGCGGCTTCATCCAGGCGCGCGGCCAGCGTGGCGTGCAGGTCCAGCGTCAGCAGGTCCATGCCGGTGATGCGCACCAGCGCGCGGGCGCCGCGCGGCAGGCTTTCGCAGCCCGGCACGCGGAAGACCAGGGGCAGGGTTTCCGCACGCACCAGGCCGTCCTTCATGGCCGAGACTTCCAGCTCGCTGACGGCGTTCTGTTCCAGCCAGCGCAGCGTCCAGTAGCGTTCGATGCCGCGTTGGAAGTCGTTGTAGGCCGTGTAGGCCGCGTCGAAGCCGCTGATGATGGAGAACAGCGCCGCGTCCTTGGGCTTGAACGGCGCCACCAGGGCCGCCGTGCGGCCGTGGCGCGCGCAGGCGATGATCTGCCACTGGTTCACCAGGTCCACATAACGCCGCAGCGGGCTGGTGGCCCAGGTGTACTGCGCCACGCCCATGCCGGCGTGTGGCGCCGGTTTGGTGCCCATGCGCACCTTGATGCCCGGCGCCAGGCTGGCCTGGCTGCGGTAGATGCCGGGCACGCCGTGTTCGGCCAGCCAACCGCCCCAGGTGCTGTTGGCCAGGATCATCGCCTCGGCGAAGATCAAATCCAGCGGCGCACCGCGCTGGCGGGTGCTGATCAGCACGGTTTCGTCGCCGCGCGGTTCTTCACCAGATCCGGCCAGCTTGAAGTTGTAGTCGGGCCGGTTGAAGTTCTCGGGCTTGCCACGCACCACCTCGCGGCGCGCCTTCAGCGCCTGGGCCAGGCGGAAGGCAAACGCCAGTTCCGGCGCGAAGGCGTAGTCGGCCGGGGCGGCGCCGGTCAGCGCGGCTTCGGTGACCACGCTGTCCAGTTGGTCGTGGCGCAGGTTGGCGGCGATGGGCACGCGCTCCAGCTTGGTCTCGCTGGCTTTCACCTCCAGCGTGGGCTCGTCGAAGGTGACGTACAGGCTGACGGCCGGACAGTCGCGGCCTTCCACCAGCGTGTAGGCCTGCACCACGGCGTCGGGCAGCATGGTCAGCGTCCAGCCCGGCCTGTAGCCGGTGGACAGGCGCTCGCGCGCCACGCGGTCCACCGTGGCGTCGGGCGCCAGCGCCAGGCCGGGGGCGGCGATGTGGATGCCGAACACCACCGTGCCC
>JBKCUM010000079.1:0-26870 GCA_046318395.1 Rubrivivax sp.
GCGTTTGCCAAAACACGCTAACGCATCACGTCCCGCGCCGCCTATCGGTTTGGCGTCCACAAACAAAAACGCCCCGATGGTTCAGGGCGTTTTGCTGACGGTGGCCGTTGCAGCCGTTTTGACACGGACTGCGCAGGCCGCTTCTTCGGTGACCACGCCGTTCAGGCCACGGCGGGCGTGCGGATCAGGAAGTCGAAGGCCGACAGCGCCGCCTTCGAGCCTTCGCCGGTGGCGATGATGATTTGCTTGTAGGGCACGGTCGTCACATCGCCCGCGGCGAAGATGCCGGGCACGCTGGTGTGGCACTTGGCGTCGATGATGATCTCGCCGAACTTCGACAGCTCCACCGTGCCCTTCAGGAACTCGGTGTTGGGCACCAGGCCGATCTGCACGAACACGCCGGCCAGGTCCAGGTGGTGTTCGGTGCCGGAGACACGGTCCTTGTACTTCAGGCCGTTCATCTTCTGCCCGTCGCCAGTGACTTCCGTGGTCTGCGCGTTGGTGTGGATGGTGACGTTGGGCAGGCTCTTGAGCTTGTCCACCAGCACCTGGTCGGCGCGCAGCTGGTCGGCAAATTCCAGCAGCGTCACGCTCTTCACCACACCGGCCAGGTCGATGGCGGCTTCCACGCCGGAGTTGCCACCGCCGATGACGGCCACGTCCTTGCCCTTGAACAGCGGGCCGTCGCAGTGCGGGCAGTAGGCCACGCCCTTGGTGCGGTACTCGGCTTCGCCGGGCACGTTGATGTTGCGCCAGCGCGCGCCCGTGGCCAGGATGACGGTGCGGGCCTTCAGCTGCGCGCCGTTGTCCAGCGTGACGGTGGCATAACCACCCAGCTGTGCGGCGGGTTCCACCTTGGCCACACGCTGCAGCGTCATCACGTCCACCCCGTAGTGGCGCACATGGGCTTCCAGCGCGGCGGCGAACTTGGGCCCTTCGGTTTCCAGCACGGAGATGAAGTTCTCGATGCCCAGCGTGTCCATGGTCTGGCCACCGAAACGCTCGGCCAGGATGCCGGTGCGGATGCCCTTGCGTGCGGCGTACACGGCCGCAGCCGCGCCAGCGGGGCCACCGCCGATGATCAGCACCTCGTAAGGCGCCTTCTCGTTGAGCTTGGCGGCTTCGCGTTGGGCGGCGCCGGTGTCGATCTTGGCCAGGATCTCGCCCACTTCCATGCGGCCGTTGCCGAAGCTGGCGCCGTTCAGCACCACGCTGGGCACGGCCATGATCTGCTTGGCTTCCACCTCGGCCTGGAACAGGCCACCGTCGATGGCCACGGCGCGGATGCGCGGGTTGAACACGGCCATCAGGTTCATGGCCTGCACCACGTCGGGGCAGTTGTGGCAGGTCAGGCTCATGTAGGTCTCGAACACGAAGTCGCCGTCCAGCGACTTGATCTGTTCGAGCACCTCGGGCTCCACCTTGGGCGGGTGGCCACCGGCCCACAGCAGGGCCAGCACCAACGAGGTGAACTCGTGGCCCATGGGCACGGCGGCGAAGTGCACGCCCATGTCGTAGCCGACGCGGGTGATCTGGAACGAGGGCTTGCGCGCGAAGTTGCCGTCGAAGCGGGCGCTGATCTTGTCGGGCGCGATGGCCGCGATCTCGGTGATCAGTTCGCGGATCTGCTGCGCGCCTTCGGAATCGTCGAGGCTGGCGATCAGCGCAATGGGCTGGCTGATGCGCTCGAAGTAGGCGGCGAGTTGCGCTTGGGTGTTGGCGTCGAGCATGGCGAAGTCCTGTTTCAGGTTTTCAAGGGGTGAGCCGATCCCGGCCCCGTTGAAAGCACCCGAGGTTTCGCCAGGGTACTTTCAACCGGGCCTGTGCCGGTTGATGGCGGGCAAGCAGCCCGCCGTTCGTTCGTTCACGGTGGTGACGAGCGACTGAAGTGCGCAGGAACCGTCGCGAGCGGCCCGAGCTGTGGTCGAAGCGCGCAGCCGTACACCCGTACGGCGAGCACTGCAGGCCTCAGATCGGGTCGCGCAGCAGGTTCATGCGTGCTTCAGATCTTGCCGACCAGGTCCAGGGACGGGGCCAGGGTCTTCGCGCCTTCCTTCCACTTGGCCGGGCACACCTGGCCGGGGTTGGCGGCGGTGTACTGGGCGGCCTTCAGCTTGCGCAGGGTTTCCGACACGTCGCGGGCGATCTCGTTGCTGTGCACTTCAGCGGTCTTGATCTGGCCTTCGGGGTTGATGATGAAGGTGCCACGCAGGGCCAGGCCTTCTTCGGGGATGTGCACGCCGAAGGCGTTGGTCAGCGCGTGGGTGGGGTCGCCCACCAGCGGGAACTTGGCCTTGCCCACGGCCGGGCTGGTTTCGTGCCACACCTTGTGCGAGAAGTGCGTGTCGGTGGTGACGATGTACACCTCGGCGCCCGCGGCGGCGAAAGCGGCGTAGTTGTCGGCGGCGTCTTCGATTTCCGTCGGGCAGTTGAAGGTGAAGGCGGCCGGCATGAAGATCAGCACCGACCACTTGCCCTTCAGGCTGGCGTCGCTGACTTCGATGAACTCGCCCTTGCCGCTGCGGTTGACGAAAGCGGTGGTCTTGAACGGCTGAACGGTGGTGTTGATGAGGGACATCGGGGATCTCCGTGGTGGTTGGAAGAAGGGGTCAATCGACCGGAACAGCCCGCATTCTGGCCGCAGCGCAGCATTGCGTGGATTGATTGAGCGAATCCGGGCCATACGGAATGGCTATTGAAGTCGCAGGGGCGCCGCCAACCCGCCCACGCCATAAAACGTTACCCAGCGATACGCCGCTGAAAGGACAGCACGGCCGCCCGGGCCGAGCATGGGAACCTGTTCAACACGACGGGAGCTCCCCATGAAAACCTGGATCAAACGCAGCCTTTGGGCCGCTGGCGGCGTGGCGCTGCTGGCCACCGCCTTCACCGCCGGGGCCGTGCGCGGCCATGGCGGCTGGGGCTGGCACAGCCTGGCACCTGACGACCTGCAGCGCGTGAAAACCCACCTGGTGGACCGCACCGCCCAACAACTGGACCTGGACGCCGCCCAGAAAGCCAAGCTGGCCACCCTGGCCGACCAGGTGCAGGCCCAGCGCAGCGCGTGGCTGGCCGGCCAGGCCGACCCGCGCGCCGAGATGACGACCCTGCTGCAAGGCCCACGCTTCGACCGCGCACGCGCCCAGGCCTGGGTGGACGGCAGAACGGCGGTGGTGAAAACCGCCAGCCCGGCGCTGATCACCGCCTTCGGCGACTTCTACGACAGCCTGAAGCCTGAACAGCAGGCGCAACTGCGCGAACGCGCCGCACGCTGGGGCCAGCATGGCCATGGCGATCGGGGTGCGCGCGGCGAACGCGGTGAGCACCGTGGCGGCGAACGCCACGGCGAACGCGGTGGCTGAACACCCTGGGGCGGGCGGCGCGTTGGTACATTGGGGCCACCCCTGACGCCGCCTGCCGCGCACCGCCCATGCCCCGCGTTTTGCTGATCGACGACGACGAACTGCTGGGGCCGCCCCTGGCGGCCTACCTGCAGCGTTTTGAGATGGCGCTGGAATGCGCCTGGCGCCCCAGCGCGGCCTTCGCACGGCTGGCCCAGGGCGGCATCGACGCCGTGATCCTGGACGTGATGCTGCCCGAGATGGACGGCTTCGAGGTCTGCCGCCGCCTGCGCGCCGAACCCGCCACGCGCGAGTTGCCGGTGCTGATGCTGACCGCCCGCGGGGAACTGACCGACCGCGTGGTGGGCCTGGAACTGGGCGCCGACGACTACCTGCCCAAACCTTTCGAGCCGCGCGAACTGGTGGCGCGGCTGGCCACCATCCTGCGCCGGGCGCGCCCGGCCGCCGCGGCCGCACCGGTGGCGGAGGCCCCGACCGTGCTGCGTTTCGAAGGGCTGGTGATCGACCCCGTGCGGCGCGAGGTGCATTGCCAGGGCGCCCCGGTGGAGCTGACCGGCACGGAATTCGAACTGCTGTGGCTGCTCGCGCGCGAACCGCACAAGGTGTTCAGCCGTGACGAGATCTTGGGCCGGCTGCGTGGCCGGTCTGCCGAAGACCTGTTTTCGCGGGCGGTGGACATCCTGGTCAGCCGACTGCGCCGCAAGCTCGAACCGCTGAACTGCATCAAAACCCTGCGCAACGCCGGCTACACCTTCGCCGGAGCGCCGGCATGAGTGGCTTGGGCAGGACGGGCGGCCCGGGCAGGCTGCAGCGCTGGCCGGCCGCGGCAGCGGCTTGGCAACGCGGGCAGGCGGTGCTGCGGCGCTGGGCGCATTCGCTGCGCTGGCGGCTGCTGACGCTGTTCCTGCTGTTGGCCCTGGCCAGCAGCGCGGTGGTGCTGTTGGGCATGGAACGCCTGCTGGCCAGCGGCTGGCAAGGCTGGGCGCGCCCCATCGTGACCGACTACGTGGACCGGCTGGCCGCCGAGATCGGCAGCCCCCCCGACGAGGGCCGCGCTGTGGCGCTGGCCGCGCGGCTGCCGGTGACCATACGCATCGAAGGGCCGCACGTGCACTTCGACTCGCACCCGCACCGCGGCCGGGCCCGCGACGACGACGGCGACGACGACCACCTCTGGCACGACCGCGAGATGCGCGCCGAAGGCTGGGGGCTGGTGCGCACCACGGCCGACGGCCACCGCATCACCTTCGGCCTGAGCCAGCTGCCGCTGGAAAGCCGCCCACGCCGCGTGGGCCTGGTGACGCTGTTGGCCCTGCTGACGATGACCGGCGGCGCGTTGCTGGGTGTGCATCTGCTGCTGCGCCCGTTGGCGCCCATCGCGGCCGGTGTCGCGCGTTATGGGCAAGGCGCTTTCGACCAGCCCATCACCGTGCAGCGCCAAGATGAACTGGGCGACCTGGCCCAACGCATCAACGGCATGGCCAAGAGCCTGGAGGCCATGCTGGAGGCCAAACGCGGCCTGCTGCTGGCCATCAGCCACGAGCTGCGCAGCCCGCTCACACGCGCGCGGCTGAACGCGGAACTGGTGGCCGAAGGTGCACCGCGCGCCGCGCTGCTGCGCGACCTGGCCGAGATGCGGCAGCTGATCGACACCTTGCTGGAAAGCGAGCGCATCGCCGCCGGCCACAGCGCGCTGCAGATCACCGCCGTGGACCTGCAGCCGCTGGTGCACGAGGTGCTGGAAACGCAGTTCCCGGGCGTGCTGGTGCGGCGCTACCTGCAGGCCGACATCGGCCCCGTGCTGGCCGACGCCACGCGGTTGAAGCTGCTGTTGCGCAACCTGATGGACAACGCACTGCGGCACAGCAGCGGCGCTGGCCAGCCACCCGAGGTGCGGCTGGACCGCACCACCCGCGGCGAACTGCGGCTGACGGTGCGCGACCACGGCCCAGGGGTGCCGCCCGAGCAGCTGCAGCGTTTGTCGGAAGCTTTCTACCGGCCCGACAGCGCGCGCCAGCGCAGCACCGGCGGTGTGGGCCTGGGCCTGCACCTGTGCCGCCTGGTGGCCGAAGCGCATGGCGGGCGGCTGCAGATCGGCAACGCCGAACCCGGGCTGCGCGTCAGCCTGGTGTGGCCGGACAGGCCGGCCTCCGGTGCGGTGCCCGGTGCGGCGACCGCTGCGGCCGGGCAACCCGGGCCGGGTTGAAGGCAGGCTGGCGAACGGCCCGCCGGTCCAGCCGCTTCAGGTGCCTTTGGACACCGTGATGGTGGGAAACTTGGCCGAGAAGTCCTTGGCCTGCTGGGCGATCTTCACCGCCACGGTGCGCGCCATGGCCTTGTACAGGCCGGCCAGTTCGCCGTCGGGTTCGGCCACCACGGTGGGGCGGCCACCGTCGGCCTGCTGGCGGATGCTCATGGCCAGCGGCAGGGCGCCCAGGTAGTCCACGCCGTATTCGGCGGCCATCTTCTTGCCACCGTCGGCGCCGAAGATGTGTTCGGCGTGGCCGCAGTTCGTGCACACGTGCACCGCCATGTTCTCGACGATGCCGAGGATGGGCACGCCCACCTTCTCGAACATCTTCAGGCCCTTCTTGGCATCGAGCAGCGCGATGTCCTGCGGCGTGGTGACGATGACGGCACCGGTCAGCGGCACGCGCTGGCTGAGCGTCAGCGCGATGTCGCCGGTGCCTGGGGGCATGTCGACGATCAGGTAGTCCAGCTCGCCCCAGTTGGTCTGGCGCAGCAGCTGCTCCAGCGCCTGCGTGGCCATGGGGCCGCGCCAGATCATGGCCTGGTCGGCCTCGATCAGGAAGCCGATGGACATCACCTCCACACCATGGCCCACCAGGGGCGCCATGGTCTGGCCGTCGGTGCTGTCGGGCTTGCCGCCCACACCCAGCATCATGGGCTGGCTGGGGCCGTAGATGTCGGCGTCCAGGATGCCGACCTTGGCGCCTTCGGCCGCCAGGGCCAGCGCCAGGTTCACGCTGGTGGTGCTCTTGCCCACGCCGCCCTTGCCCGAGGCCACGGCGACGATGTTCTTCACCTTGGGCAGCAGCTGCACACCCCGCTGCACCGCGTGCGCGATGATCTTGGTGCTGATGCTGACGCTGACGTTTTCCACGCCCGCCACGCTGCGCGCGGCGGCCACCAGGGCGCGGCGCAGCGCCGGTTCCTGGCTCTTGCCGGGGTAGCCCAGTTCGATGTCGAAGGCGACGTCGCCGCCGTCGATGCGCAGGTTCTTCAACTGCCGCGTGCTGACGAAGTCGCGGCCGGTGTGGTTGTCAATGACGGTCTTCAGCGCTTCGAGCAGCACTGGTTCGGTGACGGTGGACATGGCGTGCGCTAAGGGCCTGGGTTGACCTGGGACGAAAAAGGGCCGCAGTCTAGCCTGCGGCCCTTGACCCACCTGGGGTCGGGGTCGGCGCCGGCCCCCGGGTTTCCCCGAGCGGCGCGCCCCGCTGGGACTCACTCGTCCACGTCGATGTAGCCGTAACCGCCGTGGCCACCCAAGGCGCAATCGGCCGCTTCCAGCTTCAGCACGATGTTGTCGCCGGCGTACTGCGCCACCGGCAGTTCCACCAGTTGCCAGGGGATGGAGACCCAGTCGCCGCCCTGGTAGCTCTTCCAGCCGGAGTAGGTGGGGTCGTTGGCGAAGTAGCGCTTGCGGTACAGCTCGATGTTCTTGGTGGTGTTGGTCACCACGATCTCGATGTACGGCTGGTCTTCAGGGCTGTGGTTGGGGTCTTCCAGCACGGCCGACCAGTAAAAGCGCAGCACCGGGTTCTTGCTGGTGGGCACCACAGCCGTTTGTGTGAGGCTGCTGATGTGTTCGTTGTTGTCCTCGTTGTTCACGCGGAAGGCGTGCTTGCCGAACAGCGGCACCTGCAGGTCGGTGGCGATGGGGTCGAAGCCGGGCGTGGACACCAGTGCGCTCTTGTCGGACGGCACGATCTGCGGCGCGGTCATGCCCCAGACGTGGCGTTCTGACGCCCAGCCCGTGAGGTCGCCGGTCTCGAAGCCCATGTTCTGGAAGAAGTACTGGTTGGCCACGCGCAGCTTGAACTGCTTGTAGGCGTGGAAGCCCCCGGCCCAGGCCGCACCGCTGCCCCAGCCGGCGTAGGCCTTGTCGGTTTCCGACACCAGCACCATCACGTCGGTGCCCGAAGCCGTGGGCAGCGTGCCCACGGTGATGCTGAAGGCGTTGCTGCTGCTGTCCACCAACACCGGCGCCGCCATGCGCACACCGTTCAGGTAGACGTGGGCGTAACGCTGCAGGGCGGCGTTGGCCGAAGCCGGGCGCGGCACGCTGCCGGTGATGACCACCGCGCCGTCGGCCGCCACCTCGAAGGTGTTGCTGCCGGCCTTGGTTTCGGCCGGCGCGCCAACGGTGATCTTCGGGTACAGGCTGGTGGGGAAACCGGCCTTGGCGGCCTGGAACAGGCTGTCCAGCGTGGCCGGGGAATAGGCGCTGTTGAACGAGGCAAAAGCAAACACCTTGAACGAGCGGTTCTTGCTGTCCTTGCCGAAGCCGTTGGCGGGGCTCCAGGGCAGGGTCACCACCTCACCGGGGTAGTTGTTGTCGTACAGCAAGAAGCGCTGGTTGGTGCCGTCGTAGGCGTACACGGTGACGGCGTGCCCGTCCACCCACTTGCCGTTGGTGCCCAGGTTGCCCAGGGTCAGCACCTGGGCCTGCTGGGTCAGCATCATCTGCTGCACCAGCGACAGGCCGGCGGTGGTCTGCTGCGACAAGGCCGTGCCGTTGGCACTGGCGGCCACGGCGTCGTTCAGCGCGGCGATGTGGGCCTTCTGGTCGCCGGCCTGGTAGGCGCGGGCGATGAGTTCGCGCGCCACCTGGTCGTCTTCTTCCAGTGCGGCGTTGCCTTCCTTGTACAGCGTGCCCAAGCCGGGCTCGCCCAGCTTCTTCTTCTTGGCCGTGTGGTACCAGGCGGCGTAGGCGGCCATGCCGAAGGCGTTGCCGCCGGGCTCTTCGTAGGTGCCAAAGTTGTGCACGAAGAAACCGTCGGTGGCGGGGTTGAAGTCCAGCGCCACGGCCAGCTTCTTCGGGTCCAGCGCGGCGTTGGCGGCGCCGAACTTGATCCACGACACCATGTACTTGGAGGCATGCGCGGTGCTGAAACTGAGCTTGCCAGCGGCCATGTCCACGGCCTTCACAGCCACGGGGCTCCAGCCGGGCAGGCTCTCGTCCCAGTACAGCACCACGGGCACGGCGTCGGCGTCCAGGCCGGTCTTGTCGAAGGGCACGGTCACCGCCACCGACTTGCCGAAGTCGGCCACGCCGGTGCGCTCCAGCACCAGCACCTTGCTCAACGGCACGGCGCCGGCGGTGACGGCCGCGGCCGGCAGCGGACCGGGCAGCGTGTCGCTGTAGTTCAGCGTGATGTTCTCGCCGGCCACCACGGCGTCGGCCGGCACCACCACCTTGGCGCCGGCGATGGCGCCACTGGTCACCTCCACGGTGCCACCGGTGGTGCTTTGCACCGGCAGCGGGGCGGTTTCGGCCGCGGCTTCGTCTTCGGGGTTCAGCCCCGTGTCTTCCCAGCAGCCGCTGAGCAGCCAGGTGCTGCCACACAAGGCCAGGGCGATGGCGCCCAAGCGCAGCGGCCGGGTCCAGGTTCGGGTGGTGGGAATGCGGGATGGTCTGGTGTGCATGACACCCTCCTGTGCGGTGGTGGAATCGGGCTTGGCGGCGGCACCGACGGCGCCGCCGGCCTGTGCGTCGGGTGCGCACTTCCGTGGTGATCGGTGCAGCTTAGGTGCCGATCACGCCCGGGCACAGCCGTTTCCCACGAGCTTGGGGGCAGGCGGGCGCCTAGAATCCACCCACCTGCGGAGGACCTCCCTCCAAAGGGTGTGGCGCCACCGCGCCACCGCCGCGGCCCACGCACGACACCGCGGCCCACCACGCCGTGCCGCCCGGCCGCCCACCCGCCTGCCCCGAGCCCTGAACGACGCCATGACCCGCAAGCTCTTCGTCACCACCGCCCTGCCCTACGCCAACGCGGCCTTCCACATCGGCCACATGATGGAATACATCCAGGCCGACACCTGGGTGCGGGCGCAGCGCATGCAGGGCGCGCAGGTCGACTTCGTCTGCGCCGACGACGCGCATGGCGCGCCCATCATGATCGCCGCCGAGAAGGCCGGCCTCACGCCCCAGGCCTTCGTGGCCAGCATCGCCGCGGGCCGTGCCCAGTACCTGGACGGCTTCCACATCCAGTTCGACCACTGGCACAGCACCGATGCGCCTGAGAACCACCAACTGGCGCAAGACATCTACCGCGCGCTGAAAGCCAACGGCCTGATCGATGTGCGCACCATCGAGCAGTTCTACGACCCCGAAAAGGGCATGTTCCTGCCCGACCGCTTCATCAAGGGCGAGTGCCCCAAGTGCGGCGCCAAAGACCAGTACGGCGACAACTGCGAAGTCTGCGGCGCCGTCTACGCGCCCACCGACCTGAAGAACCCGTTCTCGGCGCTGAGCGGTGCCACGCCGGTGATGAAGACCAGCGAGCATTTCTTCTTCAAGCTGAGCGCCCCGCGCTGTGTCGAGTTCCTGGAAGCCTGGACGCAGGACGGCCGACTGCAGTCGGAAGTGGCCAACAAGGTCAAGGAATGGTTCGCGCGCGACGAGGCCGGCCAGGTGGGCCTGGGCGACTGGGACATCAGCCGCGACGCACCCTACTTCGGCATCGAGATCCCCGACGCGCCAGGCAAGTACTTCTACGTGTGGCTGGACGCACCCGTGGGTTACCTGGCCTCGCTGAAAGCCTTGCTCGCAAAACGCGGTGAAGACCTGGACGCCTACCTGGCCGACCCGGCGCGCGAGCAGGTGCACTTCATCGGCAAGGACATCGTCACCTTCCACACGCTGTTCTGGCCGGCCATGCTGAAGTTCAGCGGCCGCAAGGTGCCCGACAACGTCTTCGTGCACGGCCACCTGACGGTGCACAACGAGAAGATGAGCAAGAGCCGCGGCACCGGCATCAGCCCGCTGAAGTACTTGGAATCGGGCCTGAACGCCGAGTGGCTGCGTTATTACATCTGCGCCAAGCTGAACGCCCGCGTGGAAGACCTGGACTTCAACCCCGAGGACTTCGTCGCGCGTGTGAACGCCGACCTGGTGGGCAAGTACATCAACATCGCCAGCCGCGCCGCGGGCTTCCTGACCAAGCGCTTCGACGGCCTGCTGAGCGCCGACCTGGGCGTGGAGGGCCGCACGCTGCTGGACACGCTGCGCGCGCACCAGGCCACCATCGCCGGCCTGTACGACAGCCGCGAGTTCGGCCGCGCCGTGCGCGAGGTGATGCTGCTGGCCGACCGCGTCAACGAGTTCGTGGACGCCAACAAGCCCTGGGAACTGGCCAAGCAGGCGGGGCAGGACGCACGCCTGCACGACGTGTGCTCGGTGTGCATCGAAGCCTTCCGCCTGCTGACCATCTACCTGAAGCCCATGCTGCCCAAACTGGCGGCCGACGTGGAAGCTTTCCTGCAGGTGCCGCCGCTGCAGTTCGCCGACGCGCAGCGGGCCCTGGGCGCCCACCGCATCGCGCCCTACCAGCACCTGATGCAGCGCGTGGACGCGGCCAAGGTCGAAGCGCTGCTGACGCCGCCCGAGCCGCCCGCGCCGGTGGCGCCCGTGCCCGGCGGTGAAGACATCGCACCCACCATCACCATCGACGACTTCACCAAGGTGGACCTGCGCATCGCCAAGATCGTCAACGCCGAGGCCGTGGAAGGCAGCACCAAGCTGCTGCGCCTGACGCTGGACGTGGGCGAAGGCCGCACGCGCAACGTGTTCAGCGGCATCGCCGCGCATTACCAGCCGGCGCAGCTGGTGGGCAAGCTGACGGTGATGGTGGCCAACCTGGCACCGCGCAAGATGAAGTTCGGCGTCAGCGAGGGCATGGTGCTGGCCGCCAGCCACGCCGACGAAAAAGCCACACCGGGCGTGTTCGTGCTGGAGCCCTTCCCGGGCGCTCAACCCGGCATGCGCGTGCGCTGAAGGCGGCCGGCCACCACGGGCCGGCCGGGCTGCGGCCACCGGGAGGGCTCAAACCGCTTGCAACCGCACGGTGAAGCGGCTGCCTTCACCGGGCACCGACACCACCGAAATCTGCCCGCCCTGGGCCTGCACCAGCTGCTGGGCCAGGGCCAGGCCCAAACCGTGGCCCTCGTACAAGCGGCGCACGTGCAGCCGCTGGAACGGTGCGAACAGGCGGGGCAGGTCTTCCTGCGCGATGCCGATGCCGTTGTCGGCCACCTCCACCGCCACCTGGCCGGGCTGCTCGCAAGCGACGGCCCGCACCTGCACCCGCGCAAGCCGGCCGGGGGGCATGAACTTCAGCGCGTTGGCGACCAGGTTCTGGAACACCAAGGCCAACAGGGTGGCGTTGCCCAGCACCACGGGCAAAGGCTGCACCTCCACCCGACCACCGCCCTCGTGCAGCCGGCCTGCCAAGGCCGCTTGCACGTCGGCCAACACGCTGTCCAGCGCCACCGGCTGCAGCGGGGGTGGGCCCTGGCGCTGCTGGCGGACGAACTGCAACACGTCGTCCAGCAGCAGCCGCATGCGCTGCGCGCCGGCGTCCACCCAGTTCAGGTAGGCCCGGCCGTCGGCCGACAAACGCTCGGCCTCGTCTTGCCGCAGCAAGCTGGCGAACTGCTGCACGGTGTTCAAGGGCTCGCGCAGGTCGTGCGAGGCCATGCGCACGAACTGCTCCAGGCCATCGTTGGCGCGTCGCAGCTCCAAGGATTGCTGGGCCAGGTGGTCGTGGCTCTGCCGCAGTTCGGCCAAGGCCGCGGCCAGCAACTGGGCAGGCACCAGGGCCCCGGCGAAGGCCATGTAGACGAAGACCTGCTCCCAGTCGTGGCGCAACGGCGGTGGCACGAACACGCCCATGGCCATGGCCAGCGCCACGGTGATGGACACCACCAAGGTCAGTGCCAGCAGGGCCGCCAGGTCCACCAACATCGCCGCCAGCAACAAAGGCATGGACAGGTAGATGAACGGGAACGGCAGTTGCGCCAGCGACAGCAGCGCCACGCCCACCGCCACCAGCAGCAGCACCGGCCACCAGCGCCGGCCGCGCCCGGCCCGCCACACGGCCGGGCCGTTCTGGCAGCACACCCAGGCCAGGGGCAGCACCGACAGCGCACCGATCACCGAGCCCTCAAACCAGGGCAACCACACGCTGCCGGCCTCGGCGTAGGCCTGCGGCCACAACCAGCCCAGGCTGAGCGCGCCCAGCGTGGCGCCCACACACTGCGGCAGCACGCCGCCCAGCAGCAACAGCCACAACAAGGCCCGCGCTGAACGCATAGGCGCCTGCACCAGGCCCGCGCGCTGCAGCCACCAGGCCGCCAGCACCACCTCGGCGGCGTTGGCCGGAAAGAACCCCAGCGCCTGCCACCAGGCATCGCCCCAAACCAGGTTGGACAACACCACGGCAACGGCCACCGCGGCCAGCAAGGCTGGCCAGTCTCGCCAAGGCCGGAAGGCCAGCGCCGCCACCGCCAGGGCGTTGGCGTACCACAGGCTGGCCACGCTGCCCGGTTGGCGCGCGGCGTACAGCGACAGCAGCGCCGCCACGCCATACAGCAGCGCCAGGCCCAGGGCCAGGTGCCACAGCGGCAAGCGGGCCGCCCAGGGCGGCGCTTCCGGGCCACGGCGTGCCGGCGGCAGGCCCGTGGCCTCGGGCTGCAGCGTGCCCAGCACGCTGTGGAGCAGCGTCATGCCGGCACCGGCGGTGTGCCCATCGCCCAACCCATCACCGCGACGGCCCCCGGTACGGTCACCGCGGCGCACGCCGGGCGTGTTGCCACACCAGCGTCCCGGCCAACAGCAGCGACGTGCACAACAGCAACAGCGCCAAGCGCGTGGCCCAGGGGGCACGCGGCGCCTGGGCGTCCGTGTCCAGCGGCGCCAGCCAACGTTCGGTCAGCGCGCGCCGCTCGGCCGCCGGGATGGCCCGGATGCCTTCGTTCAACACGGCCAGCAGTTCCGGCCTGTCGCGCCGCACGGCGAAGCTCAGTTCGTAGTCGAAGCCCACCTCGCCGGCCGAGCGCAAGCCCAACACACGGTGGCGTTGCTGCACGAAGGCCGCGCTGGCGGCGTCCACCACCGCGGCCTCAAAGCGGCCGCTGGCCACGCCCTGCATCGCCACCACGTCGTCGGACACGCTGTGCCAAGCCACCGCAGGGTGGGCCTGGCGCACCACCGCTTCGACCGCGTAGCCCGCCCCCACGGCCACCGCTTGGCCGGCCAGGCCGCTGAGGGGGTGGCCCGCCGGCATCGGCGAGCGCGGGCGGTCGGCGCGCACCACCACGATGGCCGGTACACGCACGTAGGGCTGGCTGAACAGCAGGTAGGCGCTGCGCTCGGGCGTGGGCCGCAGCGAGGTGATCAGGTCGGCCTGGCCGAGGCGCATCCAGCCCAGCAACACCTGCAGCGGCGCGGGCTCCAGCAACCGCCACTGCAGGCCGGTGCGCCGCTGCACCTCGGCCAGCATGTCCATGCTCAGGCCGCGCACCCCCGGCCCCGGTGCGGCTTCAAAGATGAAGGGCCCGTAGTCTTGTTCAGCCGCCAACCGCACCGGGCCCTGGCGCTGCAACCAGGCCTGTTGCGCTGGTGTCAGCACCGAAGGCAGCGCCGGGGCCGACGGTGAGGCGACCGGTGGCAGCGCCGGCGCCGAAGACGCCACCGGTGTGGCCGCCTGCACCGCCAACCAAGCCCACATGAGCCAGGCCACGCCGCCTGCCCGGAGGGTGCCGTGCCGTGGCTTGGTCCGGTCCATGGCCGTCAGTCCGCGGCCAGCGCCAGCCACCCGTTCAGGGCCTGCAACGCGTCACGGGACAAAGGTTTGGTGATGAAGCCCAGCACCCGGTCGTGGGCTTGGGCGCGTTGCTGGTCGGCGGGGTCGGGTGAAGAGGTCAGCATCACCACCCGGGGCCCTTCGGCCAAGGCCGGAGCCGCCTCGCAGGCAGCCAGAAAACCCCAGCCGTCCATGCCCGGCATGTTGATGTCCAGCAGCACCAGATTCACCCCATGGCCGGGGGCATGCAGGTGCACCAGGGCCGCGCGCGCAGACTCGAAGCCCACCACGCTGGCACCAGGTGCCCAGCGCTCAAGCATGATCTGCGCGAACAGCCGGTCGGCCTCGCTGTCGTCCACCACCATCACACGTCCAGGCATGGCGCGCGTTCTCCTGGTGAAACCCGGCCACAGTGGACCGTGGCGACCAGCGGCCGCCTTGTGAAATCATCGTATCGCAAGGTGGCCAGGTCTGCATGTCGAATGCACGTCCCCCCCCACAGGCCCGGCTCCTGGGCACAGGCTTGGTGGCATCATGGGTGCCAGCGCCCCCGCCCCATGCCCGCCCAGCCCCACAGTCCAGCCCCCGGTCGCCTGCACCGCTTTCGGCCGCGCCTGCTGGACACCTTGCCCGGCTACACCCGCCGCCACCTGCTGGCCGATGTGGGCGCAGGCGTCACCGTGGGCGTGGTGGCCCTGCCCTTGGCCATGGCCTTCGCCATCGCCAGCGGCGTGAAGCCCGAGGCCGGCCTGTTCACCGCGCTGATCGCGGGCTTCATCATCTCGGCGCTGGGCGGTTCGAACGTGCAGATCGGCGGTCCGGCCGGCGCCTTCATCGTCATCGTTTACGGCATCGTGGAGCGCCACGGCCTGGCCAACCTGCTGATCGCCACCGCCATGGCGGGCGTGCTGTTGTTGCTGATGGGGCTGTTCAAGCTGGGGGCCTTGGTGCGCTATGTGCCGGTGCCCATCGTCATCGGCTTCACCAACGGCATCGCGGTGCTGATCGCGCTGAGCCAGGTGAAGGACTTCCTGGGTCTGGTCACGCCCAAACTGCCCGCCGATTTCTTCAGCCTGGTGGGCCTGTTGGTTCGGCACCTGTACAGCCTGAACCCGGCAGCGCTGGCCTTGGGCGTTGGCAGCCTGGCCGTGGTGTGGTGGTGGCCGCGGCGCAGCGAACAGGTGGCCGCCGGCACGCCGCCCCCGCCCCGGCTGCTGCGGGCCTTGTCGCAGGTGCCGGGCACGGTGGTGGCCTTGGCCCTGGCCACCGCGGCCACGGTGTTGCTGGCGCTGCCGGTGGACACGCTGGGCAGCCGCTTCGGTGGCATCCCGCAAAGCCTGCCGAGTTTTGAGCTGCCGGCGTTCGGCTGGACGGGCGTGAAGCAGTTGATCATCCCCACGCTGACCATCGCCCTGCTGGGTGCCATCGAATCGCTGCTGTGCGCGCGGGTGGCCGACAACCTGAGCGACCTGCCCCGCCACGACCCCAACCAGGAGCTGATGGCCCAAGGCCTGGCCAATTTGGTGACGCCGTTCTTTGGCGGCCTGCCGGCCACCGGCACCGTGGCGCGCACGGTGACCAACGTGCGCGCGGGTGCCCGCAGCCCGGTGGCTGGCATGGTGCACGCGCTGACGGTGCTGGTGGTGATGCTGGTGGCGGCACCGCTGGCGCTGCACGTGCCGCTGGCTGCGCTGGCGGGCATCTTGTTGTTCGTGGCCTGGAACATGGGCGAGTGGCGCGAGTTCGGCCGCCTGCGCCACTTCAGCCTGCACTACCGCACCATCTTGGTGGGCACCTTCGTGCTGACCGTGGTGTTCGACGTGACCGTGGCGGTGGAAGTGGGCCTGGTGTTGGCCTGCGTGTTCTTCATCGTGCGCATGAGCAGCCTGTTCCGCGCGCAGCCACTGCCCGCCGACCCAGGCACGCCCCCACCGCCGGGGGTGCACGTGGTGGCCCTGTTCGGCGCGCTGTTCTTCGGCGCGGTGGGCAAGGTGGAAGCGCTGGCGCAGCAACTGCCCGCCGACACCCGGGTGCTGGTGCTGGACATGCACCGTCTCATCTCGCTGGACACCTCCGGCCTGGAAGCCCTGGGGCAGTTGCACCGCAGCCTGCAGCGGCGCGGCACGGCCTTGGTGCTGGTGGCGGTGACGGAGCAGCCGCTGTCGCTGATGCAGCGTTCAGGCTTCGCGGCCGAACTGGGCACGCAACACATCGTGGCCACGATGGAAGCGGCCTGGGCCGCCATGCCCCACCCGGGCTGAAGCGGGGCAGCCGCCAAACGCACCGGCGCCAGGGCCAGCGGGGTACGGTCTGGCGCAGCGGGTGCCTGGGCTCAGGGCCGGTCGACCTGGTCACCTTCAGCGTCCAGCCGGTCCATGGCCAGCGCGTGCAGCCAGATGATGGCGCAGAACACCAGCAAGGTCCCTTGGGACGCCATCCAGAAGCTGAAAGGCCAGCCCAGCACCGTGAAGCTCAACTCGCTGGCGAAGGCCGACACGCCAAAGCCCACCACAGCCCACACCACCAACAAAACCACGGTGGTGCGCAGGTTGCGCCGCCACAGCCCTGCCTGGTGGGCAGAGCCGGCAGCAGCGGGAACGGGCGGCTGTGCAGAGGGCATGCGAACAGGCAAACAGCAACGCGGGGCCACACAACAGCCCCAGGCTCACCAGGTGGTGAGCGCACCAAGTTGGCCAGGGCCGCACAACGCCCGCGCGTGCGACGGTGCACACCCGGGCAACCCGGATGCTAGGGCGCGCGCCGCGCTTTGCCACTCAGGGCCTGCCCCAGCCCGTAAAATGGCGGGTTGTCCCCTACCCCTGACGAGTGCGCCATGCCGTTGTTCTGGAAGCCTTACAAGTCCGACGCCACCGCGTTCATCGAAACGCTGAAGGCCCAGCGGCCGACCCTGGAGGCCGAACAGCGCCAAGGCCGCAGCCTGCTGTGGGACCGCCCGCAGGACCGCGAAGCCACCGCCGCCGCACGCGCCGCCCGCGTGCCGCAGCAGCCCTACGTCTACCAGACCAAGACCCGCTGACCGGCCCCCCGCCGCGACCCTGCTGTGAACCCCACCTTGCCGGCCGCGCCCGATGCGGGCGGGCCGGGCTTGCCCAGCCTGCCCGACCGTGCGCCGGAACTGCCCGCGCCGCCGCAGGCCGAGGCCGTGGCCGCTCCGGCCGCCGAAGCCGCGGCCGCGGCGTCCGCCTCGCCGACCGTGGTCGACCAGATCGCCGTCGCCCGGCTGTACGGCGAGCCGCTGTTCCGCATGCCGCAGGACCTGTACATCCCGCCGGATGCGCTGGAGGTCTTCCTGGAGGCCTTCGAAGGCCCGCTGGACCTGCTGCTGTACCTGATCCGCAAGCAGAACTTCAACATCCTGGACATCCCGCTGGCCAGCGTCACGCGCCAGTACCTGGAGTACGTGGACCAGCTGCGGCGCAGCAACCTGGAACTGGCCGGCGAGTACCTGCTGATGGCGGCGATGCTCATCGAGATCAAGTCGCGCATGCTGTTGCCGCCGAAGAAAAGCGACGACGGCACCGAGCCCGAAGACCCGCGGGCCGAACTGGTGCGCCGGCTGATCGAGTACGAGCAGATCAAGCTGGGCGCGGCCAAGATCGACGCCCTGCCGCTGGCGGGCCGCGACTTCCTGCGCGCCCAGGTCTACGTGGAACAGGCGCTGCAGCCGCGCTTCCCCGACGTCAGCGCACTGGACCTGCGCGAAGCCTGGGCCGACATCCTGCGCCGCGCCAAGCTGACGCAGCACCACACCATCAGCCGCGAGCAGCTGTCGGTGCGTGAGTTCATGACCCAGGTGCTGCGCCGCCTGCAAGGCCAGCGCTTTGTGGAGTTCCACGAGCTTTTCGACACCAGCCGCGGCGTGCCGGTGCTGGTGGTGACCTTCATCGCCATGCTGGAACTCAGCCGCGAACGCCTGCTGGAATTGACCCAGGCCGAAGCCTTCGCGCCCATCTACGTGCGCCTGGCCTACACGCCGAACTAACCGGCTGCCCAGGCGCCGCGCTCAGCGGCCTTGAACGGACGGGCGCGTCGAGCGGGCGTGATCGCTTCGTTCACAGCGCCTCAGCGCAAGCCCAGCTTGAAGGCGATCATCGCCCGCAGCTTGTTGGGCAGCACCGGCTTGATCAGCAGGTGGTAATCGTGGCGCACGGCCTGGTCTTCGTGGCCACCCAGGCTGCTGCCGGTGATGACCACCGCCGGCAGGGTCGCTTCGGGCCAGCGTGCGCGCAGCGCTTCCAGTGCTTCGATGCCCGTGCGGCCCTGGGGCAGGCGGTAGTCCACCAGCAGCAGGTCCGGGCGTTCGGGCGCGGGCCCACCCAACCAGGCCTCCAGCGCGTCCACGGCTTCAAAGGCCAGCACCTGGGCCCCCCAGGCCTGCAGCAGCACCACCAGGCCGTCGCGCACGGCGGCCTCGTCCTCCACCACCACCATCTGCAGGCCTTGCAGGCTCAGGCCCAGCGGCAGCTTGGCGGCCGTGCCCAGCGCCGGCGTGGCCTGGCGGGGTGCCTGCCCCTTGGGCAGCAGCAGCGAGAAACTGGTGCCGTGGCCCACACGCGAGCGCACCGACAGCGGCGCGCCCATCAGGCCGGCCAGGCGGCGCACGATGGCCAGCCCCAGGCCCAGACCCTTGCGCTGGTGCGCTTGCAAAGGGCGGTTGCCTTGCACCTGGTAGAACTCGTCGAAGATGCGCGGCAGCGCGGCTTCCGAGATGCCGATGCCGGTGTCGATGACCTGCACCAGCAGCTGCTCGCCCCGGCGCCGGCAGGCCACCAGCACGCCGCCGTCGTCGCTGTAGCGCAGCGCGTTGCTCACCAGGTTGCGCAGCACACGTTCCAGCAGCACGGGGTCGGTGTGGGCCACGTGGTGGCCGCCGCGGAAGCTGAGCATCAGGCCTTTTTCGAAGGCCACCGGCTCGAAGTGCAGGCGCAGGCGGCCGAACAGCTCGTGCAGCCGCACGGGCGCGGGGTTCACGTCCACGCCGCCGCTGTCGATACGCGTGATGTCCAGCAGCTCGCTGAACAGGCCTTCCAGCGCGTCCACGCTCTCGTTGATGCTGTTCACCAGCGAGGCCACCTCGGGGTCGCGGATGCGCTGGCGCAGCGCCTCGGCGAACAGGCCCATGGCGTGCAGCGGCTGGCGCAGGTCGTGGCTGGCGGCGGCGAAGAACTGCGTCTTGGCACGGCTGGCGGCTTCCGCCGCGCGGCGGGCGGCGTCGGCGGCCAGGCTTTCTTCGCGCAGGCGCTGGGCCAGTTCGTCGGTGCGGGTCTTCAGCCAAATGGCCTGCCCCAAGGCGCCGCCGTAGGTGCGCGCCATCACCACGGTGATGCAGAACAGCAGCGTCAGCACACCGGCCAGCTGCAGGTGCCAGGTCTGGCTGGTGTCGGTGGCGATGCGCACGATGGTGGGCGTGAGCACCAGGGTGATGAAGGCCAGGAACACGCGCGACTGCGTGGCCAGCAGCTGCACCGAACCCAGGCAGTAGGTGTAGACCACCAGGATCAGCGCGATCTGGTGGTACGTGCTGCCCAGGCCCCAGAACAACCAGGCCGCCACGCCCCACACCGCACCCTGGGCCAGCACCAGCAGCTTCCAGCTGCCACGCCAGGCGCGCAGCTGTTCATCGGTGGGCAGGCGGGCCCGGCGGTAGCGCAGGTAATGCGCCAGGCGCAGCGACCACAGCACCAGGCCCGGCAGCAACCAGGCCAGCCACAGGCCCAGCGGGGCCAGCGGCGCGAAGATGAAACTCACCAGGGCCAGGCCCACCCAGTTGCCGGTCAGCGAAGCCGGGGTCTGCGCGTACAGCGCGCGGATGTGGTCCACGCCACTGCCACGGGGCGGCCGGGTGGGCGGCGGTGCGTGCGGTGCAGGCGTTGGCGCCGGCGCGGCCGCCGGGCCCGGTGTTGGCGGTGCAGGCCAGGCGGTGGCCGTGGCCACGCCTGGGCCGCTGGGGGCGTTCAAAGGGGGGCGGGCCGGCGGGCCACCACGCCACCCTGGCCCTGCGTCATCTGGCTGACGGCCAGCACCGCCTGCGTGCGGCTGCTCACGCCCAGCGCGCGCAGCACCGCCGCCACGTGGTCCTTCACCGTTTCCACGCTGAGGTTCAGCTGCCGCGCGATCAGCTTGTTGGGCAGGCCCTGCAGCAGCAGCGAAAGCACTTCGGTCTGGCGCGGCGTCAGGCCCACGTCTTCCAGGCGCTGACGCGCCGACTGGTGCGGCTCAGCGCGGGCATGCTGGGCCACGGGGCTGTCTTCGCCCAGGTGGCCGGGCTGGGTGTCGCCACCGTAGGCCCCGCGGGCCGGCGCTTCGGCGCCGTCGCTCAACAACGCCGCCGGTTGGGTGTCGCCGTCCACCCAGGTGCGGTGCTGGCCGCCGGCGTCGCCACTGAAACGGATGTGGTGGCTGAACAGGCCCAGCATGCCCGCGGGCATGTACAGCCCGCCGGTCATCACCATGTACAGCGCGTCGCGCAGGCCCCGGCTGGACAGGCGCTTGGGGATGTAGCCCATGCAACCCAGGTCCACAGCGCGGATCACATCGGCGCTGCGTTCCGACGCCGAGATCACCACCACCGGCACCGCAGGGTACTGGGTGCGGAACTCCGCCAGCACCTCGAAGCCGTCGTCGTCGCCCAGCGACAGGTCCAGCAGCACCAGGTCGATGTCCGGGTGGCCGGCCAGCGCGGCGCGGGCATCGCTGGCGTTGTCGGTGGCCAGCAGCTTCACATCGGACCGCAGACCGAGGATGACGGTCTGCAAGGCCGCCAGGATCAGCGGGTGGTCGTCAACCAGCAGGATCTTCATGCGGAATGCCCCTCCTGGCGCCAGGCGCCTTGGTCTTGGCCCACCGACGTGCTCCGGTCGGGCCTGGAATGGCGGGCATTTTGCGGCCGTCGCTGGCCGCGCACGTCCTCTTTTAAGCGGACGGTTTCGCCGCGTAACGCCTGGAAATGGATTCGGCCACGCAGGCCGGCTTGGCCACGCCTTCGATCTCCATGGTGACCTCCACCGTCAGCTGCACACCACCGTCGGGCAGCGGCTCGTAGGCCGTCAGCTTGAAATGGCCACGCACGCGGCTGCCCACCTTCACCGGGTGCGGGAAACGCACGCGGTTCAGGCCGTAGTTGACGCCCATGACCACGTCGTCGATGGCGAAGGCCGTGTCGCCCATCAGCGGCAGCAGGCTCAGGGTGAGGAAACCGTGCGCGATGGGCGCACCGAAAGGCCCGGCGGCGGCACGCACCGGGTCGATGTGGATCCATTGGTGGTCGCCCGTGGCCTCGGCGAACTGGTTGACGCGCGGCTGTTCGATGGCGATCCAGTCGCTGGCAGCGAGCACTTCGCCCACCAGGGGCTGCAGGTCGGTGAGGTGCGCAAAACGTTTCATGCGGAGGTCCAGGCTTTCAGGGGAACCCATTGTTCAAGGTCACGTTCCACGCGGCCGGGGGCCACGTCGAACAAGGTCAGGCCGTGGGCGGCCAGTTGCACGTAGTTCTGGGTGTCGCGCAAACAGGTCACCACCGGCAGCGTCAAGGTGGCCAGGTAGGTCTGCAGTTGCTCGTGGGCCTTGGTGTGTTCACGCACGCGCATGCCCACCAGGCCGATGGCGATCTCGGCCGCGCGCTTGTGTTCGCGCAGTTGCTGCACAAAGGCGTGCGTGGCCTGGATGTCGAACAGGCTGGGCTGCAGCGGCACCAGCACATGGCTGGCGATGCGCAGCACCGCGTCCAGGCGCTTGCCGTGCAGGCCGGCGGGGGTGTCCAGCACCACGTGGGTGGTGCCCTTGGGGGGACGCACCACGTCGCCCGGCTGCACATCCCAACCCCGTATGGCCGGCAAATGCGCTGGGCGCAGGCCCAACCACTGGCGCGCGCTTTGCTGCTTGTCCACGTCGCCCAGCATCACGGCGTGGCCCTGCGCGGCCAGGCAGCCGGCGAGGTTGGTCGACAAGGTGCTCTTGCCGACACCGCCCTTGGGGTTGGCGATCACGATCACTGGCATCTGTGCTGCTCCGGGGCCCGGTCGGGTTTCGGGCTATGGTAGCGGCAGCGCGCCTGGCCGCTGTCCGCTGTGCGACCTGCCAGCCACGTGATTTCCCTGCCCGTTGAACCACCCCATGCGCGACATCCTCGTCATCGCCGCCCACCCGCACCGCGCGCATTCCCGCGTCACCGCCGCCCTGATGGCCCAGGCCGAAGCCCACCCGCGGGTGGTGCTGCACGACCTGTACCGCCGCTACCCCGACTACACCATCGACGTCGCCGCCGAACAGGCTGCACTGGCGGCGGCGCGCCTGGTGGTGTGGCTGCACCCCACACACTGGTACGCCATGCCCGCGCTGATGAAACTGTGGCTGGACGAGGTGTTCGCTTTCGGTTGGGCCTACGGCCCGGGCGGCCAGGCCCTGGCCGGGCGCGACCTGTGGCTGACCACCAGCACCGGAGGTGCCGAGGCCACCTACCACCCCAGCGGCCACAACCGCTATTTCTTCGATCACTTCTTGCACCCGCACGAACAAACGGCGGCGCTGACGCAGATGCGCTGGCTGCCGCCCTTGGTGCTGCACGGCGCGCACCGCGTCAGCGACGCCGACCTGCAGGCGCACGCCCAGGTGTTCGCGGACCGGCTGAGCCGGTACCCCGACTGGCCTGAGCTGGCCGACCTGGCGCCGCAGGCCGCCTGCGAAGTGGCCGCCGACGAGCGCCCCGCCGACACCCCCACCTGAACCCGACCGGACCACCCCACCATGGAACATGGCACCACCTGGCTGCACAGCAGCCTGGTCTATTTGGGCGCGGCCGTGCTGGCCGTGCCACTGGCGCGCCTGCTGGGCCTGGGCAGCATCATCGGCTACCTGGGTGCGGGCATCGCCATCGGGCCCTGGGGCCTGAAGCTGGTGACCGACGCGCAGGCGATGCTGCACTTCGCCGAGTTTGGCGTGGTGCTGATGTTGTTCCTGGTGGGCCTGGAACTGGAGCCGCGCCGGCTGTGGGCGCTGCGGCGCCCCATCTTCGGCTGGGGCAGCGTGCAGTTCGGGGGCTCGACCCTGCTGATCTTGGCCGCTGGCCTGGCTTTCGGGGTGGACTGGCGCCTTGCGCTGGTGGCCGGCCTGGGGCTGGGCCTGTCGTCCACGGCCATCGGCCTGGGGGTGCTGAACGAGCGCAACCTGATGGGCACCAACGCCGGCCAAAGCGTGCTGAGCGTGGCCCTGCTGCAAGACATCGCCGCCATCCCGGTGCTGGCCGTGGTGCCGCTGCTGGCGCTGCAGGCCGGGGCCGACGGCGGTGGCGCAGGCTGGCTGGGCGCGGCCAAGGCCTTCGGCATGATCGCGGCCATCGTGCTGGGCGGCCGCCTGCTGCTGCGCCCGGCGCTGCGCTGGATCGCGCGCAGCGACACGCCAGAGATCTTCACCGCCGCCGCCCTGCTGCTGGTGGTGGCCACCGCCGCGCTGATGCACAGCGTGGGCCTGAGCATGGCGCTCGGCGCCTTCCTGGCCGGTGTGCTGCTGGCGGAAAGTGAATACCGCCACGCGCTGGAAACCGACATCGAGCCCTTCAAGGGCCTGCTGCTGGGCCTGTTCTTCATCGCCGTGGGCATGAGCATCGACTTCGCGGTGGTGCTGGCCCAACCCGGTGTCGTGGCCGCGGTGGTGGCCGGCTTCCTGCTGCTGAAGGCCGGGGTACTGCTGGCCATGGCCCGGGCCATGCCAGTGCCGCTGGCCGAGCGACCGGTGTTCGTCATCCTGCTGGCCCAAGGCGGCGAGTTCGGCTTCGTGGTGTTCCAGGCGGCCCAGGGCGCTGGCGCCATCACGGCCGGGCAATCGTCGCTGCTGGTGGCGGCGGTGGCGCTGTCCATGCTGCTGACGCCGCTGCTGCTGGTGCTGTCGGACCGCTTCTGGGCGCCGCGTCTGGCGCGCGGTGGTCACCAAACGATGGCCGAGATCGCCGAAGACCAGCACGCGCCGGTCATCATCGCCGGCTTCGGCCGCTACGGCCAGGTGGTGGGCCGGCTGCTGAACGCCAACGGCCTGAGCGCCACGGTGCTGGACCACAGCGTGGAGCAGATCGAGACCGTGCGCCGCTTCGGCTGGAAGGCCTTTTACGGCGACGCCACGCGGCTGGACCTGCTGCGCGTGGCCGGCGCGGCACGCGCCCAGGTGCTGGTGCTGGCCATCGACGACATGGACCAGAGCGTGCAGGTCGCCCAACTCGCGCGCGAGCACTTCCCGCAGCTGCAGGTGGTGGCGCGCGCGCGCAACGTGGGCCACTACTACCGGCTGAAAGAAGCCGGCGTACAGCTGATTGAACGCGAAACGCTGGATTCGGCGCTGATGAGCGCCCGCAGCGTGCTGGAACTGATGGGCTGGGAGCCGCACGCCGCGCGCACCAGCGCCTGGCGCTTCCGCCGCCACAGCATCGAACTGATGGACCGCATGGCGCCCCACTCCAACGACGAGCAGCAGCTCATCGCCCTGGCCAAACAAGGCCGGCAGCAGTTGGAAGAGATGTGGGCACGCGAACGCGCCGAGAGCGCCGCACAACGTGCACGCGCGGCCGGCGGCTGGTCCGGCACGCGCGAGGACTCAGCGCCGGACTGACCGGGGGCGTGGGCGGCGGTTGCCCAGCGCGCCGCCCGTCAACGCAAGCCGTCCCACAGCAGCTTGCAGCCGGTGAGCAGCATGCCCACGTTGAACAGCCGGTAGAACAAGGTGGGCGACACCTTCTTGACGAAGCGCACGCCGATGAACACGCCCAGCGGCGCCACCGGCAGCAGCACCAGCGAGGTGAGCATGTTGCGCGCATCGATCAGCCCCAGCCAGGCGTAAGGCACCCACTTGGCCAGGTTGATGATGGTGAAGAACACGGCCATCGTGGCCGTGAACACCACCGGCGCCAGCCGCAGCGGCAACACATAAAACCCGATGGGCGGGCCACCGGCGTGCGCCACAAAGCTGGTGAAGCCCGAGGCCGTGCCGGCCAGCCAGCCCAGCCAGGGCCGCGGCGGTGCGGCTTCGGAGCTGGGCGGAAAAGCCACGCGGATGGCCAGGAACGCCAGCGTCAGCGCGCCGACGATGGCCGCCACCGTGGCCGCCGTGAACAGGCCGAACGACAGCGTGCCCACCAGCACGCCCAGCAGGCCGGCGGGCAGCAGGCGGCGCAGCAGCGCGCGGTCGGCGTGGCGCCACAGCGCACCGATGCCGATGAAGTCCATCACCACCAGCAGCGGCAGCATGATGGCCGCGGCCTGCGGCACCGGGATGGTCAGCGCCATCAGCGGCACGCCCAGGGCCCCAAAACCGCTGAAGCCGCTTTTGCTGAGCCCCACCAACAGCACGGCGGGGATGGCGAAGGCGTAGAACCAGGGGTCGGTGATCAAACCGCACCGCCCTGTGGCAGACGCGCCGGCATCAGGCCAGCACGCAGGCTTGTTCGAAGGCCAGTCGCGGGTTGCGCGGGTGCAAGCGCGCGGCGTCGCCGTGGCCCAGCGTGCAGATGAAGTTGGTCTGCACCGTGGTGCCGGCCCAGAACGCCGCGTCCAGCTGCGCGGCGTCGAAACCACTCATGGGCCCACAGTCCAGGCCCAGGGCGCGCGCAGCCAAGATCAGGTAGCCGCCCTGCAGCGAAGAATTGCGGAAGGCCGTGGCCTGGATGGCGGCGTCGTTGCCGGCAAACCAGCTGCGCGCATCGGTGTGGGGAAACAGCTGCGGCAGTTGCTCGTAGAACGCCAGGTCCATGCCGACGATCACCGTCACCGGTGCCTGCGCCACCTTGGCCTGGTTGCCAGGGCTGACGCAGGCCGCCAGACGCGCCTTGCCTTCGGCCGAGCGCACGAACTGGAAGCGCGCCGGGCTGCTGTTGGCCGAGGTGGGGCCCCACTTGAGCAGGTCGTACAGCTGACGCAAGGTGTCGTCGCTGACGGGCGTGGGCGTGTAGGCCACGTGGGTGCGGGCTGCGGTGAACAGCTGTTCGGTGCTGACGTTCATGGCGTTGCGCCGGGGCCACCGGCGTGCAAGGGCGAAACAGCCGACAATTCTCGGATGTTCCAGCCCTCCCAGAACGACGTGCGGCGATTCTTCTGCGCCGCCTACGCCAAGCACCGCGACCGCCTGCCCACCGACGCGATGGAAACCATCGCCGTGCGCTGGGTGGCCGAGCACCCGGAGTACGCCGGCGACCTGGCCGATGTCGACGCGGCCCTGGCCGCCGTCTACACCGTGGACGAAGGCCGCACCAACCCCTTCCTGCACCTGAGCATGCACCTCAGCATCGAAGAGCAGTGCAGCATCGACCAGCCCACCGGCATCCGCCAGGCCGTGGGCCTGCTGGCGGCCAAGCGCAATTCACTGCACCTGGCCCACCACGAGGTGATGGAGTGCCTGGGCGAGATGCTGTGGGCCAGCCAGCGCAGCGGTCTGCCGCCCGATGGCCAAGCCTACCTGGAGGCCGTGCGGCAGCGCGCCACACGCTGACCACGCCCAGGTCGCGCCAAGGCCTGCCCAGAAAAAACGCGACCCTCGCAGTCCGTGTCAAAACGGCTGCAACGGCCACCGTCAGCAAAACGCCCTGAACCATCGGGGCGTTTTTGTTTGTGGACGCCAAACCGATAGGCGGCGCGGGACGTGATGCGTTAGCGTGTTTTGGCAAACGCTTAGGTGG
>JBKCUM010000080.1:0-17764 GCA_046318395.1 Rubrivivax sp.
CACCTAAGCGTTTGCCAAAACACGCTAACGCATCACGTCCCGCGCCGCCTATCGGTTTGGCGTCCACAAACAAAAACGCCCCGATGGTTCAGGGCGTTTTGCTGACGGTGGCCGTTGCAGCCGTTTTGACACGGACTGCACGGGGCCCTTTTTTCATCGCCAGCAGCGCTTCAATCTGGCGCGCGGTAGCGGCGCAAGCCGTCCAGCGACAACACGCGCACGCCGCCGTATTCGATGCGGATCACCCCGGCGGCCTGCAACTGGTTCAGCGCCTGGTTCACCCGCTGCCGGCCCAGGCCCACCAGGTAGCCCAGCTCCTGCTGCGTGATGCGCAGCACCTCGCCCACGCCGGGGTACAGCACCGGGTGGAACAAGGCGGCCAGGCTGCGCGCCACACGTTCGTCGGCGTTGTGCAGGCGGTCGATCTCGCGCGCGCCGATGAACTGCCCCAGGCGTTCGTTCAACTGCATCATCACGAAGCGGTTGAAAGCGATGCTGCGGTCCAGCAGCCAGTGGAAGGTGGTGGCCGGGATGCCCGCCACCACGCTGGTGCGCAGGGCCTGGATGTTGTAGCGGTAGGTCTCGCGCTTGAGCACCGTGCCCTCGCCAAACCAGGCACCGGGCGGCACGCCGGTGAAGGTGATGGGCATACCGCCGGCTTCGGCGTTGTCGCTGCTCATCTTCAACAGGCCGTCGATCAGCCCGAACCAGTAGGTCACCGGCCGGCCCAGGCGGGCCACCAGTTCGCCGGGCTGCACCGTCACCACGCGCAGGTCGGCCAACACACGTTCGCGCTCCTCAGCGCCCAGCAGGGCGAACCACGGGATGCTCTGCAACTCGGCCTGGGCGGCCTGGCGCGAACGCGCCTCCAAGGCGCCCAAAGTGCCGGCCAGGGCGCTGTTTTCAACACGAGGCTTGCCAGAGGCTGACACGGCGGGGGCGGGAAAGACCCGTTAATGCGAACCCTAGGATTGTCGTCAGAACGACAACTTGGCGTCAAACCCCAGCCCAGAATGGCCGCAGCCGAGTGCAAGGAGACCGCCGGTGCAGACCACATTCCCCCGCTTGTTGCTTGAACACGCCCAGGCCCGACCCAACGCGCCGGCCCTGCGTGAGAAGGTGTACGGCATCTGGCAGACCCTGACCTGGGGCCAGTTGGCCGTGATGGTGCGCGAGATGGCCGGTGGCCTGGCCGCCGCCGGTTTCCAGCGCGGCCAGCACCTGGTGGTGGTGGGCGACAACCGGCCGCGCCTGTACGCCGCCATGCTCGCGGCGCAGGCCCTGGGTGGCATCCCGGTGCCGCTGTACCAGGACGCCGTGGCCGCGGAATACAACTTCCCGCTGCAGAACGCCGAGGTGGCCTTCGCGGTGGTGGAAGACCAAGAGCAGGTGGACAAGCTGCTGGAGCTGCGCGAGACCTGCCCGCTGCTGCAGCACCTGTGGTTCGACGACCCGCGCGGCCTGCGCCACTACAACGAACCCGGCCTGGCCTCGCTGGACGCGCTGCTGGAAGCCGGCCGCGCCTTCAACGCCACCCACCCCAGCCATTTCGAGCAAGCCGTGGCCGCTGGCCAGCACGGCGACGTGGCGGCCATGTTCTTCACCAGCGGCACCACCGGCAACCCGAAAGGCGTGGTGCACACGCACTTCACGCTGCTGGACCGCGCCGCGGCCGGCCGCCAGTTCGACCAGCTGACCGCGCAGGAAGAGGTGCTGGCCTACATGCCGCTGGCCTGGATCGGCCAGAACATCTTCAGCTACGCGCAGTGGCTGGCCTGCGGCTACGTGGTGAACTGCCCGGAGAGTGCGGCCACGGTGATGATCGACCTGAAGGAGATCGGCCCCAGCTACTACTTCGCACCACCGCGCATCTTCGAAGGGCTGCTGACCAGCGTGACCATCCGCATGGAAGACGCCTCGGCCGCCAAGCGCTGGCTCTATGCCCAAGCCATGGCCGTGGCCCGCCGCGTGGGCCCGGCGCTGATGGACGCCAAGCTCTCGCGCGGCGCCGCGCAGGCCACGGCCCCGACCGTGGGCTGGCTGGACCGCCTGAAGTACGCGCTGGGCGACTTCTTCATCTACGGCCCCTTGCGCAACACCCTGGGCATGAGCCGGGTGCGCGTGGCCTACACCGCCGGTGAAGCCATCGGCCCCGACCTGTTCAGCTTCTACCGCAGCATCGGCATCAACCTCAAGCAGCTGTACGGCAGCACCGAGACCGCGGTGTTCGTGTGCCTGCAGCCCGACCACGAAGCGCGCGCCGACACCGTGGGCGTGCCCTGCGAGGGCGTGGAGATCAAGCTGGCGGCCAGCGGCGAGATTCTTGTGAAGAGCCCGGGCCTGCTGCAGGGCTACTACAAGAATCCGGTGGCCACGGCCGAGGTGCTGACGCCTGAAGGCTGGTACCACACGGGCGACGCCGGCTTCATCGACGCCAGCGGCCACCTGAAGATCATCGACCGCGCCAAGGACGTGGGCCGCCTGATGGGCGGCCCGCACGACGGCGCCATGTTCGCGCCCAAGTACGTGGAGAACAAGCTGAAGTTCTTCCCGTACATCAAGGAAGCCGTGGCCTTTGGCGACAAGCGCGAGAAGGCCTGCGCCTTCCTGAACATCGACTTCGAAGCCGTGGGCAACTGGGCCGAGCGCCGCAACCTGCCCTACGCCGGCTACACCGACCTGGCCGGCAAGCCCGAGGTGCTGGAGCTGTTGCGCGGCTGCGTGGAGAAGGTCAACGCCGACCTGGCGCAGGACGCGCTGCTGGCCGGCAGCCAGGTGCACCGCTTCCTGGTGCTGCACAAGGAACTGGACGCCGACGACGGCGAGATGACCCGCACCCGCAAGGTCAAGCGCGGCTTCATCAGCGACCGCTACCAGGTGCTGGTGGACGCGCTGTACGGCGGTAAGGCCGAGCAGTTCATCGAGACCGCGGTGAAGTTCGAAGACGGACGCACCGGCAGCGTCAGCGCGACGCTGAAGATCCAGGACGTGAAGACCTTCCCCGCTGCCGCCGCATTGAAGAAAGCCGCCTGACATGTCCACACGGCAAATCGGCGACGTCATCCTCGACGTCAAGAACATCAGCCTGCGCTTCGGTGGCGTGAAGGCGCTGACCGACATCAGCTTCAACGTGCGCGAGCACGAGGTGCGCGCCATCATCGGCCCCAACGGCGCGGGCAAGAGCTCGATGCTGAACTGCATCAACGGCGTCTACACGCCGCAGGAAGGCCAGATCACCTTCCGCGGCCAGACCTTCAGCCACATGAACAGCCGCCAGGTGGCCGAGATGGGCGTGGCGCGCACCTTCCAGAACCTGGCCCTGTTCAAGGGCATGAGCGTGCTGGACAACATCATGACCGGCCGCAACCTGCGCATGAAGACCAACCTCTTCCAGCAGGCCATCCGCTGGGGTGCAGCCGAGCGCGAGGAAAGCGCGCAGCGCGAGTACGTCGAGAAGATCATCGACTTCCTGGAGATCCAGGCCTACCGCAAGACGCCCGTGGGCCGCCTGCCCTACGGCCTGCAAAAGCGTGTGGACCTGGGCCGCGCGCTGGCCATGGAACCGCAGGTGCTGCTGCTGGACGAACCCATGGCCGGCATGAACGTGGAAGAGAAGCAGGACATGAGCCGCTTCATCCTGGACGTCAACGACGAGTACGGCACCACCATCGTGCTGATCGAACACGACATGGGCGTGGTGATGGACATCAGCGACCGCGTGGTGGTGCTGGACTACGGCAAGAAGATCGGCGACGGCACACCCGACGAGGTGCGCGCGAACCCGGATGTCATCAGTGCCTACCTCGGCACCTCGCACTGAACACCGCCAAGGAATCCACCATGGGTTTTTTCCTCGAAACACTTTTCGGCGGCCTGATGTCGGGCATGCTGTATTCGCTGGTGGCGCTGGGCTTTGTGCTGATCTTCAAAGCGAGCGGCGTCTTCAACTTCGCACAAGGCGCCATGGTGCTGTTCGCGGCACTGGCGATGGCGCGCTTCTCGGAATGGTTCCCGGCCTTGCTGGGCTTCGACAACAAGGTGCTGGCCAACCTGCTGGCCTTTGCCGGCGCCATGGTGTTGATGGTGGCGGTGGCCTGGCTGATCGAACGCCTGGTGCTGGGCAAGTTGGTGAACCAGGAGGGCATCACGCTGCTGATGGCCACGCTGGGCGTCACCTACTTCCTGGACGGCTTCGGCCAGACGCTGTTCGGCAGCGACATCTACAAGATCGACGTGGGCCTGCCCAAAGACCCGCTGTTCCTGATGGAAAGCGTGTTCCAAGGCGGCGTGTTGATCAACAAGGAAGACCTGTACGCCGCCGTCATCGCCGCGTCCCTGGTGGTGGCCCTGTCCATCTTCTTCCAATACACCAGCACCGGCCGCGCGCTGCGTGCGGTGGCCGACGACCACCAGGCCGCGCAGAGCATCGGCATCCCGCTGAACCGCATCTGGGTCATCGTGTGGAGCGTGGCGGGTTTCGTGGCCCTGGTGGCCGGCGTCATCTGGGGCAGCAAACTGGGCGTGCAGTTCTCGCTGAGCCTGGTGGCGCTGAAGGCGCTGCCGGTGGTCATCCTGGGCGGCCTCACCAGCGTGCCCGGCGCCATCATCGGCGGGCTGATCATCGGCGTGGGTGAGAAGCTCAGCGAGGTCTACATCGGCCCCACCCTGGGCGGCGGCATCGAGATCTGGTTCGGCTACGTGCTGGTGTTGTTCGTGTTGCTGGTCAGGCCGCAAGGCCTCTTCGGCGAAAAGATCATCGACCGCGTTTGAACGGCCCCCGAGGAGACACCCATGATCTATCGTGAAAACGGCCAGTTCAAAACCACGTACAAGGCCGACCAACAAGTCTTCCCCATCGCGCAGGACCGACTGGGCCTGGGGCTGCTGCTGGCCTTTGCCGTCATCGGCGTGCCGCTGCTGGCCGACGAGTACCTGTTCCGCGCCATCCTGATCCCCTTCGTCATCCTGTCGCTGGCGGCCCTGGGGCTGAACATCCTGGTGGGTTACTGCGGGCAGATCTCGCTGGGCACGGGCGGCTTCATGGCCGTGGGCGCCTACGCGGCCTACAACTGCCTGGTGCGCATCGACGGCATGCCGCTGCTGGTGGCCCTCATCGTGGGCGGCCTGTGCGCCACCGTGGTGGGCGTGCTGTTCGGCATCCCCAGCCTGCGCATCAAGGGCCTGTACCTGGCCGTGGCCACGCTGGCGGCCCAGTTCTTCTGCGACTGGGCCTTCCTGCGCATCAAGTGGTTCACCAACGACTCGGCCTCGGGTTCGGTGTCGGTGTCGGGCCTGAACGTGTTCGGCATCCCCATCGACTCGCCGCAGTCCAAGTACCTGTTCTGTCTGGCCCTGCTGGTGGTGTTCGGCGTGATGGCGAAGAACCTGGTGCGCAGCCACATCGGCCGCGAGTGGATGGCCATCCGCGACATGGACGTGGCCGCCGCCGTCATCGGCATCCGGCCCGTGTACGCCAAGCTCACCGCCTTCGCCGTCAGCAGCTTCATCGTGGGCGTGGCCGGGGCGCTGTGGGGCTTTGTGCACCTGGGCTCGTGGGAGCCCGCGGCCTTCAGCATCGACCGCAGCTTCCAGTTGCTGTTCATGGTGATCATCGGCGGCCTGGGCTCCATCATGGGCAGCTTCTTCGGCGCCGCCTTCATCGTGATCCTGCCCATCTTCCTGAACCAGTTCCTGCCCTGGGCGGGCAGCCTGGTGGGCGTGGCCATCAGCACGGCGGCCGTGGCCCACACCGAGCTGATGGTGTTCGGCGCCCTCATCGTGTTCTTCCTGATTGTTGAACCCCACGGGTTGGCGCGCCTGTGGAGCATAGGAAAAGAAAAACTGCGCCTGTGGCCTTTCCCCCATTGAACCCCACCCCTCGCACAACCCATCACTGGAGGCAGACATGAAACTCAAGTCCCTGGCCCTTTCGGCCACCCTCGCGGCCGCCGGCTTGTCGGCCCTGTTCACGGCACCGGCCGCCTTCGCCCAGGCCAAGGAACAGTTCTTCCCGGTGCTGGTCTACCGCACCGGCGCCTACGCACCCAACGGCGTGCCTTTCGCCAACGGCTACGTGGACTACCTGAAGTTCGTCAACGCCAAGGGCGGCATCAACGGCGTGAAGGTCAGCTATGAAGAGTGCGAGACCGGCTACGCCACCGACCGCGGCGTGGAGTGTTATGAACGCCTGAAGGGCAAGAACGGTGGCGCCACGGTGTTCCAGCCGCTGTCCACCGGCATCACCTTCGCGCTGACGGAAAAAGCGCCTGGCGACAAGATTCCGCTGATCACGGCCGGTTATGGCCGCAGCGAGAGCACCGACGGCATGGTGTTCAAGTGGAACTTCCCGCTGACCGGCACCTACTGGGACGCGGCCGACATCCTGCTGCAGCACATCAGCAAGAAAGAAGGCGGTTGGGACAAGCTCAAGGGCAAGAAGATCGCCCTGGTCTACCACGACAGCCCCTTCGGCAAGGAACCCATCCCCCTGCTGGTGGAACGCAGCAAGATGCACGACTTTGCGCTGCAGCAGATCCCGGTGACGCACCCGGGTGTGGAACAGAAAGCGGCCTGGTTGCAGATCCGCCAGAGCCGCCCGGACTACGTGCTGCTGTGGGGCTGGGGCGTGATGAACAGCACCGCGCTGAAAGAAGCCCAGGCCACCGGCTTCCCGCGCGAGAAGATGTACGGCGTGTGGTGGGCCGCGGCCGAACCCGATGTGAAGGACGTGGGCGAAGGCGCCAAGGGCTACAACGGCCTGGCGCTGCAACACGGTGCCGAGCCCAACAGCAAGATCGTGAAGGACGTGCTGGCCACGCTGCACGACAAGGGCCAGGGCACGGGTCCGAAGGACGAAGTCGGCCAGGTGCTGTACATGCGCGGCCTGACCGCGGCCATGCTGGCCGTGGAAGGTGTGAAGCGTGCGCAAGAGCGCTTCGGCAAAGGCAAGGTGATGACCGGCGAACAGGCCCGCTGGGGCTATGAAAACCTGGCGCTGGACCAGAAGAAGCTGGACGCCCTGGGCGTTGCCGGCGTGATGCGCCCCATCAGCACCAGCTGCGCCGACCACCGCGGTGCCACCTGGGCCCGGGTGCACACCTGGGACGGCAAGAAGTGGAACTTCACCTCCGACTGGTACCAGTCCGACGAAGCCCTGATCAAACCCATGATCAAGGCCGCGGCCGACAAGTACGCGGCGGAGAAGAAGATCGAGCGCCGGACGCCGGCGGATTGCCAGAGCTGAGCCGCGCAGCGGCTCAGCGCTGGCAATCCTCAGGATTGCAGCACAGGGCTGCTCCCTCCCCCTGCCCCCTCCCTCCAAGCGGGAGGGGGTTCCAGCGAGTCTTTCGATGAGCAACATCCTTCTGAACGTCAACGGCATCGAGGTCATCTACAACCACGTCATCCTGGTGCTCAAGGGCGTGAGCCTGCAGGTGCCGGAAGGTGGTGTGGTGGCCTTGTTGGGTGGCAACGGCGCGGGCAAGACGACCACGCTGCGGGCCGTGAGCAACCTGCTGGCCGGGGAGCGTGGTGAAGTCACCAAGGGCAGCATCGAGCTGCGCGGTGAACGCATCGAAAAGCTCAGCACCGCGGCCATGGTGGACCGCGGTGTGGTGCAGGTGATGGAAGGCCGGCACTGTTTCGCCCACCTGAGCATCGAAGACAACCTGATGACCGGCGCCTACACACGCACCGACGGCAAGGCCGCCGTGGCGCAGACGCTGGAGAAGGTCTACAACTACTTCCCCCGCCTGAAGACACGCCGCACCTCGCAAGCGGCCTACACCTCGGGCGGTGAACAGCAAATGTGTGCCATCGGCCGCGCGCTGATGGCTAACCCGAAAATGGTGTTGCTGGACGAACCCAGCATGGGCCTGGCGCCGCAGATCGTGGAAGAGGTGTTCGAGATCGTCAAAGACCTGAACACCAAAGAGCGTGTCACCTTCTTGCTGGCCGAGCAGAACACCAACATGGCGCTGCGCTACGCCGACTACGGCTACATCCTGGAAAACGGCCGCATCGTGATGGACGGCGAAGCCAAGGCCCTGCGCGAGAACGAAGACGTCAAAGAGTTCTACCTGGGCATGGGTGGCGGCGACCGAAAGAGCTTCAAGGACGTCAAGAGCTACAAGCGTCGCAAGCGGTGGCTCAGCTAGCCCCCCCAAGCGCCTGCGGCGCCCCCCCAGGGGGGCCGAGCCCGGACATCCCAGGTCCTGTGGACATGGGATACCTGGCGAGGAGCCGGGCCTCTGGCCCGGCGAGGCCTGCAAGGCGCAGCGGCTGGCCCGGCCAAGCCGGTTCCACCGCTGCCGCTTGACTTGGGCCAGTTCGCTGCGCTCACGACCCGTTGAACGCCACGCCATTTGCATTTCAACGTATGAACGACGACGACCTCTCGGGCTGGGCTTTGCCGGCCTTCAACGCCGACACCGCCTTGGCGGGCTTGAAGCGCAGCCTGCGTGAGCTGGGCTTGAACGAGCGCCAAGGGGTGTTTGAACAGCGTGGCCTGGCCGTGGTGCGGGTGGCGGTGGTGGACGGGGTGTTGCAGGCCGAGCGCGTGAAACGCCCCAGCCGCAGCAGCCCGGAATGGCTGGGCAGCACGCTGAAGGACGGCGCGGCGGTGCGGCACTTCACACAAAGCTTGAAACAACAACTGGCGTCTTGGAGCGACCGCGATGACTGAGCCAACGAGCGCTTTTTACGACGCACTGGAAACCCAGCCCGCCGAACAACGCGAGGCCGCCTTGATGGCCGCTCTACCGGGCCAGGTGGCCGCGGCCCAGGCCACACCCGCCATGGCCGCGGTGCTGGCGGGCGTGGACGCCCGGGCCATCACCAGCCGCACGGCGCTGGCCAGCCTGCCCGTCACGCGCAAGGGCGAGCTGCTGGAACGGCAGAAGGCCAGCCGCGCCGCCGGGGGCGACCCCTTTGGCGGTTTTGCCACCATCGGCTGGCGCAGCCAAGGCGCGGTGCGCACGGCCCGCCGTGTGTTCCAGTCGCCCGGGCCGCTGTACGAGCCCGAGGGCGATGCGGCCGACTATTGGCGCTTCGGCCGCGCGCTGTTCGCCGCGGGTTTCCGCGCCGGCGACCTGGTGCACAACAGCTTCAGCTACCACCTGACACCGGCCGGTTCGATGATGGAGTGCGGCGCGCATGCCATCGGCTGTGCGGTCTTCCCAGGCGGCGTGGGCAACACCGAACTGCAGCTGCAAGCCATGGCCGAACTTCGACCCGACGCCTACGCCGGCACGCCCAGCTTTCTGCGCATCGCGCTGGAAAAGGCCGACGAAACCGGCACCGCCCTGCCCTTTCTGAAGAAAGCCTCGGTGGGTGGTGAAGCCTTTCCGCCGGCCCTGCGCGACCTGTTTCGCGCACGCGGCATCGAGGCCTACCAGAGCTACGGCACGGCCGACGTGGGCCTGGTGGCCTACGAGACCGCCGCGCGCGAAGGCCTGGTGTTGGACGAAGGCGTGGTGGTGGAAATCGTGCGCCCCGGCACCGGCACCCCCGTGCCCGACGGCGAGGTGGGCGAGGTGGTGGTGACGGTGCTACACGCCGACTACCCGCTGCTGCGCTTTGGCACCGGCGACCTGTCGGCGCTGATGCCGGGCCACTGCCCCACCGGCCGCACCCACCAGCGCATACGCGGCTGGCTGGGCCGCGCCGACCAGACGGCCAAGGTGCGTGGCATGTTTGTGCACCCCAGCCAGGTGGCCGAGGTGCTGAAGCGCCACCCCGAGGTGCTGAAGGCGCGGTTGGTGGTGGAAGGCGAGATGGCCAACGACCGCATGACGCTGCACGCCGAGGTGGCACCCGCCGCCGAGGGCCTGGCCACCGCGATGGCCCACAGCCTGCGCGAGGTGACCAAGCTGCGCGGCGAAGTGCAGCTGTGCTTGCCGGGCAGCCTGGCCAACGACGGCAAGGTCATCGACGACCAGCGCAAGCTGGGCTGAGGGCCCCGCACCGGCGCGCGCCAGGGCGTGCGCGGCGCCCAGCAAAAAGGCCACCTGTCGGTGGCCTTTCTCTTTGGTGCGCGGGGCTTATTCGGCCTTCATGTTGGCCTGCTTGACCAGGCGCTCCCAGCGCTTCAGGTCGATGCGGATGGCGCCGCCCCATTCCAGCGGCGGCATCGTGATGGGCTGCGCGCCCAGCAGCAGCAGCTGTGCCTTGAACTCGCCGCTGTCCAGGATGCGGTTGATGGTGACGTTGAGCTTGTCGACGATGGCACGCGGCGTGCCCGCCGGGGCCACCACGCCGTACCACACCGGTGCGTGGAAGCCCGGCATGCCGGCTTCGGCCATGGTGGGCACGTCGGGCAAGGCGAAGCTGCGCTTGCCGGTGGTGACGGCCAGCGCCTTCACCTTGCCACCGCGGATCTGCGTCATCGCCGAAGGGATGGTCTCGAAAGCGAAGTCCACCTGGCCGGCGATCAGGTCCACCATCATCGGACCACCGCCCTTGTAGGGCACGTGCTCGGCCTGGGTGCCGGAGCGGAACTTGAACAGTTCAGCGGTGGCGTGCTGCGTGCTGCCCACGCCGGCCGAACCGTAGTTCAGCTTGCCGGGCTCGGCCTTCAGCTGCGCCATCAGTTCCTTCAGCGTGTTGGCGCGCGCCTTGGTGCCCATCACCAGCACCGAGGGCACGCTGGCGATCACGGCCACCGGGTCGAAGGCCTTGGTGTACTCGTAAGGCAGCTTCTTGTAGACGTGCTCGGCGATGAAGTGGTGCGACGAGGTGATCATCAGCGTGTAGCCGTCGGGCGCCGACTTGGCCACATGGGCCGCGCCGATGGTGCCGCCGGCACCGCCCTTGTTTTCGATGATCACCGGCTGACGCAAGGCCTCTTGCAGCTTCTGCGCCAAAGGCCGCGCCAGCGCGTCGCTGGAGCCGCCTGGCGGAAACGCCACCACCAGCGTGATGGGCTTGCTGGGGTAGTCGGCCTGGGCCAGCGCAGGCGCGGCGACCGAGGACAACAAGAGGCCTGCGGCGACTGCGCACAGGCTGTGCGTCAGCACAGTGCGGCGGCCGCCTGAAGAACGGGTGTATGACATGGCCCTGACGACATGGTGTTGTGGTGCGCGGATTCTCACCCAGCGCGCGCCGGTCAGGCCCCCGGGGCTTCACCGGCCCAAGCCCCTGGCGTACCCGCGGACGACACGACAGGGCCGCCTGGCAGGCGGCGCCAGCGTCAGGCCGCCGAGGCCGGGTGCTCAATGCCCAGGTGTGGCGGCGAACTGCGCCATGGCCGCGGCCACGCCGCTGTCCTGCAGCTTCACACCGGCCAGCTTCAGGCCCATCTCCACGCCGCACAACATGGCCATCAGCGTCAGGTCGTTGCAGTCGCCCAGGTGGCCCAGGCGGAACATGCGGCCCTTCACCTTGCCCAGGCCGGTACCCAGCGAGAGGTCAAATCGGTCGTGGATGAGCTTGCGCAGCGCGTCGGCGTCCACACCGGGCGGCGTGATCACGCCGGTGAGCACCGGCGAGTACACGGCCGGGTCGGCACACTGGATGGGCAGGCCCCAGGCCTGCACCGCCGCGCGCACGCCAGCGGCCCAGCGCTGGTGGCGCGCGAACACCGTGGGCAGGCCTTGTGCCAGCAGCATGTCCTGCGCCTCGCTCAGTGCGTACAGCAGGTTGGTGCTGGGCGTGTAGGGCCAGTAGCCGCCCTGGTTCATCTCGACGATCTCGTCCCAGGCCCAGAAGCTGCGGGGCAGCTTGGCGGTTTTGCTGACCTCCAGGGCCTTGGGGCTCAGCGCGTTGAAGCTGATGCCCGGCGGCAGCATCAGGCCCTTCTGCGAGCCGCTGACGGTGACGTCCACACCCCAGGCATCGTGTTGGTAATCGGCGCTGGCCAGGCCGGAGATGGTGTCGACGATCAGCAGCGCGGGGTGGCCGGCGGCATCGATGGCGCGGCGCACGGCGGCGATGTCGCTGGTCACACCCGTGCTGGTTTCGTTGTGCACCACGCACACGGCCTTCAGCCGGTGTTCGCGGTCTTCACGCAAGCGGGCTTCGATGAGGCTGGCATCCACACCGCGGCGCCAGCCCAGCGGCACGCCGGTCTCGGGGCAGGTACCGGGCACGCCGATGAACTCGGGCTGCAGGCCCAGGCGCAGCGCCATCTTCTGCCACAGCGTGGCGAACTGGCCGGTCTCGAACATCAGCACCGCGTCGCCCGGGCTCATGGTGTTGGCCAGCGCCGCTTCCCAGGCGCCCGTGCCGCTGGCCGGGTAGATGGCCACCGGGTGCTGGGTCTGGAAGATGGCCTGCATGCCGGCGATGACCTTCTTGCCCAGGCCCGCGAACTCCGGGCCGCGGTGGTCGATGGTGGGCAGGCTCATGGCGCGCAGCACACGGTCGGGCACCGGGCTGGGGCCGGGAATCTGCAGGAAGTGGCGGCCGGAAGGGTGCTGGTTCAGGGCGATCATGGCAGGGCGTCCTCGCAAAGTACTGCAGCCAAGTTTTGCATACAAAATGCAATTGTCAATTGGCTTGGCCTACACTTCACCGGACATTCAAGCTGGCTTCACAGCGCCAGACCGTCTGCTTTTGTATGCGAAAGATGCCCACCATGGCCGAGGTCATCGCCATCCCCCGCCCCGTGCTGCACCAGGAAGTGGCCACGCGCCTGCGACAGTTGCTGGTGGAAGGCCACATCGCACCCGGCGCCAAGCTGAATGAACGGGAACTGAGCGAACAGCTGAAGGTGTCGCGCACGCCGCTGCGCGAAGCCATCCGCATGCTGGCCGCCGAAGGCCTGGTGGAACTGCTGCCCAACCGCGGCGCCGTGGCCGCGCAGCTGTCGGCGCAAGACGTGGAACACACCTTCGAGCTGATCGCCGGGCTGGAGGGGCTGTCGGGCGAACTGGCCGCGCAGCGCATCACCGCCGAAGAACTGGCCGAGGTGCAGGCCCTGCACTACGAGATGATGGCCGCCTACACACGCCGCGACCTGTCCACCTACTACCGGCTGAACGCACACATCCACCAGTGCATCAACGCCGCCGCGCGCAACCCGGTGCTGACGCAGACCTGGGCTAACGTGAACGCACGCCTGCAGGCCCTGCGCTTCCGCAGCAACTTCGACGACGCCAAATGGGCCCGCGCCGTGGGCGAACACGAGCGCATGGTGGCGCTGCTGGCCGCACGCGACGGCGCCGGCCTGCGCCAGCTGCTGCAACAACACCTGGCCCACAAGGCCCAAGCCGTGCTGGAACTGATGCAGCGCGGCGAACTGCAGGCCGCTCCGAACCGCGCCTGAACGCACATCTCCGACGCCCAGCACACGACCATGATCGACCAACTGCAACGCCGCCTGCGCCAGAACACCCAGGGTGAGGTGCTGTTCGACGCCGCTTCACGTGGCCGTTATGCCACCGACGCCAGCATCTACCAGCAGATGCCCGTGGGCGTGTTCGTGCCCCACACCGAAGACGACGTGGCCACGGCCCTGGCCATCGCCCGCGACCTGCAGGTGCCGGTGCTGCCGCGCGGTGGCGGCACCAGCCAGTGCGGGCAGACCACGGGCGCGGCCCTGGTCATCGACCAGACCAAACACCTGCGCCAGGTGACGCGCCTGGACGTGGCCCAGCGCCAGGTGGAGGTGCAGCCCGGCCTGGTGCTGGACCACCTGAACGCGCAGCTGAAAACCCATGGCCTGTGGTACCCGGTGGACGTGTCCACCAGCGCGCAGGCCACGCTGGGCGGCATGGCCGGCAACAACAGCTGCGGCAGCCGCAGCATCGCCTACGGCAACATGGTCCACAACGTGACCGGCATCGAGGCCTGGCTGGCCGACGGCGACACCGTGGCCTTCGGCCCCGAGGCCTCGCTGGGCGCGCGCGGCCAACAGATCGCGAACTTCGTGCGCGGCCTGGCCGAGCAGCAGGCCGACGAGATCGACGCCCGCTGGCCGCAGATGCTGCGCCGCGTGGCCGGCTACAACCTGGACATCTTCCGCCCCCGCAGCGAACGCCCCTACACCCACGACGGCAGCGTGAACCTGGCCCACCTGCTGGTGGGCGCCGAAGGCACGCTGGCGGTCTACAAACGCCTGACGCTGAACCTGAGCGCACTGCCGCGCCACAAGGTGCTGGGCGTGGTGAACTTCAGCAGCTTCTACGCGGCCATGGACTCGGCCCAGCACATCGTGAAGCTGGGCCCCAGCGCCGTGGAGCTGGTGGACCGCACGATGATCGAGCTGAGCCGCGCCAACCCGGCTTTCCAGCCCGTCATCGAAACCGCCCTGGTGGACCTGGGTGCCCCCTGCGAGGCCATCTTGCTGGTGGAGTTCAGCGGCGAAGACCACGCGGCCCTGGTGCGCCAGCTGGACGCGCTGGTCGCGCTGATGGGCGACCTGGGCCAACCCGGCAGCGTGGTGCGCATGGAAGCCGAAGCGCCGCAGAAGGCGCTGTGGGAAGTGCGCAAGGCCGGCCTGAACATCATGATGAGCCTGAAGGGCGACGGCAAGCCGGTGAGTTTCATCGAAGACTGCGCCGTGCCCCTGGTGCACCTGGCCGAGTACACCGACGCGCTGACCCAGGTGTTCCGCAAGCACGGCAGCCGCGGCACCTGGTACGCGCACGCCTCGGTGGGCACGCTGCACGTGCGGCCCATCCTGGACATGCGGCGTGGTGGACCAGAAGGTGGCGCGGCCAAGATGCGCGCCATCGCCGAAGAAGCCAGCGAGCTGGTGCGAAAGTACAAAGGTGCCTACAGCGGCGAACACGGCGACGGCCTGTGCCGCGGCGAGTGGATCCAGTGGCAATTCGGGCCCCAGATCAACGAAGCCTTCCGCGCCATCAAACAGCACCTGGACCCGGCCAACCTGCTGAACCCCGGCAAGATCATCGACCCGCCCAAGATGGACGATGCCTCGCTGTTCCGCTTCAAGCCGGGCTACAAGACCATCGCGCTGAAGCCGGTGTTCGACTGGTCGGCCTGGGACGTGCAGAACGACCCGGTGACCGAACAAACCACCGCGCCCGGCACCGGTGGCGACAGCACCGGCGGCCTGGCCAAGGCCGTGGAGATGTGCAACAACAACGGCCACTGCCGCAAGTTCGACGCCGGCACCATGTGCCCCAGCTACCGCGTCACGCGCGACGAACAACACGCCACACGCGGCCGCGCCAACACGCTGCGCCTGGCGCTGTCGGGCCAGTTGGAAGGCACACCGGCCGAAGAAGCCTTCACCAGCCCGGCCGTGGCCGAAGCGCTGGACCTGTGCGTGGGCTGCAAAGGCTGCAAACGCGACTGCCCCACCGGCGTGGACATGGCCAAGATGAAGCTGGAGTGGAAAGCCCAGCATGTGCAGCGCCACGGCAGCAACGCGCTGGACCGCTGGCTGGCCCGCCTGCCGGCCCTGGCCCACAGCGCCGGCCGTGTGCCCGGCCTGGCGCCGCTGCTGAACCTGCGCAACAAGCTGCCCGGGGCGCGCGCCTTCACCGAAAAGTGGCTGGGCCTCAGCGCCCAGCGCCGCCTGCCGGCCTTCCGCGCCGACACCTTCTGGGCCCAGCAAGACCGGCTGGGCCTGGCCACGGCCGAAGCGGTGCTGGCCACGGCCCGCGGTGGTGGCCAAGCCGTGGTGCTGTTCGCCGACACCTTCAACGGTGGCTTTGAAACCGAAAACCTGCTGGACACCGTGCGTGTGCTGCAAGCCGCCGGCTACCAGGTGCACGCGGCCCAAAAACCGGCCGGCGACAGCGGCCACTTGTGCTGCGGCCGCCCGCTGCTGGCCGCCGGTCTGGCCGACCAAGCCAAGGCCCAAGGCCGGGCCTTGGTGCAGGCGCTGCTGCCCTTTGCCGACGCGGGCATCGCCATCGTGGGCCTGGAGCCTTCTTGCCTGCTGACCATGCGCGACGAGCTGCTGGTGATGGGCCTGGGCCCGGGCTTGGATGAAGGTGCCCAGCGCCTGGCCCGCCAAGCCCTGCTGCTGGAAGAGTTCATCGCCCGCGAAGCCGCGGCCGGCCGCTTCAAGGCCCGCTTCAAGCCCGCCACGCAGGCCATGGCCGTGCACGGCCACTGCCACCAGAAGGCCTTTGGGGCCATGCCCCCGGTGTTGGCCGCGCTGAAGCTGATTCCCGGCGCGCAGCCCAGCGTCATCGACAGCAGTTGCTGCGGCATGGCCGGCAGTTTTGGCTACGAAGCGCGGCACCAAGCGGTGTCGATGCAAATGGCCGAGGCCAGCCTGCTGCCCGCGGTGCGCCAGGCGCCCGACGCGCTGATCGTCGCCGACGGCACCAGCTGCCGGCACCAGATCGCCGACGGCACCAGGCGCCAGGCGCTGCACGTGGCGCGCGTGCTGGCGGCGCACCTGTTGTGAGCCACGGCGCGTGGTGTGGCCTGCATTTGCTGCAGCGCAAAAAGGCCCCACCAGGGACGGCTGATAAGTAGTTTCCGCCGCGCACGCACCAGCGCGCAGCCGTAGCATCGCGCCGCGTCGCAACCCCAACTGTTCCTGCGACCTGGAGACACCATGAAAAAGCTGATGACCGCCTTGGCCACCTTCACGTTGGCCGCCTCCGTCCACGCCGCCTACCCGGAGAAGCCTGTCACCATCGTGGTGCCCTTCGCCGCCGGCGGCCCCACCGACAAAGTGGCACGAGACCTGGCCGAAGTGCTGCGCAAGGGCCTGAACAACCAGACCGTGGTCATCGAGAACGTCGGCGGTGCCGGCGGCACGCTGGGCGCGGCCAAGGTGGCCAAGGCCAGCAACGACGGCTACACGCTGCTGCTGCACCACATCGGCATGGCCACCAGCCCGGCCCTGTACCGCAACATGCCCTACAAGACCCTGGACGACTTCGAATACGTCGGCATGGTCAACGAAGTGCCGATGACGCTGATCGGCAAACCGGGCTTGCCGGCCAACAACATGGCCGAGCTGCGCAAGTGGCTGGAAGCCAACAAGGGCAAGATCAACCTGGCCAACGCCGGCCTGGGCGCGGCGTCGCACCTGTGCGGCCTGCTGTTCCAGCAAAGCATCGCCATCGACATGACCACGGTGCCCTACAAGGGCACGGCACCGGCCATGACCGACCTGCTGGGCGGCCAGGTGGACCTCATGTGCGACCAAACCACCAACACCACCGGCCAGATCGCCGGCGGCAAGGTGAAGGCCTACGCCGTGACCACCAGCAAGCGCCTGCAGACCCCGGTGCTCGCCAACCTGCCCACGCTGGACGAGTCCGGCCTGAAGGGCTTCAACGTCAGCATCTGGCACGGCCTGTACGCGCCCAAGGGCACGCCGAAGGCGGTGCTGGACACCGTCAACACCGCGCTGAAAGCCGCGCTGAAAGACCCCGAGTTCATCAAGCGCCAGGAAGCCCTGGGCGCGGTGGTCATCACCGACAACCGCGTGAACGGCGCCGAACACAAGAAGTTCGTGGAAGCCGAAATCAACAAGTGGGGCCCCGTCATCAAGGCCGCTGGGCAGTACGCTGACTGAGGACGTTGGCCTGTGCCTCCGCACAGGCCAACGCCTCAGGTAGGGCCCGAGCTCTGCGAGGGCGCGGCCTGCAAGGCGGACTGAGTCAGGACGTCCAGGGCCGGAAGGCCCTGGTCGCCTGACGAAGCTCACCCGGCGATTTCACGCCGGTTGAGACCGGCCTCCGAGACCGCGAAGAAAAGCCACCGTCACAGTCCGTGTCAATAATCTGAAGCCGATCTGAAGCCCTGAACAAAAAGAACTGCAGCTAAAGCTGCAGGGAATTGTTCATATGGGCTAAGTTCAAGGACAAAGTCGAGACCAATGAGGACT
>JBKCUM010000081.1:0-14873 GCA_046318395.1 Rubrivivax sp.
GCTTCTGGACCAACCGACGCCCGATGAGCGGCACCTGCTGGGGGCCATCGCCTATCGCGCCAATCGCGCCATCCTGCATCGCGACGTCTCGGCCATGCCGAAGCGGCGCAAGGCCTGGGCCGCCTGGACGCACAAGGGCTATTCCGACCGCGCGGGCGAGGGCGGCGTGACCTATTGGATGAACGAGCTTCAGTCGCTCTCGGGCCCGCCGCTCTTCGTCAGTCTGAACCCGGCCAAGGACCCTGATCCCGCATTGGTGATCGGTGCGTGGGACTATGAGCATCCTGTCTTTGATCTCGCCGCCGTGGCCGCGCAGTCGGAGCTCTGGTCGCTGCAGGGGCAGGGCGGTGTCTGGTTCGCCGGGGCCTGGTTCGGGTCCGGCTTCCACGAGGATGGTCTGCAGGCCGGTCTGGCCGCAGCCGAACAGATGGGCGACGTGCGCCGTCCCTGGACGGTCGCGAACGAGAGCGGCCGCATCGTGCTGGGGTCGGTCCAGACCCCCGTGGCTGAGGCGGCGTGACGACCACGACCCACCGATCCTCCTCCGCCAGGCGGGGGAGGGGGACCATGCGAAGCATGGTGGAGGGGGCGGAAGCGCGTACCGTGTCCGGAGCCGTCCCCTCCAAGGCTTCGCGTTCCCCTTCGCTCGCTGGCGGCTCTGTGGGGCAGGATTGCGATGCCCTCTACGTCGGCGAGGTCGTTCATCAGCGCTCGGCGAACTTCAATCATCGCCTCCGCTACCGCCTCTACATGCTGTTGCTCGACATCGACCGGATCGAGGGCACGACCCGTCGCCTGCGGCTTCTGTCCCAGGGCCGGTCGGGGCTGATGAGCTTCAGCGCCGGCGACCACGGTGACCGTTCCGACACACCGTTGCGCGCCCAGATCGAGACCCACCTCGCCGGGGCAGGAATCGACCTTCAGGGCGGTGCTATTCGCCTGCTCACCATGCCGCGCATCCTCGGCTACGGCTTCAACCCGATCAGCGTCTACTTCTGCTACCGGCCCGACGGACAGGTTGCGGCCCTGGTCTATGAGGTGACCAACACTTTCCACGAGCGTCACAGCTATCTCGTCGCCGTGCCCGAGAACGTGCCGCCCGGTCCGCTGCGACAGACCACAGAGAAGCGCTTCTTCGTCTCGCCCTACATGGACATGGCCTTGACCTACGATTTCACCGTCCGGCTGCCGGGTGAGGCGGCGTCGATCGTCGTGGCCGTCCGGCGGGGCGACACGCCGATCCTGACCGCATCCTTCGCCGGACGCCGTCGTCCGCTGACGGACGGCCAGGTGTTGCGCGCCTTCCTTACCCACCCGCTGCTGACCTGGAAGGTCACGGCCGGTATCCACTGGGAGGCGCTGAAGATGATGATCAAGGGGGCCCGCTATCGCCATCGGGGAAGGGTGCCGTCCCCGCCTTTCAGCCTGGGGCATGGCCGGTGACACCCTACGTCCGAAATTGACGTAGTCGTCGTTTAGGCTGCGATCTCGGGCTACGACGACCCGCCCATCGCCGGGGTAGATGTGGACTCCTTGGACTCCTTGGACTCCTTGGACTCCTTGGACCCTGTTTTTCGGCCGTCCCTTGCTCCGGTCCGGCCCTCGCGTTACGGACGACAAGCAGTCGCCGTTATTCATCATTCGGTGAAAAAGGGGAGAGAGATGGGCAAGGTCTTTGCTGACGCCAGGTCCGCGCTGGAGGGCCTGACCTTCGACGGAATGACCGTCATGTCCGGCGGCTTCGGCCTGTGCGGCATCCCCGAAAACCTGATCGCGGCCTTGCGCGACAGCGGGGTGAAGGGCCTGACCGTCATCTCCAACAACGCGGGCGTGGACGGCTTCGGCCTGGGCCAGCTGCTGGAGACGCGGCAGATCAAGAAGATGATCAGCAGCTACGTGGGCGAGAACAAAGAGTTCGAGCGCCAGTACCTGGCCGGTGAACTGGAACTGGAGTTCACGCCCCAGGGCACGCTGGCCGAGAAGCTGCGCGCCGGGGGCGCCGGCATCCCGGCCTTCTTCACGCGCACTGGCGTGGGCACCCAAGTGGCCGAAGGCAAGGAGCTGCGCGAGTTCGACGGCCACACCTACGTGATGGAGCGGGCGCTGTGCCCGGCCGTGTCGCTGGTGAAGGCCTGGAAGGCCGACGAGAGCGGCAACCTGCTGTTCCGCCGCACCGCGCGCAACTTCAACCCGGCCGTGGCCATGGCCGGCCAGACCACGGTGGTGGAGGTGGAAGAGATCGTGCCCACCGGCAGCTTCGACCCCGACAGCATCCACCTGCCCGGCATCTACGTGCACCGCCTGGTGCTGAACGCCACGCCGGAAAAGCGCATCGAAAAACGCACGACCCGGCCCGCCGCCTAAGGAGAACCGACAGGCCCTGGACCCAAGACCAGATGGCCGCCAAAGCGGCCGCCGAACTGCAAGACGGCTTCTACGTGAACCTTGGCATCGGCATCCCGACGCTGGTGGCCAACCACGTGCCCTCGGACATCGAGGTGTGGCTGCAAAGTGAAAACGGCATGCTGGGCATCGGCCCCTTCCCGACCGAAGACGAGGTCGACGCCGACCTCATCAACGCCGGCAAGCAGACCGTCACCACCATCCCCGGCAGCAGCATCTTCGGCAGCCACGAGAGCTTCGCGATGATCCGCGGCGGCAAGATCAACCTCAGCATCCTGGGCGCCATGCAGGTCAGCGAAAAAGGCGACCTGGCGAACTGGATGATCCCCGGCAAGATGGTCAAGGGCATGGGCGGTGCCATGGACCTGGTGGCCGGCGTGAAGCGCGTCATCGTGTTGATGGACCACGTGGCGCGCAAGAAAGACGGCACGACCGACCTGAAGATCCTGCCGCAGTGCACGCTGCCTCTGACGGGCGTGGGCGTGGTGAACCGCATCATCACCGACCTGGCCGTGATGGACGTGACACCCGCCGGTCTGAAGGTGGTGGAGCTCGCGCCCGACGTCACGCGCGAAGAGCTGCAGAGCAAGACCGGCGTAGCGCTGGTCTGAACAGGCCCACGGCGGCTGCGACCCAGCAGCCGCCGCGCCCGGTTGATCAGGCGCCCTTCAGCGCCCGTGCCGCGGCTTCCACCAAGGCCGGGCCTTTGTAGATCAGCCCGGTGTAGATCTGCACCAGATCGGCACCGGCCTTCAGTTTGGCGCGTGCGTCTTCACCGCTGAGCACGCCACCCACGCCGATGATGGGGTAACCCGCGCCCAGCGCCGCGCGCAGCTGCGCGATGACGCGGTTGCTGGCCTCGAACACCGGCCGGCCGCTGAGGCCGCCGGTTTCTTCGGCGTGTGGCAGGCCTTGCACCGCGTCGCGCGACAAGGTGGTGTTGGTGGCGATCACGCCATCGATGCTGTTCTTGCGCAGCGTGGCGGCGATCACGCCCACCTGGGCTTCATCCAGGTCGGGCGCGATCTTCACAAACATCGGCACGCTGCGGCCATGTTGCTGGGCCAGTTCGGCCTTGCGCGCCTGCAGTGCGCCCAGCAGCGCGTCCAGCGCCTCGTCGCTTTGCAGCGCGCGCAGGTTCTTGGTGTTGGGGCTGCTGATGTTCACCGTCACGTAGTCGGCGTGCGGGTACACGCCGGCCAGTGCGATCAGGTAATCGTCGGCCGCACGCTCGATGGGCGTGGCCGCGTTCTTGCCGATGTTCAGGCCCACGATGCCACCCGCACGGCGGAAGCTGTGGGCGCGCTGCACGTTGGCCAGGAAACTCTCCAGGCCTTCGTTGTTGAAGCCCAATCGGTTGATCAGCGCCTCGCGTTCGGGCAGGCGGAACATGCGCGGTTTGGGGTTGCCGGGCTGGCCCAGCGGCGTGACCGTGCCCACCTCGATGAAGCCAAAACCCATGGCGCCCAGGCCGTCGATGCAGCGGCCGTGTTTGTCCAGGCCCGCGGCCAGGCCCACGCGGTTGGGGAACTTCAGGCCGGCCACGGTCACGGGGTCGGCCACGCGGCTGCGCTGCCACAGGCACTGCGCCGGCGTGTTCTGCAGGCGGGCGATGCTGCCCAGCGTCAGTTCGTGGGCTTGTTCAGGGTCCAGGCCGAAGAGAAAAGGGCGGGCCAGGGCGTAGGGGAAGGTGGGCAGCAGCGACATGCCGCCATTGTCTCAGGCCCGCCGCGCCAGGCCCTCGGGCGCTGTCCAACGGCGATAATCCCGCCCATGACGCAAGACGAACTCAAGGCCCTGGTCGGCCAAGCCGCACTGCAGTACGTGACCCCCGGCGCCCTGGTGGGCGTGGGCACGGGCTCCACCGTCAACTGCTTCATCGACGCACTGGCGACGATGAAGGACCGCATCACGGGCGCGGTGAGCAGCAGCGTGAAGAGCACGGAACGCCTGCTGGCGCACGGCATCCCGGTGTTGGACGCGGCGCAGGTGGCCTCGTTGCCGGTCTACATCGACGGCGCCGACGAGATCGACCACCAAGGAAACATGGTGAAGGGCGGCGGCGCCGCCTTGACGCGCGAGAAGATCGTGGCCGACCTGGCCCAACGCTTTGTGTGCATCGCCGACGAGAGCAAGCTGGTCACCACGCTGGGCGCGTTCCCGCTTCCCGTGGAAGTGATCGGCATGGCCGCGGCCCAGGTGGCGCGCCGCTTCGAAGCCCTGGGCGCCACGGCCACGCTGCGCCCCGGTGTGCTGACCGACAACGGCCACCCCATCCTGGACGTGCGCGGCCTGCAGATCAGCGACCCGCTGGCCCTGGAGACCGAGGTCAACCAATGGCCGGGCGTGGTGACGGTGGGCATCTTCGCGCGCCACCGCGCCAGCGTGTGCCTGCTGGGCACACCCCAGGGTGTGAAGACGCTGCAGTTCTGATCGGCGCCAGGGCGCCCAGCACCGGCCGTCAAGCGGCCGCCCCAGGCACCCTGTGTGCCCTGGGTGCCCGGTTTCAGCGGCGTGCGGCTTGCGCGCTGCCGCCCGTGCCCGTGCGGGCGCCGGCCGTCGCCGCGGCCTGCTGTTGTTCAAACAGCCAATAGGCCCAGGCGCTGGCCAAGCGGCCGCTGTTCAGCACCAGGGTGTCGCTGTCCAGCAGAAACTGCTGGTAGGCCTGCAGCGTGTCGGCGGCTTCGTTACTGCCCAGTTGCTGGCGCTGCAGCTTGGCCTGCCATTCCGCGCGCCGTGTGGCCACCCAGCGCTGGCCGGCAGCCAGCTGCCGCGCAGCTTCGCCGAAATCGGCCAGCGGCTGCGGCACCTGGGCCTGCAGCACCGCCGCCGGCAATTGTTCGGCGCTCAGTGGCAGGTGGGCTTGGGCCAGCCATTCGGCCAGGGCGCGGTGCAGCGCGGTGGCGGGCACGCCGGTCAGGGAGGCCAGCTGCTGCAGGGTCTCGGCCGCCAACGCGCCGCGTTCAGCCACCTGGGCTTCAAACAAGGCCACACGTTGGCCGGCGGCGGCCAGGGCCGCGTCGCGCCCGGCACTGGGTTCGCTGTCCATCCAACCGGTTTGTTCCTGCCGCGCGGCCTGCCACAGCGCTTGCGCCAGGTCGGCCCGCAGCTGGGCCGTGTGCCAGGTCAGCCAAGCCTGCAACTGCGCGTGCCGGGCTTCGGCGGTGGGCGCCACGCCGCTTTGGCGCTGCAGCGCGGCCCAGGGTGTGTCGTCCCAAGGTTGGTCCGCGCGCACAGGGGTTTCGGGTGCCGTGGTGGTCGGCGCGGCCGCTTGGGCTGCAGCCACCCACAACAGACCCGCCAGACCCAGCGCGGCCCAGCGCAGCCGGCCTGGCCGGGCGGCAGAGACCGAAACCGCCGCGATACGGCCCCGAAGAACGCGGCCCGGGCGCTGTGAAAGGGCGGGGGAGGTGGGTTGGCTGGGCATGGCGACGGTGGGGCTGCTGAGGACCTGACCATGCTGCGGCGGGCAGGTCAAGACTTGTCCCGCCCTGTGTGAAGCTGCGCAAAGTTGGGGCGCGGTGGCGATGGACTGCGCTGTCGTGCGCGCCCGAAAGGCGGTTCGGGCGCTGGCAGGGGCCGCGGCGCGCCGATAATGGGGCTCAATCCACCGAAGGACAGCCTGTGGCCAAGCCCAATTACGCATTCGAAAAACGCCAGCGCGAACTGGCGAAGAAGAAAAAGAAAGAAGAGAAGTCGCAGCGCAAGGCCAGCGGTGCCGATGGCGACAACCCGAATGACGCTGCTGAACAGCTGGGTGGCGCCCCGGGCGAAGAGCCGGCGGCCGACAGCAACCCGGCGCCGCAGCCGGGCTGATCCGGCACCTCCTGCGCCGGCACACCGGGCCGAAGGCGCGCCCAAGCCCATCAGCCCCCCGGGTGCTGGCGTTCAGCGGTCCTTGTGGCCTTCGCTGCGCCGGGCCTGCTTCAGCAGCCACCGCGCCGGGTCCACCGCTTCCACCAAACGTTGTGGCAGTGGCACCGGCAGGCCGGCGACCTGGGCCGCGACCAGTTGGCCCATCAGGGGCGCCAGCGTCAAACCGCGGCCCCCGAACCCCGTGCAGACGAACAAGCCCGGCGCCCGTGGCCAGGCGCGCGCCTGCGTGGCGAACCGGGGCACCTGGCCCGAGGGCACGGGCCCGACCACCGGCAAGCGGTCTTCGCTGACCAAACGCCAACCGACACGGCCCGACAGCACCACCCCCTGGGGGCGCTGCAGGCCGGTGAGCTGTTGCAGGCGCTGCAGGTTGTGCGCGTGGTCGCTGTCGCGCACCTGCGGGTCGGGGTCACCGCGCTGCGTGGTGGCGCCAAACAGCAAGCCGCTGGGCAGTGGCAAGGCATAGCCGCCGCCACCACCGGCCACCGGGTGCCGCAACGGCGTGGCCGCGCCCGACCACAGGCTGACCTGCCCGCGCTGCAAACCCAGCGGCCAGGCCTGCCCGGCCTGGGGTTGGAGCACCCCGGCGGCCGCCCGCGGGTGGGCCAGCAGCGGCGCCACGCCAGCGGCGCCGGCCAGCACCAGCACGGGCGCCTGGGCCAGCACCTGCCCGTCGCCGCCCAGCAGCTGCCATTCACCGGCCGGTGGTGCCCCATCGCCGTTCTGGGGCGCGCCCCCACCGGCGCCGGCCGCGCCGTGCGGCGTGGCCACAAAGGCCAGTTGCTGCACGTCCAGACCGCCCAGGAACCGGATGGCCGGGTGCTGCAGCCAGGCCTTCACCAGATCGGCCGGCGACACCCAGCCGCCGCCGGGGAACCAGGTGCCGGCCGCGGGCAGCGCCAGGCCGGCGCGGGCGCTGGCCAGGTCGCGGTCCAGGGGCTGCAGCCAGCGCGCCGGCCAGGGCTGCCCGGTGGGTGTGCCGGTGGCGGGTGCGGCACCGGCCCAAGGCTCGTCCACCGCGTCCAGGCGCAGCAGTCCATCGGCCTGTCCGGGCAGGCCGGCCGCGATGCGCGGGGCCAGCTCGCGCCAAGCCATCAAGGCGGCGGCGCGCAGCAAACGCGCGTGCACGCCGTCGTCGCCATGGGCCGTGCCGTGAAACAGCCCACCCGGGTTGCCGGAGGTGGCCTGGGCCGGGCCGGGCAGTCGGTCCACCACCTGCACCTGCCAGCCTTGTTGGGCCAGCGCGTGCGCGGTGGCTGCACCGGCCAAGCCGGCGCCCAGCACCAGGGCCTGGCGGGGGGCCTGTTGCGCCGCGCCCGGCGTGGCCGCGTGGGCAGTTGCGGCTGGCATGGCAGCTGCGCCACGCAACGCTGGTGACCGGTAGGTCGCGAAGTGGCCCGCCCAGCCCGGTGGCGCTGGCCGGGGCTCGAAACCCACCGCCTGAAGGGCTGGCCCGTCGGGCGCCGGCCAGGTGGCGTTGGCGTGCAAGGTGGCCCCGGCGGCGGCCTGCCGCGCCAGGGCTTTGGCCGCGGGCAAACCGGCCCAGCCGGCCGGCGGGTCAGCGGGCAGGTTCAGCGCATCGGCCTGCAGGCGCAGTTGGGTCCACCAGGTGCCCGCGGGGCCTGGTGCCAAGTGCAGCTGCAGGCGCCCGGCTTCAAAGTGCAGCACGTGCAGGTCGGGCGTTGCCGGGGGCCACACGGCTTGCAGCTGGGCCCAGAGCGGCGCGGCCTGTCGGGCCCCATCCGGCCACGGCGTGGTGACGCCGTCGGCCGGGGCCCAGGGCGCCCGTGGCACGTCCACGGCAAGCTCGGGCGACACCACCACCCACACCAGGGTGTGGCAGCGTTCAGGGTCCGCGCGCCAGGCGGCCCAGGTGGCCAGCCAGTCCAGGCCCTGGTTCCAGTGCAGGGCCAGCACGGTGAACGCCTGGCGGCCACGCCACTGCTGTGCACGCTGCGCCGCCAGGGCCTGGGCGTTCTGAAAAGCCGTGAGGGTGGCCGCTTCGGACGAAGGCCCTGGTGCCGCGGGGATGCCGGCGGTCATGGGCGAGGTGTCGGCGCGGGGTGGTGGTCTGCTTCGGCCAGGCCGGCCAACCATTGCAGCAGCGCGCCTTGCACGTCTTGCAGGCCACGGTAAGCCAACACCGCGTCCGACATGCTGTGCACGGCGGCGTGCAAGCGCGCCGCGCGGCCGGGCGCCGCGAGGGCCTGCTGCAGGGGCTGAACATCGACATGGATGGTGAACACCGCCTGGCCGTGTTCGGGCACGGGAATGAAGGTCTGGCGCTCGGTGCGCCACCAGGCTTGGTGCACGGGCACGCCGGCCCAGCGGTCGGGGGCCACATGCTGCGGCAGGGCGTGCAAGCGGTTGTGCGGCGTGATGGTCCACACAAAACGTTCCCAGCGCGCCGGGCCCGTCACCAGGCGGGTCAGCGCCGCGGCGGCCTGCACCACCAGTTGGCCATCGGCCACGGGTTGGTGCACGTCGGCGAACGGTCGCCCCACTTTCTCGGCCGGCGTCCAGAACGACGGCAGGGCCACGGCCAGCCACGGCAGCCGGGTGCTGGGCGCGTCCACGACGGCGAAGTCTTCGGCAAAGGCCAGGCTCAGCAACCCTGCCAGGCGCCAGCCGGCGGGCAACTGGCGCAGGCATTCCGCCACCTCCGTTGCAGCGCCGAAGCGGCCTTCGGGTTGGCCTTCGGGCCGGGGCAGCACCTGGCCGTCGGCCACCGAAACGCCCAACACCAGCGCGTCGGCGCGCCGCCCGTCCCAGGCCCAGGCCTGGGGGTGTTCCAGGGCGGCGTGTTGGCACAGGGCCGCCAGTGCGGGCGCCGCGTCGAACCCGGGCTGTGCCAGCAGCACCTGGCGTGCAAAGGCCGACAGCACGGCCAGCTTCTCGCGGTAGTGGCGCTGGCCAGGGCGCAGCGGTGTCAACTGCGGTGCGCCATCGGCCAGCCGGCGCAAGCCGGGCTGCATGCGGAAGGGGGCGGTGACGGCAGCGTCGAAGTCAAACATGGTCCAGGCGGGGGGCTGGCATGGCGGGCGAACAGGCTGTGCTGGGGGGTTGGGCGCGGGGCCTGCGACGGCCGAGCGTGGCGGCCGTTTCAGGCCGGTGCCCGGCACACGGCTTCGACGTTGTTGCCTTCCAGATCGATGGCGAACCCGCCGTAGTAGTGCGGCCCGTACAACGGCCGCAGGCCGGGGGCGCCGTTGTCGCGGCCACCGGCTTGCAAGGCCGCGGCGTGGAAGGCGTCCACCGCGGCGCGGTCGGGGGCCACCCAGGCCAGGTGGCAGCCGGTGGTGGCCGGGGCGCCGTGCGGCGATGGGCCGTCGACGAACCAGGTGTCGATGTGCTCACCCAAGCCGAAACCCAGCAGGTTCACGCCGTCGTGACAGGCGTCGACCCGCAAGGTGTAGCCCAGCGGGGCCAAGGCCGCGCTGTAGAAGCGGCGGGTGGCGGCGATGTCGGTGACGCGGAAGGTCATGTGGTCCAGCACGGGGCCTCCTGGGGGATGTTCGGTCAACAGGCCCAGAGCATAGGGCCCCGCGTGCGCCTTGGGCCCGACGAAACAGGCGCGCCCACAACGACAAAGGCACCCGAAGGTGCCTTGTTGCTGCTGGGGCGTGCGCCGTGGGCGCCGCGCTCAGACGCGCTTCTTGTACTCGTGCGTGCGGGTGTCGATTTCGATCTTGTCGCCGCTTTCCACGAACAGCGGCACCGCGATTTCGAAACCGGTGTTCACCAGCTTGGCCGGCTTCATCACCTTGCCCGAGGTGTCGCCCTTGACGGCGGGTTCGGTGGTGATCTCACGCACCACGGTGGTGGGCAGTTCCACGCTGATGGCCTTGCCGTCGTAGAACACCACTTCCACGGCCATGCCGTCTTCCAGGTAGCTGATGGCGTCGCCCATGTTCTCGGCTTCCACCTCGAACTGGTTGTAGTCGGCGTCCATGAAGGCGTACATCGGGTCGGCGAAGTAGGAGTAGGTGCACTCCTTCTTGTCCAGAATGATCTGGTCCATCTTGTCGTCGGCCTTGAAGACGGTTTCAGCGCCGAAGCCGCTGAGCAGGCTCTTCATCTTGATGCGCACGGTGGCGGCGCCGCGGCCACCACGGCTGTATTCGGTCTTCAGCACGACCATGGGGTCCTTGCCCTGCATGATGACGTTGCCGGCGCGGATTTCCTGAGCGGTTTTCATGGCTTATGGCGGGGACGGGGCCCGCTTCCTGCGGTGGGGCTTGCGGGGAAGGCCCCGCTGCCTGGTTGATGTTGGTGCAGCCAGCGCGGCCGGATGGGAACCTGGGCTCCCGATGCCTGTGGGGCAGGTGGGTGTTGACACCCACAACCCTTCACGCGCGCAGCAAAGCCCGCAATTCTAACCCGCGGCCAGGGGTTTCTTGCCAGCGGCGAATGCCAGCAAGGTGCTGCACAGGTCGGGCGCTTGCGCCAGGTGCTGGCGGTGTGCCTGGGCTGCAGCTTGCCAAACCGGGAACTCGGGCCAGGCCGGCCAGGCGCTGCCGGCGGGCAGCAGGCCGTTCCAGGCCCGCCACAGGGCGTCCAGCCCGGGCGTGGGGGCCACGGCCTGCAGGCGGTCCAACAGGGCCTGCAGTTTTTGCGCGTGCACGCCGTCTTCCTGTGGGTAGATGTGCCACACGGCCGGCCGGCCGGCCCACAGCGCACGCACCAGGGAATCTTCGCCGCGCACGAAGTTCAGGTCGCTGGCCCACAGCAGTTCGTCGAACTGCGGCTGCGCCAGGTAGGGCAGGGCGTGGGTGCGCAGGCCCGGCGGCAGTGGCGTACCGGGCGGAAGCAGGGCCTGGGCGTAACCCGGTGTCAGCAGCAGCAGCGTGGGTTGGTCGGCCAGGGCCTGCAGCAGGGCAGCAGCCGGTGCATGCGGGTAGCAGAACAGGCTGACCACCCGTTCACCCGGGTGCAGCAGCAGGCCCTGCGTGGCCAGCCAGGCTTGGCGGTCGAAAGCCGCCTGCTGCGCCAGCAGGCCCACTTCGCGCAACAAGCCGCCGGTGCGCGGCGTGAAGCCCGGGTAGAAAAACCACTTGGTCAGCCCGTTGCGTTGTGGCGAGGGCAGGCCGTGGCAACGTTCCACATAGGCTTCGGCGCTCAGGTATTCCAGGTTCAGCCACACCGGGGCCGCGCCCGATGCGGCGGCTTCGGCCATGCGCTGCACGAACGCTGCGGGTGGGTCGCAGCCGAAGGCTTCGACCACCACCTCGCCCGGCACCGCGCCAGCCGCCGCATCAAAGGCCGCCACCTGCACGCCGGGCCACCCCTGGGGCGCCATCCAGACCAGGGCCGTGGCGTCGTCCACCCACAGGCGCACCGGGTGGCCGCGGGTGGCCAGGTCACGCGCCAGGCGCCAGCACACACCCAGGTCGCCGTGGTTGTCGATGACGCGGCAGAAGAGGTCCCAGGTGCCAACCGGCAGACAGGGGGGCGTGGGCAAGGGCGTGGGCGTGGCCAGGGACATGGCGGGAATTATCAAAGCGCCAGCCCAGCGTCTTCACCGAAGCCCGGCAGAATCGGCCGTGATGAGCGAAGAACAGGCCCCACCCACCCGCGAAAAACTGTTGGCCGAAGTGGCCGCGCTGCCCGGCCTGCCGGGCGTGTACCGCTACTTCGACGCCCAAGACGGCGTGCTCTACGTCGGCAAAGCGCGCAACCTGAAAAAGCGCGTCTCCAGCTACTTCCAGAAGGACCACGGCGGCACGCGCATCGGTGCCATGGTGGCGCGCATCCACCGTCTGGAAACCACGGTGGTGCGCACCGAGGCCGAAGCCCTGCTGCTGGAAAACAACCTGATCAAGACGCTGAACCCCAAGTTCAACATCTTGTTCCGGGACGACAAGAGCTACCCCTACCTGAAGATCATCGGCGTGCGCGCGGCCGACTCGGCCGTGGCCCTGTCGGCCAGCACCTGCGCCCGCGTGGCTTACTTTCGCGGCGCCGTGGACCGCAAGCACCGCTACTTCGGGCCTTACCCCAACGCCTGGGCGGTGAAACAGACCATCCAGCTGATCCAGAAGGTGTTCCGCCTGCGCACCTGCGAAGACACGGTTTTCAACAACCGTTCGCGGCCCTGCCTGCTGTACCAGATTCAGCGCTGCAGCGGCCCTTGTGTGGGCCTGGTCAGCCCCACCGATTACGCCCGCGACGTGCGCGACGCCGAGCGGTTTCTGCTGGGCGATGAACAGGCCGTGGTGCAAGACCTGCAAGCCGAGATGATGGCGCTGGCCGAGGCTTTCGAATACGAAAAAGCCGCCGCCGTGCGCGACCGCATCGGTTCACTGTCGCGCGTGCTGCACCAACAAAGTGTGGACGCCAGCAGTTTGTCTTCGGCCGAAAAAGACGTGGACATCCTGGCCGTGCGCGTGGCCGGCGGCCGCGCCTGCGTGAACCTGGCCCTGGTGCGTGGCAGCCGCCACCTGGGCGACCGCGCCCACTTCCCCACCCACGTGGACGACGGCGCCGCGCTCAGTGCCGACGAGGCCGAAGAGCGTGCCGACGCGCCCAGCCCCGAAGTGGCGGTGCTGGAGGCTTTCATCGCCCAGCATTACGTGGGCGCGGCCGTGCCTTCGCAGCTGGTGGTCAGCCACCCGGTGGACCCGGCGCTGATCGAGGCGCTGTCGGAGACCTCGGGCGTGAAGGTGCGCTGCATCCACCAGCCGCGCGAACAGCGCCGCATCTGGCTGGAGATGGCGGAAAAAGGCGCTGAGCTGGCGCTGGCGCGTCTGTTGTCTGAAGAAGGCTCGCAGCGCGAGCGCACACGCGCCCTGGTGGACGCGCTGAACCTGGACTTCGACGACAGCGACGCCGACCAGCTGCGCATCGAGTGTTTCGACATCAGCCACACGGCCGGCGAAGCCACGCAGGCCAGCTGCGTGGTGTACGAGGCCCACGCCATGCAGCCGGCGCAGTACCGGCGTTTCAACATCGAAGGCATCACCGGTGGCGACGACTACGCCGCCATGCGGCAGGTGTTGACGCGGCGCTACGAAAAGCTGGCCGAGATGGCGCGGGCCGCGGCGAGGGGTGACGAGCCCGAGGTGCTGGAAGCCCCCGCCGAAGCCGCGGCCGATGCCGGCGACGAGGCGGCCACCAAGCCGCGCCGCAAGAAGGCCACCGCCCGCCTGCCCGACCTGGTGCTGGTGGACGGCGGCCGTGGCCAGGTGTCGATGGCGCGCGAGGTGTTCACCGCGCTGGGCCTGCCGCTGCACTTGATCGTGGGCGTGGAAAAAGGCGAGGGCCGCAAGGTGGGTCTGGAAGAACTGGTGTTTGCCGACGGCCGTGAAAAGGTCTACCTGGGACACGACTCCGCGGCGCTGATGCTGGTGGCGCGGATCCGCGACGAGGCCCACCGTTTCGCCATCACCGGCATGCGCGCCAAGCGCGCCAGCGTGCGCACGGGTGGCAGCAAGTTGGAAGACATTCCCGGCGTGGGGCCGCGCAAGCGCGCCCGGCTCTTGCAACGGTTTGGCGGCGTGCGGGGTGTGGCTTCGGCCGGGGTGGAAGAGCTCGCCACCGTCGAAGGCATTTCGCGAGAACTGGCAGAGGAGATTTACCGTGCCTTGCATTGAACACACACGAACCCCACCGCTCCGCGGCGGGGCCTGGGCCCTGTGCGGGTTGGGCGTTGCCTTGCTGGTGGGTTGCGCCCAGCCGGCGGTCGCACCCACGGCGCCTGCGCCGGCCGCTGCGCCCGCACCGGCGGCGCCGGCCAAGCCGGGCGCCGCTGCGCCCGCCCCAGCCGCGGCGCCAGCCACGGCCGCCACTGGCGGTGGTGCGGCGGCGCGTGCCCCGGTGAAACTGCCTGCGCCGGCGGCGGTGCGCAACAAGGATGAACTGCGCCGCCAGCTGGCGCAGCGCCTGGTGGCGGCCAACCCCGACCAGGTGTTCAGCGGCAAGGTGCCCGCCCCCTTGCTGGCCGTACCTGTGCTGGAGGTGGAACTGAACGCCGACGGCAGCGTGAAAGCCGTGAAGGTGCTGCGCCAGCCGGGGCAAGCGCGCGACACGGTGCAGATCGCCACCCAGGCCATCCACCGCGCTGCGCCGTTTGGCGATGTGTCCAAGCTGCCCAAGCCTTGGACCGTGGTCGAGACCTTCCTGTTTAACGACGACCGCAAGTTCAAACCCCGGTCATTGGACTGAGGCCGGACGCAAAGGGCCGGAAGGCCCTTTGCGCCTGCCGAAGCTCCCCCGGCGATTTCACGCCGGGGGAGACCGGCCTGCGAGACCGCGCAACTGCCAGTTCCAGCGAACAGCACGCAACGCAAAGGGCCGGAAGGCCCTTTGCGCCTGCCGAAGGTCGCCCGGCGATTTCACGCCGGGGGAGGCAGGTCTGCGAGACCGCGCGGCGGCGCGGGGTAGGCTTTGTGGCTTGTGGCAGCTTCAGACTGGGATCGGTCGGACGCCGGGCGCCACTTGACTGGCGGCTAACGACCGAGGCTGTGTGGAAACTCTTTCGCACCGACAGAGTCGCAGTTCCAGCACTTGAGGCGGGAGCGATCAATGGGGCGATACGTTGAAGGCCAGGACCGAACGCAGAGCGTTCTGTTCCCCGAGCGACTCGATGACTGGAT